>JBFYYO010000048.1:0-19688 GCA_041310025.1 Syntrophobacterales bacterium
GGCTTTGAAAAGCGTCGACTTGCCGGCCCCGTTGGGTCCGATCACCGCAACCCGTGTCCCCACGGGAACGCAGAAGGTCACTTCCTGGAGGGCCGGCCTGTGCCCGTAGGACACGGTGATGTCTTCCACCAGGAGGTGGGCAGGCGCCCAGGCGCAGGTTGCCGTTCCGCTGCGATTTGTCAGAGGCGTCACATTGCGCTCCCCATGACCATCACTTGAGGGCGGTCACGATGGCTTTCGTGTTGAATCGCATCATGTCAATATAGGTGGGTGCCGGGCCTCCGGGCTCCGTGATGGAGTGCGTGTGAAGCTCGGTCACCGTCCTGATTCCGGTCTCCTTGGCCAGCTGCGTGGCGAGTTGAGGGTTGTTCCCGGTTTCGAGGAAAATGGCCCCGGCCCCCACAGCCTTCATCTTCCTGGTCAGTTCCGCCAGCTCCCTGGCCGAAGGCGATGCTCCCGTGCTCACACTGGGCAAAATACTCCCGGCAATCTCGAATCCATAACGATCTGCAAAATAGCCGAAACTTTCGTGATTGGTAACCAGGATCCGCTTCTTCTCGGGAATCTGCTTCACCTGCTCAGCAATCCACTGGTCCAGTTCCTTCAGTTGGGCGACATACGCGTCTGCATTGGCCGCAAACGCTGTCGCTCCAGCGGGATCAGCCTGGCTCAATCCGTCCCTTATGTTGGTCACGTAGGTGATGACGTTGACGGGAGAAAGCCAGAAGTGCGGATCAGCATCGTGATGGTGGTGTCCCTCATCGTGAGCGTGGGGGTCCGCATGCTTCCCCCCATGCTCGTGTTTGTGGTCGCTTTTGGCATCGGGACCGTGTTCATGCCCGTGGTCCGCCTCCCGTTCATCTTGACCCCCATGTGCTTCAGCGACTTCTCCCTCTTCAGGTGTGCGGGCCTTGAGCCCGGCCGACGCTTCAATCACCCTGCGAGCTCCGCCTGCATTGTGCAGGACCTCGTCAAGAAACTCCTCAATGCCGGCTCCATGGACTATGAGCACATTGCAGTTTGCCACCTTGGCCACGTCGGCCGGTGTGGGCTGAAAACCGTGCGGGTCCGCCCCGATGGGCAGCAGAGCGGGCACTTTGAAACGGTCTCCCGCCACATTCTGAGCGATGTCGGCCAGAAAGGTCTCCACGGCCAGCACTCTCATTTCCGGGCCGGCTGGACCCTGGGCCTGGACTGCTGTGCAGGGCACGCCCGAACACAACCCAAGAATTGAGAATGCCGCAACAAAAGCCAACGCATGTTGTTTCATGACCATACCCCCTCCAGGATTCTCTGTTCCGATTCTTCACGACACAATGCGACGCCAATGAAGCGCGGTGTTCCATCGCTCAGGCTCCAAGGATAATCGGCGCCCAATCGTCTGACACATGGCTCCATGGGAGCTCCCTCCCGCCTCAACGAGCCTCCCTTGCATGCGGGTGCCCGAGCAGCCCCCATGGAGAAGCCTTCTCAATGACATAGGCTCATTTCTTATTCTGGATTTAGATGAAATGGTCAGGACAGCTGAGGCGGGGATCGCGCCCCGTGGATGAGGTGTGATGGTGATGTTTTCCCTCGAGCCTCGAACAGATTTGCTGGGGCTGCGGGAGCGAGGACCAGGAAAACCACACCTGCCGTGGGCATCAGGCATTGGGAGGAGCGCAGGACGGTCTGACAGATGGGGCATGAACAGGTATCATGGTGAGAGTGATCTACACCTTTGCGGGGGTTGGACAGTTCGGTCCCCGGACCTGCCGACTCCCCTTGGTGAACTGCCCTGAAACCGCATCTCACGGAGGGAGCATGTGCTCGTTCTGCATTGAGCCGGAAGGAGTGAATCGGAAGAAGGAGGAGTTGAGCGGCCAGGCCGAGGATACAGAAGAATACGGCGAGCGGAACAGACCCCGCACCTCTGGACCGGGAGCATCTGGCTGCCGAGCGCCGGCCGTAGAACTCTGCTGAAATGTTCAATGGCATCCTCTTCCGTCCAGAAGGGGCAGAAGCTTCACAGCACACTCACCAGGCACCCAGAGATTGCGACGAGTCTGAAAATCTCAAGGCATTGCCCATTGCTGACCGAAGATTGGGATGGAGGATTTGGGAGGAATTGCCCGATCTCCCGGATTTGAATGCGATCCGAACCTTCACCCAATAAGGGAGAGACTGAAATGTTCAAAAGGGGAATCACTCGAAAGTTCATCACAGTGGGTATGACGATCGGGATGCTGTGCCTCTCGGGTTGCTCGAAATCTGGGGAGCCCCCGGTCGAGCCGGCGAGCATGCCCCAGATCTCCCAGGATGGGCTCGACGCGGTGCGGGAATACCGCAATGAGCCCATCCAGCGCGCCCGAAGGACGATCTCGCTCGGCGACGAGAGAACACGGGCCATGGATGACGCCCTCAAGCAATGAGCCGGCGGGATTTTTCTCTTCACAAGGTGAGATGCGACCATCTATGATGCTCTCGAATTGCCGAATGGCGTGGGAAGCGCGCTCATGGCCAGGCCAGATATGAGTATCGAGGATGAGTATGAATTTGACTCAAATCACGTCCGAGCAGATCTTGAGCTCCGGAGAGGTCCAGTTCGAATACTTCCGGTCTTCGGGACCCGGCGGCCAGAATGTGAACAAGGTCTCTACGGCAGTTCGGCTGCGATTCGACGTGCTTCAGTCGCAGTGGCTGCCGGAAGACGTCAAGGTGCGTCTCATCCGCCTCGCAGGCAGTCGAGTGACCGAGCAAGGGGTGCTATTGATCGAAGCACAACGATTTCGCACCCAGGAGAGCAATCGCAGTGACGCCATAGAACGGTTGATCCAGTTGATCGTCAGGGCCTGCCAAAGACCTCGCCGACGTCTTCCCACCAGCCCCACTGCCGGCTCCGAAAAACGAAGGCTGGAGTCGAAAAAACGCAGAGGCCGGATCAAACAGGACCGGAGCCGAAGCAGGGATATCGATTGATCTGTTCTTTCAGGAATCACGCAGGAACGGATCCAGTGCCCACCCAGCCTGAAATCCCATACCCCCTCCGGCTTCTGCAAGCATCAAGCGACCGACCCGTCGATCTCGATCATGATTCATTCGCAATAAAGTCCGAGCCAATAGAGTGACCGATTGAATGGTCATTCCCGCATGTCCCTGGCGGGAATCCAGAAGTCTCAAGATGCCTGGATCCCCGCCAGGAGCCTGCGGGGATGACGTGAAAGGAATTTGGTCATCTTATTCTGTAGACGTGTAATCAGGAAGCCTGTCCCCGGAACGCCGATTCTGAGACTCGCCCCTAAAGGCGTTCTACGTCAACCCTTCTTTTCAGCTGCCGCAATCGATCCAGGAATTCGCGGGTCTTCTCGGAATTTCGCCGATCGACAACATGGGGCGTGATGGCGATGAGGAGCTCGGTTCGGTCTCTATTTTTGCCTTGGACCGAGAAAAGGGGCGAGATGATAGGGATGTCCTGCAGGAAAGGGATGCCTGCTTTGTCCCTGTTCACATTGTCCTCTATGATACCCCCGATAATCACGGTGTGACCATCCTGCGCCAAGAGCGTCGTTTTGATATTGCGCTCAGTGAATCTTGGCGCGGTGTTATCTGCTCCTACCTGAACCGTTTCCGGATCCGTCCGACGAATCGTCTGCTCTACCTCGAGCCGCACAAGCCCGCCGGCATTGATATGAGGCACTACATTCAGGATGACACCCGTCTCCTCGTAAGAAATGGCGCTCACCGTGGTACCACCCGTTCCCTCTCCAATCGCCGTGCCCGTCGGGACAGGTTCACGCCCACCCACGGTGATGGAGGCTTCCTTATTGTCGGTGGCCAGGAGCGTCGGAGCCGAAAGCACGTTGACTTCCGTTCGGTCCGCAATGGCCGTCACCAAAGCAGCCAGGTTCGACACATCACCGGCGAAAAGACTCAGCCCAGTCTGGGCGATTCTGAGCGTATCGGGATCAAATGCTCCGTCCCCTATCTTTTGGTTGTTGAAGACAGCTTTGAAGTCTCCCGACTTGAACAGCCACTCCACACCATATTGCATATTCTTCCCGAGCCTGACTTCAAGAATCATGACTTCGATGAGCACCGCTCGAGGAAGGATGTCCAGCGTGTCGATGGTCTTCTTGATTCTGGCATAATCCGCAGCATTGGCCCGGATGACGAGCGCATTGTTGACTTCGTCGGGGATGATCATGGCCTCGCCGGTCAGGCCATAGCCCGGAAGCCCTCCGCCGCCGCCGGCCCCCAAAGCACCACCCCCCACACGACCTCCGAACAGCCCCCCGGTGCTCGTTCGTCCAGTCGTCCCACCGGTCCCCGTTGTGGTTCCAGCCGCTGAGCCGATGCCCGTACCCGTCGTCCCTGTGCCTGACGTCCGTGAGGTTGAACCGAAGGATGAACCGAAGCTGCTTCCCGAGGACGAACCCAGCCCCCTCGAAGAGGACCCAAAACTGCCTCGGCTCGTGGATGACGAAGAGCCGAACCCTCCACTACGGTAGCCAGTCCCTCTCGCACCGAAAGCTCCCACGATCTGCTGCTCAGGCCTCGCACCACCCGCTCTTCCGCCGCCCAGGCCGAAAACCTCGTTCAGGATGGTCCCGATATCCACGGCCAGGCCGTTCTGTACGAAATACACGTGAATCTGCTCGCCCGTCTGCTCCCCCTGGACGTCCAGGGTGTTCAGCCAGTACTTGGCCGTCCGAAGCAGCTCCTGGCTCTGGGCCATGATAAGCACCCCGCCGTAGTTCGGAAGCGGGATGAACGCGTAGTTGGCCTTGATGGCGCTTTCCTTGAACAGCTCGAGCTTCCCCATCAGGGCTTCCATGCTCTGGACCGCGTCCTCGGGAGAAATGGAGGTGAGCTGAACGATCTCCATGTTCACTTCCGACAGGACGTTCACATCCAGAGCCTTCAGCACTTCGACGATGGTCCGGGCGTTGTCCGTGTTCTCGACGAAAATGAGCGTGTTGGTGGTGTTCTCTGAAGTAACGGGTCTGCCGGGCGTCAAAAAGAACTTGATGGTGTTGATGGCCTGCTTGGCATCCATGAAGCGCAGCCGGTACATGACGATCACAGGCTTGACGCCGGTCTGATCTTCTTTCAACATCTGGGGGGAGGCGATGGGGAGGCTGCTGCTGGAGCTGCGCTGAGCCGGCTGCAGGTAGTAAACGCCCGAGCGCGGCACCACCGAGATGTCATTGGCTTCATAGACCCTCGTGACCATCGCAAGCAGCTCGTCCTTGGTATACTCACCGTCCAGGTACATGCTGATCCGTCCCTGGAGCTTGGGATCCAGGACATAATTCAACTTCATGTATTCCCCGAAGATCTGATTGGTGACCTCGGCAACGTCCGCCTTTTCAAAATTGAGAATGATCTTCTGCCGATCTCCGGCCGGAAGCGGCGGCTCCTCGATTGCCTTTTGGCCTGTTGCCGACAGGAGACCCGATTTGATCTGGCCGCCCAAACCCTCAGGCTTTGAAGGCATGGCCCTCTTCTTCCCGTCGTTTGAGTAAGCGGCTATGTCGACCACTCGCTCCATTTCGCTCCCCCGATCCTCCTGGGAAGAGTGACCTGAGTATATCTTTCCAAAGGGCGATATCTCCCGGGGCGCATGCTTAGGGGGAGAGGATGCACATCCGACAAGAAGAAGGATCAGAAACATCAAAGGCAGAATGCGGATTTTTCTCATACACCAGCCTCTCAAAGCAGCGTTTAGGCCAGGCTCATCTTCGGCATCCATTCCGGCAGGCCCCTCAGGCAGGCCGGATAACGCCCGGCAAATACTCCTCTGGCAGCATTTCCCACAATATTAGCAGGGTGTAAAGGGACTTATGAGTAAGCCTACGATTTTTCTTTCTTTTCCATGAGGGCAGCCAGGATGACATTCACCACCAGGTCCGGCCCCCCCTTCCGCTGCACCTTTTGAATATTGATCTCCTGAACCAGCAGCGCGGACTGGAAATTCCTGGCCTTCTCGAGAAAATAGTGAAAACCTTCGATGGTGGTCATGAAGTTGAACCGGAGGTGAACCTCCTGATAAAGGCCGTATTCCTTGCTGGCCAGCACCTGGTAGGTCTTGATGTCCAGCTTCTGGCCTTCCTTGGCTGAAAGCATTTCGCTGAGTTTCGCAGCCAGCTGGTACGGGTCGTTTCCCTTGAAAAGAAACTTCTGAAGCTCCTTCAGATCGGATTCCTGTTTGGCCAGGTTGTCACGGATGCTCTGGCTCTGCTGCAGTTTCTCGTTGTATTTTTTGACGAGCTCCTGCTGCTGGGCCACCCTGGCCTCCAGCTCCTCCTTATCAGCCGAAAGGGGCGCAATCCAGATGAAGTGCACCACCACCAGAACCAGCACCATGACCAGCCCGGCTCCCAGGCTGTTCCGATATTTCCGAATATCATCAAAGCTGAGCTCACGCCATTTCATGACTTCTGCTCCTCTTCCTCCAATTCTTCATCGTCCTCCGTGACCTCTGCCTCCTCATCGGTCTCGTCGTCGGCATTCAGGTCCGCTTGCCCCCCATTCTCCGGTGCGCCCGTCACAGCCTCGGTCGCATCGGGTGTGCTCTTGGCCGGGGAGACGTCCAGCTGCAGATCGCCAATGGACTTGAGGAATTTCTCCGGATCCAGCTGAAGCTGCACATTGAATCGCTCCTGCTCCGAAGACGGGTTGCGCGTTACTGGAGAGGCGAATTTCACGTCCCCAAACCCTTCGATCTTCGACAGCTCCGGCAAATACTTGATGGCTGACTTGCTCTCTCCACGAAGGATGACCTGCCCTTTCCTCAGAGAGAAATAGTTCAGAGACGTGTCTTCAGGAGTGATCTGCGTCAGCAGGGTCAGAAGCTCCAGCAGCGGATAGCCTTCCAGATTGAACTGGGAAAGCGTCTTCTGGTCCTCCTGGAACTTTGAGATTCTCGTCTGAAGCTGTTCTATGGGCTTCCATTGCGCTTCCAGCGTAGCGGTCTGCTTCTTCAAACGCAGGGCATTCTCCTTGAGCCGATCGAGGCTGTACACCTGGTACAGGGCGAAGAGGGCATACAGGCCGGCGACGGCAGCCACGGGCCACAACACCTTGGGCACCTTCCAGGGCTTCAGGTAAAGCGGCTCCGAGAAAGTCCTGATCTCATCCTGTTGAAACAGATGCTCCATCCAGTGCTCAACGAGCTTCCCCCGGACCGCCTGCACACGAATGGGCAGGTTGTCCCAGACCCAGCTGGTTTCCGCCCTGCGCTCGATGCTGTCCGCGTCCTCGATCAGCTCAATGGAAGGGCACTGTGCGTCGTCGATCCCCTCCAGGCAGCGCGTTTTTTCCCGAAGGAGCCGCAAGCTCAGGGAGTCGTCCGAGACCAGAGTGGAATCCAGAAGCATTCCACGATAAAAACTGTGAACCTCCAGCTGCGACTGATTGGTGAGCCGCGCAACCATCTGCACAGGGAGCGCTTCCGGAGCCACACTGCCCCCGGAATCGAGAAAGACACTGTAACAGACGGCGGCCGGCAGGACGGCAAAACTGCGGAACATGCCGGCAGAAAGCGCCTGATGGAGTTTTTCGTGGGTTTCCCTGTGCATATAGAAGATGGGGACCGAAAGATGATCTTCCACCTGGACCGGAGGCCCGGCAAAGTGCAGGGTATCCTCATACTCGTGGAAAATGTTCTCCTGCCAATCGAAGCTCAAGGCCTCATCGAGCTGATCCTTGAGGGCCGCCGGGTAGACCGCTCGGTGAAAACTGTAGAACTCCAGCGGAAGGAGCAGCAGCAATCCCGCGTTCTTGCGGCCCCGGCCCCGCAGGTTGAGCCGGGACAGGCAGTCCAAGACCGATTCCCCCTCTCCAACGGCCACACGCTCCACGAGGTTGACCTGCCATTTGCGCCACTGCCGGTGAGCCGTCAACACTTCCACCCGGTCCTGTTCCACGTAGACGGCCGTGATATGATTGACTCTCTGTTTCACAAAGCGCTTCAGCATTGCGGATCATCTCCATAGGTCTCAGACACACCTAGAGGATCTTGCGATACAACACCTCATAGGGCTGCTCGCCATCGGATGTGTAGCGAACCACCAGCCACATCAGGACCGACGGCGGGCCGTTGAAGGTTCTTCCCAAGGACAGGATACGGTAAACCCCACCTTTTTCCCAGGTGATGATCTTCTCCTCGAGCTCGTCCCATGGGTCTTCTTCAACGAACAGCTGGTTCTTCCCGTGAACGGTGAGCAGGCCGAAAAGCGAATCCCTGGCCGGCAGCGCGGCATCCCAGAATTCGCCGTAAGGGTTATTCTCCGGTGGCTCATTCTGATATCCATAGAACAGCTGGGGGGTCATTCCGGGAATCAGCAGCATCTGGTCGAGGCTGAGGAGCGGACCGTTGAAGGGAGGATAGGGAATCCCCTGGTTCTCATAGTAGTCCTTCTCTCCTCCATGCAGTCGCTGGGAATCGTCGGGGTCGGCGAAATCGGCCACGAGGTCTGCCAGATGCTCCGCGTCCGATTCCGCCATGCCGGCACGCTCGAGCACCAGGCGAAGCTGTTCGGGAGGGGTCACGTTGACATTGACCTTCCGCCCCTCGGCTTCGATGACCACCAGAGCCTGACCGGTTTCATACTGCACCAGGTGGGGCTTCCCATCGGGCTGCCAGCTCTCTTCCGCCTGACGACCCAGACCGATGTCCAACGGCTCCCCCATGTGCGCCAGGGCCTCGTAACACCCGCCTATGGCCAGGTACAGTGATTGAGATTTGCGGTGAGCGTGCACCTGCTCCTCTCCTTGCAACCGGCTCTCGGCCCCGATCTGGAGGGCGAACCACATGGTCAGCGCACAGATCCAGAGGACGGCGATGACGATGACACCGTCCTCACGCCGCAGGATTCTCATTTACTCCCTCCGAAGAGCGACCCTCCCGTCCCACCCTCCTCCGTCCGTTTCGGAAAAAGAAAGTTGGGCACGATGGCTGCGGTGAATCGCGCCTGGCCGTCAGGGCTCCAGTTCACCACCACCATTCCGGGGATGGACTTGTCATCCTCCCCCCATTTTTCCTCAAAACTCTCGGCTTCGCCGTCCTCAGCGTAGGAGAAGGACACATCGGCCACAGTCGTCGCAAAAAACCCCTTGCGCTTCTTGTCCTTCCCCGGCGCCATCTTCAGAAACTCCTCGATCATCTCCGAATGATAGGGATCGAGGGGAATCTCTGCGTAGTAAAGTGCCTTGTCCTTGGGCACAAAGACATATCGAGCCACCACGGGCGCCCCCTTGGTGATGGCCTTGACCGAATGCGCCGTCGCGAAAGTCAACGAGCGGGCATCCGCCTGGAACACCGGGAGGGATTCCTGCTCAATGCGGACCTGCTGTGGCTCGAATGTGGCCAGCTGCCACTTGAGCAAATTCATCACAGCTGGCATGTCGCTGGGATTCTGGCTTTGCTGACGTTCCCAGATGCGCAGCGAAAAACCGAGGGCCACCGCGATGATCCCCATGACCAGCGTGGAGATGAGTGTGGCGATCACCAGCTCCACCAGCGTAAACCCCTTCGAGCCCAGGAGGCACGGAGTTCCAGGAGGCTGCGCGAAAACCCGGCTCACACCCAATTTCGTCACACCCAATTTCGTCATCCCCGCGAAGGCGGGGATCCAGGCTGTATTGTGATTTCTGGATTCCCGCCTTCGCGGGAATGACTTCTGTAAAAGATTCTCGGACAGCTCCCCAAGTGATGCCAAAAATGGCTCCGATACAAACCAGGCGCGGCACCAAACTGCCCGGCCCCCCCGGATTTCACACTCCCGCCCGCTTGGTGACAGCGAATTTCCCATCGGCATCATGCGACTCCGCCAGCGCCTCCGATGATCACTCCAAAACCGCCTTGGGAACCAGCACGCTCATCTCGAGCCGCTGTCCCTGACAGCTCAACAGCACCCGATGAAGCTCCCCGGCAGACTGGGCCTCTCCAAAGTCATCCATACCCGGCACCTTGACGGCCGCAATATAAACCGGGGGCGCATCCCGGAAGGCCTTGACAACCATCTGCCCCTCATGAATCCTCTCCGGCTGAATGAGGATCTCCTGGGCTACCGCCTCAAGGAGGGGCTGCACCAGGCTCTTCTCCTTCACCCGATAGCTGTACTGAAGTGCCGACGAAATCGCCCCCATGACTCCACCGAGAATGAGCACCCCTATGGTGAGGGCCACCATGACCTCGAGCAGAGTGAACCCGGCCATCTCCCGCAGCTTCCTGCCTGACTGTCGCGCACTCATCGCCTTTCGACCCTGTTCACTCGAATGCTCCCCACCAGGGGATGAATGGAGATCAGGAATGCCCGCTCCTTGTCGAAGACCACTTCGATGTCGCCGCCCGAAAGGCTCCCATCGGGATAAAAGACCACCAGATGGTCCTGGGTCTGGGGATCACGCTCCAGATGATCGGCATAGATGTCCACATAGTCGGGGATCGGTCGGCTCGGCGGATTCTCGATGCCGAAAAGTCGCTCGGAAGGTCGGATGCGAAAAGCCATCAACCCCCCAGAATTCATGGCGATCAGTCGACCACGCTTCAACGCCTGCACGAATTCCTGCAGAAATTCGCGGTCTTCCATCCTCTTCCATCCCGCCCCGATTCGCGGGACCACGACAGCGACGACCATGGAGATGATCACCAGGACCACCACGACTTCCACCATGGTGAAGCCCCTGTCAGCCCCAGGCCTGCGCGTGCGAAGCGATGGCGCAGGCGTTGTGAGAGACCGTTCCGCGCGAGGATTCATGAGAGCCATCGAAGGCCGCAGCCTGCCTAGAATTGAATCTCGTTGATTCCAAAAATGGCCGTGAACATGCTCATGACCATGACGGCGATGATGAGACCCGTCACAATGATCACAACCGGTTCCATGAGGGCCATCAGTCGCTGGAGGCTCCTTTGAAGCTCTCCCTCGAAGTGATCCCCCAGCCCCAGGAGGCCGTCGCCCAGATTACCCTGTTCCTCGGAAATGCGCAGCATCGTCCCCATCCTCGGAGGGAATGTATGCTCGGATCGAAAATAGTTGCTCATGGAACGTCCGGCCTTGATCTCCCGGTGGAGGGGCACCATGGCGTCCTTCAAAACGCTGTTCATGAGCACCTGCTCCGCCAGGCTCAGGGCCCGCAGGAGGGGCACACCGGATTGAAGCATGGTTCCGAGAGTCCTGCAGAACCGCGTCATTTCCCCGTGGATCACCAGGTAACGTGTGAAAGGAATCCTGATCACCCAGCGATCGATGGTGCGCCGCACCGCAGGCTGCCGATACAGGTACCGCCCGCCCCAGTAGAAAACCCCCAGGAGGATGGGGAATATCCACCCGTATTCCTTGAGAAACACGCCCAACTGAAGAAGGATTTCGGTCAGCAGCGGGACCTCCTGGTTCAGGTCGCGAAAGATCTGGGCAAACTTCGGAATCACATAAACCAGGAGAATCACCATGGAGACAATGCTGATGCTGAAGAGGATGATGGGATAGATCATGGATGAGACAAGAGTCTGGCGGAAGACCCGACGCTGCTCCAGGTACTGGGCCAGCCTCTTCAGGATCGGTCCCAGGGTCCCGCTCGCTTCTCCGGCCCGGATCATGTGATCGGACAGGTCGCCAAAGATGTCGCGGTATCGGCCGATTGCGCCCGAGAGATCGCTTCCCCCCTGGACCTCCTCGAGCAAATCCCGCACGACCTTCTGGAAGACCTTGTGAGTCTGATTGGTGCTGATCAACGCCAGGGCCCGATCGACGGGCAGCCCGGCCGACAGGAGATCCGCCATGTCGAAGAAGAAGCGTATGACGTGCTCCTCCGGCACCCGCCGTGGCCTGCTCTTCCGGACTGCCTTGACTTTCAGCGGGTAGAGGCGACCGGACTTGAGCTTACGTGCTGCGTCGCTTTCCGAGAGGGCTTCCATCACCCCTCGATGAGTCTGCCCCTGGAGGTCGCGTGCCTGATACTGGAAATACGCCATCGAACGACTCTCTTGATACACATTTCAGCCGGAGCAATCCCCGGCAGCGTGATGATCTTCAGGCCCCTTTGACTGCAATGAGAAATGAGGCCAGATGGTATTTCAGAGGAGGGTGGACAAGTGCCTTATCTTGCCCACCGGGTGTGAAACCGCCCGTCTCGGTGGGCAACGCTACCGCTTGTGCCCACCCTACCTCATTGATCTCGTTCTCGCACTAGGACGCCAGGGATAGGCTGGTGACGCGGAGCACTTCGGACAGCGTCGTCTGCCCGGCAAGCGCCTTGCGATATCCATGATAGAGCAGGGGGCGGTAGCCTTCCTGAAATGCAACCTGAGAAATGGTCCCAGCGCTCTTGCCGGCCACAATGGCCGACCGCACGGCTTCGCCCACGGGAAGGACCTCGAAGATCGCTTCGCGCCCTCTGAAACCCGTGTTCCCGCACTTGTCGCAGCCCTTGTTGTGATAGAGCGTCACCGTCGGGGGCAGATCCTCGATCAAATCCCTCAGTCGTGCGAGGTCGGCCTCCCTGGCCTCGTAGGCCTCCTTGCAGTGAGGACACAGAAGCCGAACCAGACGCTGCGCCACGATCGCAAGCAGCGAATCCGCCATGAGAAAGGATTCTATGCCAATGTCGCGCAACCGCGTGATGGCTCCGGGGGCATCGTTGGTGTGGAGCGTCGAGAGGACCAGATGACCGGTCAAGGCCGACTCGATGGCGATGTCCGCCGTTTCCCTGTCCCGAATCTCGCCGATGAGCAGAACATCCGGGTCCTGCCGAACCAGGGATCGAAGCGTGTTGGCGAAGGTCAGGTCGATCTGGGGCTTGACCTGGATCTGGTTGATTCCGTTGATCTGGTATTCGACAGGGTCCTCGACGGTCAGGATCTTCCGAGAAACTGAATTGAGCCTCTTCAAAACGCCATAAAGCGTCGTGGTCTTTCCCGATCCCGTTGGGCCGGTGACCAGTATCATCCCGTAAGGTCGCTCGATGAGCCCCTCGATGAAACCATACTGCTGCGGTTCCATCCCCAGCGTGTTGAGATTGTACTCCACACTTTGCTGGGCCAGCAGACGCAAGACCACGCTCTCGCCGTAAATGGTGGGAACGGTGGACACCCGGATGTCCACCTCCCGATTGCCGAATCTCAGCTTGATCTTCCCATCCTGAGGAAGCCTTCGCTCGGCGATGTTCAGGTTGGCCATGAGCTTCAAACGGCTGACGATGGCCGCCTGCATCGTCTTGGGCGGCTCATCCAGCTGAAAGAGCACACCGTCCACCCTCGCCCGGACCTGAAATGATCGTTCGAAGGGCTCGAAATGAATGTCCGAAGCCCTCATATCGATGGCGCGCGAAATCAGGACATTCACCAGCCGCACGATGGGGGCCTCCTGGGCCAGCCCCTTGAGATGCTCAAGATCCTCCTCGAAGGCATCCCCGCGAACCACCGCACCCTCTTCGCCCCTCGACAAAGCCTCCGCCTCGCGGGCCGCCGTTCCATAAAGGCGGTCGATGGCCGTCCGAATCTCCTCCTTCTGCCCCAGGCAAAGGTTGACCTCCATCCCCTGGAAATAATTCCCCAGAATGTTCAACAGCGGGATGTCGAGAGGGCTGTTCACCACCACCTTCACCCGACCCGCGTCCACCTGAATGGGCAGCACGGCATGCTTGCGAAGAAAGAACATCGAGACCCCCTCAAGCAGCACGGGTTTCTCCGGGTAGTCTTCGCGTCCGAGCAAGGGCAGTTGGAGATGGTCCGCGAGCACTTTGAGGACACGGACCTCATCGGTTATGCCAATGTCCTCGAAAGCCTCCACAAAGGACAGACCACCCGTGAAATAGGTCTTCTGCAATTGCCTGAGCTGGTCATCGGCCAGGTTGAGCTCTCTCTGGAAGGTGCGGAGGATAGAAGTCTCTTCCGGCATATATGCTCCTGAAATGGGTAGCTTGTATTGATGAGGGGGATTCTTAACAGATCCCTCAGTGAATGTAAACGCCGCCTCCGCGTGTCACAGCAGTCAGCAACGGCACATAAAACGAGTGCACGGCTGCCGCTCCACGGCGATTTCACCGGCCGCTCACACCCTGTACTTCATTCCTCCCGGAAACACCTCGCAAACGCCCGATACTCACACCACCCCTTTGAACAAGAACTTAAGCAGTTTCCACACAAGGTGAAAGGATGTATATTATGGGTCCAGTGACATCTTGATGTCATGACGAAGGAGATGAGATGAAGCCGTCGAAGATATGGCGTGCAGTGGGTACTGCTCTGTTTGGCGCATGCGTTTTTGGCCTTGCAGCCCCGTCCTTTTCAAGCCCCGTTATTGTCGAGCGAAACCTCTTTTCCCCGGATCGGAAGCCGCCGTCTCCGGATTCGGCGACATCATCGACAAAAAGCTCGAAGCCCAGCGTGCCTCCCAAGGCTCTCCAGCTGGACGGCATCATCATCCATGGAGAAACCCGAAAAGCCTTGATCCGCGTCAAAGGCCAGATGCCCGGCAAAGACAAGGGCATGGACAACTCCCCTTTCGTGTCCGTGCGTGAGGGAGAAAAGATCAGCGATTATGTCGTGAACAAGATTGGTCTCAAAAGCATCTCCGTTGAAAAAGACGGGGAGACTTTTGAGCTTTACCTCTATGCCTCAGGGAAGGTCCTGCCGCCAATGGCCCCCCCGCCCCCGCCTCAGGATGCTGCGGGCGGTGTGAATGTTCCAGGTGGCCCAAGGGAGCCCAGAGCCAGGCCGGGGCAGCCACCCCAGCCGGGTGCAGCACCGGAGGGGAACGCACCAGGAGAGATCAGCCCCGAAGCCGGAGGGGCGAACGTTGGACAGCCCTCGCCCGGGATGAGTCGCAGAGGCGCCAGTGTTAATCCCAATCCCGCGCCGGGGGCGGAGATTCCTGCTGAAGAAATCGATGAGGAAATGGATCAGGAGGAGGATGGGGAAGAGTAGTCAGCAGCTCTTCTCCAGCAAGCCTCAAACGGCAGGTGATTGAGCCGTTTCCCGCCGATGGACCTCAAACCGCAGTCCCATGGCTATCGGGCTTCCACCGAGGAAGCGCTCAACCCGTTTGACGGCCCAGGGAGCGCAGCGCTCGAAGCAAATCCAGGAAATCAGCCGGTGGTTCGGCTGCCAGGGACACGGACTCCCCCGTCACCGGATGAGAAAAGCTCAGCCGCCGCGCATGCAGCATCTGCCGTTCAACAGCGGCCAGCAAATGTCGCAAGCCGGCAGAACGAACCGACCCGGCACGTCGCTTTCCGCCGCCGTAGGTCGAATCCCCCACGACGGGGTGCTGCATATGGCTGAAGTGAACCCGAATCTGGTGCGTGCGCCCTGTCCGGATGCGAACGCGAATGAGGCTCGCCTCCCCGAATTCTTCCTCGACTTCCCATTGCGAGATGGCTTCGCGCCCCCTTGAATGCACCACAGCCATCTTCCTCCGGTCGATGGCATGGCGGTCGATGCCCGTCCGGATCTCACCCCGCCTTTCCTTCAACAGCCCATAGACGATGGCCAGGTATTCCTTCCCCACCTGATGATCCTTGAACTGCCGGATCAGCCCCAGGTAAGCCGCATCGCTTTTGGCCACAACCATGACTCCGGAGGTGTACTGATCCAGCCTGTGGACGATGCCCGGGCGCAGAGGCGAACCCTGAGTCGCCAGCCGGCTGGTGTGGGCGAGGAGCCCGTGAACCAGAGTACCATCCCGGTGGCCGGCGCCCGGATGCACCACAAGGCCGGGCATCTTGTTGAGCACAATCAGGTGATCGTCCTCGAAAAGAATCTCGAGCGGCATCGGGCAAGGCAGGAGACCCTCGCCGGGATCATCGGGCGGGAACTGCACCCGGACTTCGTCCCCCACATCGATCACGTGGCTTGCCTTGACCCGCTGCCCTTCGACGGTCACCCGTCCGTCCCGGACCCACCTCTGGATCTGGCTCCGGGATCGATCCACCAGGCGCCGGCTCAAAAAGACATCCAGCCGAAGCCCCGAGTCCTCCCGATCGCCTTTCAGGATGAGGTCCGGCATATCCCCGCTGCCGGAAAGGAAGCTCGTTTCTTCATTGAACAACCGCTCTGGCCCTCAACAGCCTGAGAAATACTTCAGTGCTGCTGCCGGTGATGCTCGGCATCCCTCATGATCGTGAAAATCAGGCGACCCGCCGTGGTCTGGAGGATGCTCGTCACCGATACCTCAACCTCTTTCCCGAGGTGCCTGCTCGCATTCTCAACCACGACCATGGTCCCGTCTTCCAGGTAGGCAATCCCCTGCCCCTGCTCCTTGCCCTCCTTGAGGATCTGTAAACGAAGCACTTCCCCCGGGAGCACCACAGGCTTCAGAGCATTCGCCAGCTGGTTGATGTTGAGGACCGTGATCCCCTGCACCTCAGCCACCTTCGCCAGGTTGTAGTCGTTGGTCACGATCTCGCCCCCCATGCTCAAGGCCAGTGCGACCAGCTTCGCGTCCACATCGTTGATGTTGTCAAAATCCTGGCGATCGATGCGAACCTCGATGCTTTTCTCCAACTGAAGCCGCTTGATGATGTCCAGACCCCTCCGACCTCTCACCTTTCGCGTCGGGTCCGGACTGTCCGCAATGTGCTGAAGCTCCTGCAGCACAAATTCAGGGATCACCAGGACCCCCCCGATGAAGCCCGTCTCCACGATGTCTGCGATACGCCCATCGATGATGACACTGGTGTCCAGTATTTTCGAGCTATGCCCTCCCCGACTCACTCCGCGGGTCAGCCAGGACCAGTTGGGCAGACGCAGCTCCTCGACCTTGATACTACCGAAAACCATACCTATATAGCCAAAAATACAAGATAAAATTATGAAGATTGCAACACGGATCGTAGTATCTTCAAGGAGCGTGAAGCCATAGGCGATCAACTTGGCGATGGAAAGGCCAAGGACCAGCCCAAGAGTTCCCCCCACCAACACCTTGAGGGGGATTCGATTGATGATTTTTTCAACGGAAAGAGCCAGCGCGGCAACGAACATGCCGACCGTCAGCCCGATCCAGGGCGCCCACCGGATCTGTCGCAGACTTTCAAGCTCAGCCCCGATGAAATACCCACCGACACTGCAAACAGCAAAAACCATGATCTTCAAGAACAACCAGGCCCATCTCACTCTCGCTCACCCCCTTTCACTCCCATGCGTCACCCCGCTCTGCACGCTTATTCCATGCTCGCTCCACCGCATCAAACCACCCCGCATTTCCTCAGAATACAGCACTGCTCATGTGGCCCTCTCCCCCCTTCCTCAAAGGAGAGTCATGAAAGACTCGAGGAAGTCCGAAGACCCCTTCCCGGACTCTAATCACCTTGGTTTTATTCAGAAAAAGACGGCTTGACCTGTCAGCCATTCCACGAGTCCCCAATGAGGAGTTTGGATCAGAATAGCATGGAACGACACTTCAAACCAAAGCTCAAAGGGGCTGTTCGATCGGTGGGCGGGGAGACAAACTGAAGGCCATGGAGGAGTTCAGAAAAAGCTATTTTAGAAGTTCGAGGATTTCCGTCTCCACATCCACTTCGCTCATCTCTCTCACGATGGAAATCTCTTTCAACAGCAGGCTTCGAGCTGTATCCAGCATTTTCCTCTCTCCAAAGGACAGCTCTTTGTCTCCTTTCAAGACGGTCAAATCCCTCAAGACTTGCGCCAGCTCGTAGATGGACCCCGTCTTGATCTTTTCCATATACTCCCGGTACCGACGGTTCCATGTTCCCCCGTTGACGGAGACTTCCCTGGAGCGCAAGATATCGTAAACCATTGGAATTTCGTTGGAATCGATCAATTGACGCAACCCGACGGCCTCCGCATTCCGAATCGGGATCATGATCTTCATGCCATTTTCCAGAATGCGGATGATGTAGAAGTCCTGCCTCTGCCCCCCGATACTCTTGCTCTCAATGGATTCGATCTTGCCGACCCCGTGAGCAGGATAGACCGCCAAATCACCTATACTAAACATAAGACCTCCAGTCTCCCGACTAATCAGGGATTCTAAGTCTATTCTCCCAGATTTAAAATTTTATCATTACTTTGGGCGGATGAAAAGCCGAAAGGAAGGTGTTTGGATTAAGATGAGGATGCAGAGAGACAAGCGGGGCCGAAACAATAATGTACCTTGGCCCAACCGCCGTTCGACTTTTCAAGAAAGGCGGAAAACGAGTTTCAATGCCGGATGGCCCCCCGGCTCAGAACCCCACCCGGTTTCCGAGCTTCACAGCGGCACGCAGGACACCCTGAGACATTCACTTTGATCTCCAGCAGTTCATCCGGGTGGAGCCAAAGGATTTCGGGGAGCTCCGGGAGCCGCATTGAACCGATTCATGGCGGCGTCCAATCCCCACGCCAGCACGCCCTCCACCACTTCGACACCGAGTTGAATCATGTCCTGAAATGCCGGCCTCTCCGCAGGATAAGGGCCATTCAGAACGAAGGCCTCCACGGCTTCGCCGTGAAGCGGTCGGCCGATGCCGAGCTTCAAGCGCGCAAAGCCCTGATGCCCCAAATGCTCGATGATGGATAGAATGCCGCGGTGCCCGCCAGCCCCCCCGCCTCGCACCACCCGGATTCGGCCGCAAAGGAGATCGAGGTCGTCGTGGACCACCAGCATCTGGTCGGATGAAACCCCGAAGTAGCGCAGAAACTGACCGACGGGCTCGCCGCTCCGATTCATGAAGGCCAGGGGCTGGTAGAGAGCCGTCTTCTTCCCCGCAATTTCTCCAACTCCCCAGCGCGCCTTGAACTTCTTCTCCGCCAGCGAGATCGAAAACCTGCGGGCCAGGCCGTCCACCACAAGAAACCCGGCGTTGTGCCGGGTTTCTTCGTATTGTTTTCCGGGATTTCCCAATCCCACCACGACAAAAATGGCTCGCTCTCCCAGTGCTTGATGAGGACTCACGAGATCGGAGGAGAAGACTACTTGGCGCGAGCCGCCTCTCCCTCCTTGGCCTTGCTTTCAGGGGCGACGACGGTGACCACCGCCTGGTTCGGCTCGCCCATCAACTCCTGCGGAACCTGTGCGGCCAGGCCGGCCGTGGTGATGGTCGATCCAAGGTCGAGAGCACTGACGTCGACGTAGATCCTTTCGGGGATCTCGGCGGGCAGGCATCGAACGGCAAGGGTCCTGAGAATGAGATTGATGGAGCCACCCTTTCTCACACCGATGGGATCCCCCTTGAGCTCGATGGGCACATTGACAACAATTCTGCGATCCAGTGGCGCCTCGAAGAAATCCACGTGCAGAAAGCGCCTGCGGAAAGGATGGACCTGCACCTCACGCAGAAGCACTTTGTGGGTCTGACTGGCTCCGCCGTCTTCGATGGAGATTGTCACCAGCCGGCTTTCCCCCTCCATGGAACGCAGCAGCTTTTCCAGATGCAAAGACGAAACACTCAGCGTCATCGGGTCCATTTTGGGACCGTACAGAACCGCCGGCACCAGACTCTCACGTCGCAAACCCCGCGCAGCCCCTTTGCCAATCTTGCCTCGAACCGATGCAGAAATCTCATACTCCATGATGCTTTCACCTCCGGAAAATCATAAAGCACACGCTACCGTGTGCTCGGGTCTCTCTGGTCATCAACCGAACCAGGCCAATCCTGACCAAACCGCCGACTTCTCCCCCAGGCCATCCGGCCGCCGTTCAAGGCAGAACCGACAGGATTGGCCACCAGGGTTCGTCCATCAGCATACCTTCAGGAAAATCGCGCTC
>JBFYYO010000049.1:0-19028 GCA_041310025.1 Syntrophobacterales bacterium
AAGACAGGGTCTTCAATACCGTATGCGTGATAACAAAGAACTATGGGTTGGGGGAGGAATTCCTGAAAATGATCGAAAGCCTGGATCGCGATCCGGGGCGGCATCCGGTGAGGGCGCTCGAGGTCAGGGCGAAGCAACCCATTGAGATACCCCCGTATTGCATGGTCTCTGCTGAAGAATACGGGTTGGTCCAGGAGATCATCCGACGGCTGGATAATCCTTACCTGTCGTTTGCGCGCTCTCCGGAAGAGATGGTCTTGTCGGCCCGGCTTCACAACTCCGATCCTTCGCTCGATGCGCGACACCTGCTGCGCCATGATTTCCGCACCCTTCTGCTCGGCCTGAATGCCAGGAAAGAGCTTGCGGCCCTCGAGGCGCGAGCGGGCGGTGCCGGCGGATGCCGGAGAGAGGGGCTCGGGATGGAGAGCGATGGAGGGAAAGAATCGGCCCCGGTATCCCGGCAGGAGCGAATCAAACAGCTGAAGGCCTTTCTTGCAAAGGTTGAGCAGACGGAGTCTCAGGCACCATGATGCACACTCACGATGGCTTATCCGACCGGAGTCGCCGGCGCATAAACGACAAGATGGAGCTGCTCAAAGAGGAACAGACCCTCGAGGCGGTGCAGGAGATCATCGAGTTTGACAAGACTCCAGCACAGCTCAAGGCGGCCATGGACGATTTCATCATCGGGCAGGAGAAGGGCAAGAAGATCATCTCCACGGCCATTGCCTTTCATTACAAGAGGCTCGGCGGGGCTTTGAAGCTAGCATTGGCCGAGAACGAGGGCGATTTCGACCTGGCCCTGAAGAACACCCGGACGCCCCGGGCCAACGTCATGATGATCGGGCCCAGCGGCTGCGGCAAGACCTACACCAGTGAGGTGACGTCCCGACTGGCCGGGGTGGCGTTCGTTCATGAGGACATGACCCGGTTCAGCGAGGTGGGCTATGTCGGGCAGGATGCCGCGGACATCCTGGTCGATCTCCTCATGGCCGCCGGCGGAAACGCGCGGCTGGCGCAGATGGGGATTGTCTACCTGGACGAAATCGACAAGATCGCCACGGAAGCTATTGCGTTCAAGGATGTTTCCGGAAGAGGCGTCCAGAAGGGTCTGCTGCATCTGGTGGATGGCACGGAGAATACCGTGACCATTGGCAAGGAGAGGATTTCGCTCTCCACCAAGCATGTATTCTTCATTGCCGGGGGCGCTTTTGAGAATCTCCAGGGCCTGGTGGACAGGCGCATGGCGAGGCAGGGTTTTGAGGGAGACTGGCGGGACCATCTCCTGACCGATGACCTGGTGGCTTTTGGCATGGAAAGGCAGCTCATGGGGCGCTTCCCCGTGAAGGTGGTTTACGATCAGCTGACCACCCGGGATCTCAAGGACATCCTGACCCGGAGCGCCGACAGCGTTCTGCTGGCCTACACCAACGACCTCAAGGCATGGTCCATCGACCTGGAATTCACCGATGGCGCACTGACCGAAGTCGCCCGGCGTGCGGAGCGCGAGGGAACGGGAGCCAGGGGGCTCATCAGCATCATTCACCGGGTCCTTCTCGAGGATATGTACCGGCTTCCCGGGAATCACACCGGGAGGTTCGTCGTCGATGCCAAGGATGTGAGGGAGCGGCTGGGATGAGATTGAAAAGTCTGTCCGAGCTCAGGCGGCGGGAGCTGAGAGAGATTGTTCTGGCAACCTTGCCCCGGACCATACTCATGACGCCGTACGCCCGTGAGAAGGCTTTCAAGATCGGCGAGCTGGTCCGGAGCGTTCACGGGGAGAGCCTGGAATGGTACGGGTTCACACTCGGGAGCGCCGACCGGCCCGATCTCGTCATCGACATCGGCTTGCCGCGCAACGACATCAATCTGCAGGTCTACGCCGGCCTCAGCCCGGAACAGATCGCGGAGTTCCAGGAGTCGCTTGCGGCCGATACCGTCATCAACGGGTGGATTCACTCGCATGGGGCCCTGGCGGTCAAGCATTTCTCCCGCATGGATGACAGGAACCACGGGGTGGTGCTGGACTACGTGTCTGCCAGTCTCAAGAGGCCGGTGGCCAAACGGGAGGTTGCCGTCAGGGACATGGTATTCCTGCTGAAGGATCGGTTGGTCGACGAGGATCTTGCCCGGGGCAGCGTCTGCATCATCACGGACGCTCCCATTGCCGAGGCCGTGATCATGGAAGCCGTCTACGGGAGTTTCTGCTATGCCGTCGTCGTGGGTGACGAAGGCTGGCATGAGCAGGAGATCCACACCAAGGAATACGGGGTCCTCTCGGGACATCCCCGATTGAGTCACCGACCGGCGGAGATCGTGCTGGTGGAGACGGGCAGGACATTGAGCGAGATGGAAATCGGTGGCTTGAGAGAGGAAGTGAAGAGGAAGATCAGGCCCAACAAGAATCCGCCGTTGGAGCTCATGGAAAGAATGTAGGCGCCCTTGCCCACGCTCGTCTCAGACACGGCAAAGGATCTGCCCCTGTTGCAGTAACTCCAGGAAATGATTATTTAATTAACATAGCAAGAAGCTTAGGGTCACGAACTGTAAACGAACAATCCAGGTCGCTTCGATGAGGCGATGAACTGATGAGCAAAGGATAAGAAAATGGAATGTGATGCGAAATACTGTTCGTTCGAAGGTAACTGCTACTCGGATGGTTCTGAGATGTGCGGCGGGGAGATTGGCTTTGCAAACTGCTGGGTTTGTGTCAACGGGGCACTGGAATACAGGCCCCGGTTTTTGACGGAGAACTATCCAGAGCGACTCTGATCTTCGGAGCGCAACGGATGAACGCTAAATGGAAGAGGACAATGGGACTGGGTTGTCCAGGCTGGTTGTCCTCTTTGCTTTTCATATGGAAACGGGTGGAGAGCCTTTCTGAAGCCTCCCGCAAACCGCGCTGCTGAACACAATCGGTGATTGTTGAAGCGCAGCGTCCATGTTAAAATGAAGCTCCTTTACAACCATTCCGGGTTTCTTGATCTCCTGAACCTGGTCATGGGCGAACCCGACGAATCTCGACCTCCATCTCCGCCGATGAACCTGGATGGGCCTGTCCGCGCTACGGTGGCTTGCATCTGCATTTCATGAGGAGGAGCGATGTATGGAAGGGTCCTATGATCTGGCCTCGAGGCTCAAGAAGAAGTACCCCATGCTGCAGTACTTCACGGACCGCCCCTTCGGAGTTGAAATCGAGTTCTATGGGTTGAAATACTACATCCTGCCGCCCGACAACGGCATCATCAAGCCTTACAACATTCACTCCAAAGCCAGGGACGGCCGAGAAGTCCCTCAATTGCTCAAAGACTACGGACTGAGCCTGGGAACCGACAAGGACTCCTGGCACTTCGAGGAGGACACCTCCATTGTACACCGGGGCGGCGTGGAGCTCGTCAGTCCCATACTGCGAGGCTTTCACGGTCTGTTTCAGGCCTATCGTTTCTTTCAGCTGCTTGGAGATATCTCGGGAGTGGAGATAGACTATTCATGCGGTTTTCATGTTCATCATGGCGTAGATACAGAGAAATACACCTGTAAACAATTGAAGGAACTGGTGAGAATTGTTTATGCGATAGAGGATTATGTTTATCTGTTGATCGGAGAGAACCGTATTTCAAAAGAAACTTGTCGTCCAATGGATTTAAGTATTATAGATTTTCTGGATCTCAAGAGCTGTGAAGATGAATGCGGAACTGATGGATGTAAAATAAAGAATTTATGGTATTCTCCAACTAATAGATATGATCCCAGCTGTAACAGGCCTGACCGTTACGATATGACTCGATATCATGGATTGAATCTGCATTCCTACTGGTATCGATCCACTATTGAGTTCAGATATCACTGTGCTGTGCTGGATAGAATAGATGAGGCGATGCAATGGATTATCTTCACTCAATTCCTGGTAGAGTTGAGTGACGGGAGTGTTCCCATCATCGATTATGATTCTACCGGGAACAAGTGGATGAAAACGATATACAAGATTTATCTGGCATTTGGGCATATGAATCGAATCAGCAATTGGCACAGGGGAAAACCTGTTGTATTGAAGGGAGCAGTGGAGCCGCCGGGGGCTCAGCAGCAAGGGTTTTGACACATTGAATGGAGGCTCGATGCGACAAGGGGGTACGAAGGAAGATGTGTGATATTTTTGCTTTGTCGGCTGGTGTCAATTACACTGCCCAGCAGTACCTGCCCATCTTTGCGGAAAAAGGCAAGCGGAACATGAGCGGCTGGGGGATCGGGTTTTACCGCGACAACCATGCTTTCGTGGAGCGGTCGTCCGAGAAGGTGTACGAGGGAGACCAGGTGCATGAAAGTTTCCAAAGATTGGCAAGGGTGGTGGACAGCCGCATCATTGTCTCTCACATCAGCTGCCCCCTGAGCGGCGGAAGCCACGCACTGCATAATCACCCATTTTCATTGCCTTTCCTTGATCATGAATGGCTCTTCGTGCACGTGGGGATCGTGGAGGGGATCGAGAGCTATGAGACCCGAAACGAGCCGAGAATTGACGTGCAAGATTATCCGGCCAGGATCTTCGAGTACTTGAGAGATCAGCTGGTCTCTTACCTGCGTTACACGCCTTACTCCAGCCTCGGGCGCTCCCTGGTCAAGAGCATTCGCACCATGATCGCGGAATATCCAGGACGCTACTCGTTTTTTCTGGCCAACGAATCCATGCTTTTTGGCTTCTCCAACTTCCGTCAGTTGATGCTCCTGCGGGAACTGGAGAGCTTTGGGAACAGTCTGATCCTCACCTCCATCAAGGAGGGGTTGAGCGACAAGGAGTGGACCGACATCAAACCTGAAAGCAACACCCTCGGAAAGCTCATCGCGGTTGCTGGACCCGATATCCTGTACCTGGGGGACGTGCCGGAGACGTCCCTGATTTGAAATGAGCGTGAAGCGCACGTTTCAGCCCGAGCCCTTATCGAAAGAAACGTCCTCCTCCTCAATAAGCGTCGACAGCAATGGATCGACTGGCTCCCAATTCATCAGGTGAAACTGACTCGTTATGTGCGACCTATTTGCGCTGTCTGCAGCCAGGAATTATTCCGCCCCCAAGTCCCTGCCCGTTTTTGCCTTCAAGGCGGCAAGAAACATGGACGGCTGGGGGATCGGCTATTTCAAGAAGGGACGGGCTTACGTCGAAAAATCGGCTGCCCGGGCGTATCATGAAGGAAGGTATCACGATAGTTTCCAAAGGCTTGCTCGAGTCATCTCGAGCAAGTTCATCATTGCCCACGTCCGCCTGCGAACCAGCGGTCCCATCGACGAATGCCATGCCCATCCCTTTGTCGTTGGCCTGAGGGGGCAGGAGTGGATCTTCGCCCACAACGGGAGAGCCCCCGCCATCGAATCCTATGCAGGCAGGACGGTTCAAGTGGACGAGGCGGTCAGCGATTCCGCCAGAGCCTTTGAGTACCTCCTGGATGGTATAGTGGCTCGCTACGAAAGCAGGCAGGGCATCTCGTGCCTCTTTTCAGCCGTAGCCGATACCTCGCGTCAACTGGTTCAGGAGTATCCAGGGTCCTACAACTATATTCTCACCAATGGCTGGGTGATGTTTGCATTCAGCAATCACCGGCAGTTTCTGTTGCTCAAGGAAAGCAGCACCCTGGAAGGAGGCCTGCTCCTGACCACGGTGGAGCGGGGCCTGAGTGGAGAGAACTGGGTGAGATTAGCCAAGGAGAAGGATTCGAGGGGGCTGCTCCTGGCCATCGTGGGAAGTGATATCGTCTTCAAGGAGGACGTCCGATGATGCAGGATCGCCGGGCGAAAGGGGCTTCAATGGACCTCCATGTCGGTGTCATGGCTCATGCAGTCCCAGACGCCCCCCGGATCGCATTCCCGGCAGTGGAAGTGATCGCCGTAGAGCAGCCGGTGCTCGTAACGGATGGCCTCCTCCAGGGGCAGGCGGACTCCGCAATGAGCACAGGTGACCCATTCAGGTTGTTCTTGTTTCATAATGGTCCCGTCCAAGGTGGAAGGGTGAGCCGCCCGGTATGTACGTGAGCTTCCCTTCCGTCAGCTTCCACCATGCTCTGTGAATGAGGCTATTCTCAGGATCCAGTGGATTTGTCGGGATTCTTCGGTTTGTGCATGGGCAATCCGTAGAGCGTGTCAATGAAATAGAGGCAATTCTCGGGACCCAGCTCCTCAACCTCCCTCCGGAATTTCTTGCAGATCTCCAGACCTTTCTCACGCGCACCTTCGGGAAATCCTGGTTCGTCGGAATGGTAGCGCTTTTCAATTTGATCCAGTTTCTTCATGTACTCTTCGTAAGTGATCTCCTCAATGGCCATACAAAGAACCTCTGCTATGGTTTCATGTTCTTCTCAAATCCCTTGAGAGCTATCCTTGCAGCCGCAATCAGGTCATAAAACGTCTCCGATTGATGGTGGTCGACTCCACCACACCCCATGCTGCCCACTTTGTCAAAGACGTCCTCAGAATCGATGTAGTTCATTAAAGCCTTTGATGCTTCGTAGAGCTTCAACACCTGATCGTTCATTTCTCCGTACTCCTCGTGATCCAGCAAACCCTCAATGGACGGTATTGTTCAAAAGGGACTGCAGTCTACAGCGATATAAGCCATGGCTCATACCCTGCGGATGCCCCACACTGTTGAAACCGGAATTCCCATGTGCGTCGAGCTCGCCTCAACACTACAACGAGAAATGAACCCGGATGCTGCTCCAGCGCAGGGTGGGCAAGGGTTCCATCTTGCCCACCGTGACCTCGAGTCCGCAGCATCGCGACTCCTTGCCAGCTTACCCGCAGCTGAAAATCAGCCACCCGCCTGGCGCTCCTTGCTCCCCTGGTCTATCTCGGTCTTGAAACGGGCCAGAAACTCGGTTTTGAATGGTTCAATGGCCATGGCCTCGTCATAGCGGCCCAGGAAATACAGGGCCATCCCCTTGAAGACATGGGCCTCCGTGATGCCGGGTTCTTTCGCCAGCGCCTTGTCAAAGTACGGCAGGCTCTCCTCGTGTCTGGCGAGGCCGAGAAGGGCGTGACCTTTGGCCATGAGGGCATGAGCATCATCAGGCTGCCGGATCAGGATACGGTCCAGAAGCGCGATGGCTTCCTCGCACCGGCCCATGTCGTTCAGCGCAAGCGCCTTCAGTTGAACGGCGCTGAAATTCTCAGGCCGCAGGATGAGCTCCTTGTCGCAGCAATAAACCGCCTCTTCCAGCAGCCCTTTTTCGGCGAGGCCTCTCGCACCTTCCATCCAGGTCATCCGTCCGTCCTCAGGCACTTCGAGGATCTTCATCATCACGCCTTCGTAGGTCTCCTCGACTGTGCGTCTGCCAGTGACGGCCACGGGAACGCCGTGACCGGGAAGAACGTGGGCGATGTCTTTGCGGAGCAGCTGCTTGAGACCGTAGAGGTAATGCTCCAGCTGTCCTCCGGCGGTTTTGTCGGCGTCACCCATGGAATCCGGGAGGACGGTATCCCCGGTGATGACGGTCCGCGTCGGCTCGTGGTACAAACAGATCCCGTCGATGGTGTGGCCGGGCGTGTGGATCACCTCCCACGGGAAGCCGCTCAGCTCGATAATTTCCCCCCCCTTCAGCTCCTTCGGGGGGAATCCCGCTTCCGTGATCAAATCCTTGAATTCTTTCGGGCCTCCGGCGTGCATGATGATTTCGACCTGCTTGGCCTCCATGACGGGAGGGAACCGCAGCATCTCGAAGACCCCCATGCAGTGGTCCCGGTGGCCGTGGGTGAGCACGACCTTCCTGATGTCGAGGGGACTGTATCCCAGCTTTTCGAGCTCCATGAAAATCGTGTAGTCGTTGCCCGGGTCCACCAGGGTCAGGTAGTCGCCGGCCAGGACAAAAACATTGCTCGAGTGATGATATCCAATCAGAAACCTGCTCTTTTCGAAAACCGGGTCTGACACCTTCAAGATCTCCCCAATGGAAAGCCAGCCGGGATGCTCCGGCTCTTCCTCTGGCAACTCAGCATCATCAAACAACTGCTTGAAATGATGATTTGGCTCTCCGGCATCGTCATCTATCGGCTTATGCGTCATCTCGTATCCTCAATCCCTATGTGAACCGATCCTGTTCCTTGTCGTCGCACGCCCGGCCAGTATACCGGAAACCATTAACTGCGAGGTTATCTCAAAACTCGGCGATGGCGTCGCCCCGGCGAAAGCCGGGGTCCGGAATCTCACGGAAAACCAGGATTCCGGCTCTCGCTGGAATGACGATCAAAGACGTCCAAGGTCTTTTGAGATATTGGTTAAGCTATAGACTGTAAGGGTCCAAATAACAAGGCTCTTTCCGACTCCAGCCTCCAGGGACAGAAAACCCCCTCTTCGGGGGAACCGAAAAGGGGGTGAAGGATGAAACGTCGCCCCAGCCATGGTCAAATGGCTGGGGGGATTGACGTGACCCAGCGGCAATGGTCAGCCGATGTAGTCCAGCGAGTAGGCCATCTTCATCTTATCCGACGGCCACCACTTCTTGCTGATCTTGTCCTGGCCGGGGTAGACATCCTTGCCGTCGATCCGGTCGATCACCAGCTCCAGGAAATGGAACTCCGTGATCATGTACTTCTTGATGAAGTCAGCCGGCAACAGGACAACCAGCCCGGTCTCCTTGGAGCACTCCCAATCGAAATCCTCGTTGGGTGCCGCCACCTCCTGGCCGGTTTTGCCCGAATAGATCTTGAGCACTTTGCCCTCGACCTTCATCCTGGGCTTCATCCCGAATTCGGCATACAGCTCGTCGGATATATGCCACCAACAGGCTCTGGCGTTGGCAGCGACATACGCTTTAACGAGCATGGGGTCAAAGCCGCAGACCACCACACGGCATTTCTCTGGCATACGATACCTCCTTCTAGCTTTCGCTGGTCTCCACACCTGACAACTGGATGCGAAGCTCTTCGACCTGGCCGAAGCAATACACCATGAACTCAGTGGCCTCGGCGCTGCTCAGGTGGTTGGTCTCGAACAACCTCCTGACGTAGGGATACAGGTTTGTCTGGATTTCTTCTCCGAACTCCAACAGGACATGCTCATTATCCCCGTCGGGGGAGGCCCAGCTCAAGAAACCGGTTTTCCAGTTGTGCATCATCCCCCTGAGGACGTCGAGCTCTTTGCGGACGTTTTCTTCCATGCTAGGCCTTCTTCCTCGCATCAAATGCATAGCACTTCTTGACCACGTTGAAATCCGCCACGCTCCAGTAATGAGGCCAGTGGATCTTCTTGCACCAGCCGATGATGTCCGCAGGCGGAAACTTGGAGCCCTGGAGGACCGGCTTCAGGTGTTTGCAATTCCAGCATATGTGTGGACTTGATTTTTCCGGGATCAATACAGTATCCAGGAATTCTTCAGGCGTAAGCTCTTGTGTCATGCAACACTCCTTTCTTCAGCTACCAGTCCTTGACTTCGCCTGCAGCGATCTTCTTCTGATATTCCTCCCAGACATCAGGCGTCAGCTTCTGAATGTCCCAGTGGAAGCCGAAGCTCCCGGCCAGGCCGGCAGACGGGGGTTGGGGACGCCAGCCGCGCACGGGCCTTCCCCGGATGCTGAACTTGACCATGTCGGCAACGCCAAGGAGCTGAGCCCTGGGCTTGCACTCGTAGGGCCTTGTCCTGCCTTCCACACCGGGGCGGTAATTGGAGTAGCCGTCATAGGGCTTGTCGGCGTAGAGGGGCATGGTGTCGGGCTTCTCACCGGGCCTCTCCTCCGGTCCCTTGTACATGAAGCCCTGGATCATGTGGATGAAGTAAACCGTGCCGCACTCGGCGCAGTTGATCTTCCCTTCCCAGTTCCAGAAGCAGTAGGGGTCCAGGTAGTTGATGGTGTCACAAGGCTTGCCACCCACCTCTTTCTTACACCAAATGATATCACACACGGTCGCCTCCTCTTAGATGTAGGCCTTGTCATACCACTCTTGGATCTTGGACAGCGGAATGCCGAGCATTTCGTTGTAGATCTTTTTGTTGTCGGCGCCGACCGGACGCCAATGCCAGTTGATCCGCCTCGGGGTCTTTTCCATCATCCCGGAGCTGTAGCCGGCGTGCAGCAGCATGTCGCCGAAGAGGGGATCGTCCAGCCAGCGGACCGTCCCTCTCTCGCGGTAATGGGGGCTTTCGTAGACTTCGCGGTCGTTTCGGACAGGTTCGGCCAAAAGCCCGGCATCCTGCAGGATCTTGGCGACCTGGGACCTGGTCTTGTCCGCAGCCCATCGCTCCAGGGCCGTGTAGATTTCGACCTGGGCTTCGCCCTCGACCCGATTCTTGTGAGCCTTATACTTCTCATAAAGCTCGTTCATGCCGGTGATGGCGCAAAGCTCCTTGAAGTCGGCATCCTGGAAGGCACTCACCATGACGTAGCGCGCGCAGAACTTGTCCTGCGGGTTTTCGGCATCGGGGAAGTCCGACTTGCCGCACAGGATGATGCCGTGCACCGCCAGCTGGGTATCCCAGTTGCCCCAACGCTGCCGCACGATGCCGAACTTGCCGTACATCGTGGTGGTGTGGCCGAGCATGCGCGTGGGGACCTGCACCTGGGAGAATTCGATCATGGTGCCGAGATTCGTCTTGCGGCGATGATGGATGGCCGCCATGATGGAGGCGGTGATCAAATTGCTGGACTGCCAGTCGATGACCCAGTTGGTCTGCTTGGTGGCATGCCCGCCCATGTATTCATGCATGCCGGTGATGGAGGCGAGCCCGGCGTGAGCCTGGCCCAGGATGTCGTAGGAGCCGCCGAAGATCTTGGGCCCGTAGCCGAAACCGCCGCCCCAGACATAGATGAACCGGGGGTTGATCTCGCTGAGATACCGGTAGCTCATCTTCCACTTGTCGAGGGTTCCCGGCCGATAAAGCTCGGTCAGACCGTCGAACTTCTTCACCAGGCCGTAGAAAATCTCCACCATTTCGGGGATGTGGTAGTCCATGGTGAGGAAGTACTTGTTGGGGTTGGCGTTGGTGAACCCCAGGCCGGTTCCCGTCATGGGCCGGGTGTCGTGGAGGGGGTAAAGATAGCACTCGTTGAAGGGCGAGGTGTGCCGCATGGCGTCGCCCATCCGTGGCATCTCGATCTTGACGCACTCGGCCCCGAGCTCCGCCAGGTTGGCCACGGAGTGCGGGGTGAAGATGTACATGGTGCAGCTCAGCCATTTGATCCCCTGGAGGGGTCTCGGCTTGGCGTGCTCATTGCCCACATCGAAGATTTTCTTGCAGTACTCCTCGTAGGGCATCTTCCACTCTTCCATTTCACCCTTGCTCTTGGGGCCCGGCAAATCTTCGATGTTCGTGACTCTTGGATCTTTTGCCATCAGATCACCCCCTTTTGTTTCAGTTCATTGACCTTGGTCTGAGTCAATCCTGTCCATTTCAGGTAGATCTCATAATTGTCAGCGCCAACATCCCGGCCCATCCACTTGCATCGGAAGGGCGCGCGCACCTGGTAGGACGACGGACTCGAAGCGATCAGCAGCGGGCCGTAGTCGGTTTCATGGACGTAGACCCACGGACGGTATTTGAAGTGGGGGAATTCGCAAACCTCATCGATGTAAAGAATCGGCCCGGCCGCCAGCTGGTATTCGAGCAGCTTGGTTTCGGCCTCGACCCGGTTGGTATCCCGCAGCCAGCGAGCGGTGAGGGAGTAGGTCTTGATGAGGGCGTGCAGAGCGTTCCGGGCGCCCATCTCTTTCAGGAAGGGGTCTTCGTGGATCAGCCGGCCAAACTGGGTGAACTCGCGCTCCAGGCAGAAGCCGATGTTGTACCAGAGCTTGTCGGTCTGGCCTCCGATCATCATGTAGCCGTCTTTGCAGGGGTTCCAGGCGTACTGGTTCAGGTTGGGGTCCCACCCGCCGGACCGGCCTTTGATGCTGCCGTTGAAGCCATACCACGTGATATCGAAGTCCAGGATGTCCATGAGCGTCTCAGCGCCGGTGACTTCGATCATTTGGCCCGTGCCGCCCAGCTCTTCTCTCCAGTACATGGCTGCCAGGGCGTTCACATAACCCTGCCCGCCGGCTACGTAGTCCGCCAGCCAGATGCCCGACCGGGTCGGGTCACCGCCCTTGCCGCGGGGAAGCAGGTCCTGAGCCAGACCGGTGTTGTGCACCCAGGAGTTGGCGCAGCTCGCGAAGGGCTCCAGCTCCCACTGGCCAAACTTGGACTGCTTGTCCTTCCAGGGGCCCCACTGGCCAAGCATGCCGATCCAGATGTAAATCATCCTGGGGTTGACTTCCTTGAGCTGCCGATACCCGATGCCCAGACCATCCATGTAGCCGGGGGGCATCCCGTCGATGAGGACATCGACGTTGTTGGCCATCCTCTTGTAAATCTCGCGGCCTTCCTCAGTCTCCACATCGAGAGTGACGCAGTGGGTGTTCACCGTCTCGTTGACGAATTCCATGCCGCACTTCTCGCCGGTGAACTTGTTCTCCAGCATGTACTCTTCGCGGCCGAAAGGAGTGAGCTTCCTCAGGGGGTCGCCACTGGGAGGCTCGATGGAAACAACTTCCGCTCCCGATTCACCGAAGAGCGAGGCGCAGAACTTGTGGCCCAGACGCCAAAGGCCGATGTCCAGAACCCTCAGCCCGGCGAGCGTTTCATCCTTCGCGTACCGTTTCTCGAACCTCAGGTTGTCCTCGGCCCAGTCACAGAATTCCAGCGCCTTCCTTCGCTCGTACACCGGTTTGACCTGGTCGTAGGAAGGCGGCGGGGTGACCGGGTAAGGCCTGACATCCATATCCATCAGACCAATGGTATCGGCCCGGCTGTTGATTTCGATGTCTCGTTTTTCTGGCATATCTTACCTCCACTCGTTAAGACCCAACTCAAGTTTCAATCCAGAGTTCTCATGCTTTAGAGGAACCGTCGTGATCCTCTCCGCGCGTTGCTTCTCACCTCCTTTCCTGTCCAAAGTCGGCCTGAATCGGCTCAGGATGAAAAGCCCCGGGTTGCATCCCGCGTGTGGGCCACTCTCCCTTGCTGCTCAGACCGCAAAATGGCCACTTTGTATTGCGTTGATCGTTCTGAATCAGAGTGCTGAGAGGGGTCTGATGAGATTGGTCAGTCTACCAGCGGTTCGGACGCGTGGTATGACAATGAACGACGAGCGCGATTGGGCAACTGGAGCTCGCGGAGCAAGTTTTGGATCCAATCTGATCTCACTTCTTCAGGAACGAAACCTATCCCTTCCGTCTAGTTCAAGTCACCTCCTTTCCCGCCAGGACGATACTCAGAACAGCGGACAGGATAAGAGAGCCTGTTGCCGCCCAGAGGCTACAAACCTTCCCCTTCTTCCGGGGCAGGCCACGGTATGGACGCATGATGGCGTTGAACGTTACTTCTAAAGACGACTCAGAAGGGCATGATGAGCATTGTCAAGCTACCGGCGATTCGCTTGCATCTTGTAGCAATGAACAATGAGATCGATTGAGCGAACAGGGCTCGTGGAGGAGGTCGATTTGGGATATCAGCACCAGAGGATTAGCAACGCTTATATCCAGCGCCCTCACCATACCCGACATCACAGTGATGTCAAGACAAAATGGATATTGTGATTCTTTTCTTATTTGCTAAATGGGCAACATGCTTGGATCTTCGGGTCCGCTGGAAACTAAATGTCTTAAAATCAAGATGTTAGGGCTTTGTCCCTCTCCTGGTGCGCTCTCCGTGCGGAGATTCGGCCCTCCCACACTCCCTGCTTCAGCAACGTTGGCCCGGGACCTGCCCGGGATCGATGCCATCCAATGACTGGAGCCATCTTGCAGCATCGCTGTAGCTGGAATCCAAGGCCAGTGCCTGCAGGTAATCCTGTCGAGCTGCATCGTATCGCCCCAGCTTCTGCCGGGCCATGCCGCGGTTGCAGTAGGCTTCATGGAAGTACGGATTCAGCCGGATGGCCTCGGTGTAGTCTCCTGTGGCGCCTTCCAGGTCCCCTGTTCGAAATCTCATGTTCCCCCTGTTGCTGTAAGCGCTGGCATACTGAGGATTGATCCCGATGGCCCTTTCATAATCGGCTCTCGCATCCTGGACTCGCCCGTTCCCTTCATGCCTCAACCCCCGGCTGTTGAGGATGTTTGCGGTGAGGGTGCGCAGGGGAAATTCACGGAATTCATCGCTGCCCGGGCAGTCGAACCCCATGGGATCCGTGTGATCCATGTCGACGACCTGCTCCGCCGCCCTGAGCCGACTCAGTACGTGATCGGAGCTCACCAGGATGGACAGGCTCAATCCGGCCCGCAGTCCGAGGACGGAATACAGCGAGGTGAGCCCGATGCACGTTCCGACGGCACGATTCCCTTCACAGTGCAGCTGAGCATCGATCACCTCGGCAAGCAGGAAGTGGTCGCCAAATCGTTTAGGCTTGCTCACCCAGAGATAATCGAAAAGGCATGCGGCGACCGTTCGATGAAGGTACGGGGGTGGCTTGGGCAGATGCGAAAGAAATGCCGACCCGCATTTATTCAGGAATCGTTCAAAAATCCGTCCGATTTGGTATTCGTAGGAGTGAATCTCTTCATCCGTTCTCAAGCCGGAGAGAACCAGAAGCGCTCTTTCGAGGGAAACAGCCCCCCCTTCCATCAGTGTGCCGAGGGTCACCGCTTCAAGAATCTGCATCTTTACATCCATGGGAATACAGGATCGGCAGGTCCGGGAACGCGCACCGGGTTTTGTCAGATTGCTTCCCGGGATGTCCGACATTGCGCGCAGTGGCGTCTCAGTGTGCGAGGGGGGTGAACCCGCGAACAGCGCGTGGAAAAACGTGATCCCGACTCAGACGGGCAAGCCAACAACCATCCTCAGCTTTTTCAGAAGATCCAAGGCATCCTGGCTGCCGGGCGCTCCCGGCAGTCGCCCCAGAACACCAAGCCCCTCGCTCGCCTCGTGAAACTCCTCTTCGGAAAGGGAGCTGACCACAGCTGTGTTCACCATGGCATTGACCCTGAGCAGCCTCGAGATCAGCTCCAGAGGCTCAGTGTCCGGAAGTCCTGAATCCACGATCACGAGGTGAGGTGGAGAGGCGCTTACCCCGTTCAGGGCTTCGGATCCGGCAGCCGCATAGGCGAGGTGAACCTCTGAATCCGACAACAGCGCATCGGTGAAGGAACGCATGGCTTCCGGGCGGGTGGTGGCGAGCAGGATGTGCAGCATGATGAGTCCTTTTGATCGAGCGGAATATGGGTGGGATTTGTGACTCTCCTCAATCACCCCAGAGACATCGAGGCTGCCCGGTGTTTTTTGACCCCTGAGCAGCCTGTGTCTCTGAAGTGATTCGAGAAGGTGCGATTCTCATGCCTGTGGACCGTGCCCATCAGGCAGCATCGTTCGAGCCGGATTGAACAACGTTTTTGTAATAATCGGCGATGGCCTCACCCAGCGTATTGACGGCCAGTCTGGCACAGTGCAAATGGTCATCGGGAAGCCCGCCCAGGGCAGCCACGACCTCCTCGGGCGCGAGCTCCAGTGCATCGTCCAGGTTGCGCCCTTTGGCCAGCTCACTCATGGCACTGGCGCAGACCAGGGTGTAGACGCAACCGCGAGGGGTCACCTTGATGTCGGTGATGGTTCCATCATCGATGCGCAGGGAAACATCGATGGAGTCCCCGCATTGACCGACGGCGGAGCCTCTCCCACTGGGGTTGTCCATGCTGCCCACGTTTTTGGGCTTGCTGGCATAGCGGAGGAACGACTCGCCGACCTGGCCCTGCAGGGAATGATTATCCTGTGACACGAAAGCTCCTCCTCCCGAACGATCAGAAGTGGCTCGATTGGGGAGCCCCACCGCCACCGCAGGTGAGCTCCGTGGTGAATTGCTGGAGACTTCCGCTCAGGAAAGCATTCACAGCTTCTCCGACGGTCTGGGCTCCCGCCCCGTAGAGCACGTCGATTCCCACCTGGTTGAACCCCATGAGCGGTCGCATGCCCATACCGCCGGCGATGAGGATATGCACGCCGCTCTGGGCCAGGTGATTGACCGGAGCCATGCATCCGCCCTGCTGATGGGGAACGTTGGGCAGAGTCCTGACATTTTGGATCTGCCCGTCCACAACTTCCACCAGGGTGTAGAGGTCGCAGTGACCGAAATGTGCGCCGAGGGCGGATTCCAGGCCGCCCGGATGGGATGATGGAATGGCAACTACCGTGTTCTTCATAGCTCTTCTTCTCCTGATTGTTCCAGATTGATTGCGGCGAATGAGAATGCCACAATGCACCCAAAAAACCTCTCTCCTCTTTGGGGGTGAGAGGCACACACTCCAATGCCGGCTCTCGTGCACTCAAGGGCCGAGATGAGCCAGGTCTTCAACCCGCTTCCAGGTCCGGATGAGCTCCCGGCTGAAGTCCGTTTCGGGGAGCTCGGTGACCACCAGCCCGTCGATCATGGCCCTGGTAACGATGGGATCGTGGGGGAGCCGCGCGAGCAAGGGATAACCTTTTTCACGGCAAAAAGCCTCTATCCGCGATGCCTCGTCCATATTCAAATCGTGTTTGTTGATAATCACGGCGAAGGCAATCTGAAAGTGGGTGCACAGTTCCGCCACCCGCTCGAGGTCGTGCCGCCCCGAAGGCGTGGGCTCCGTGACCGCCACGGCCAGGTGTGTCCCCGAAAGGGAGCTGATCACGGGGCAGCCGATGCCTGGCGCGCCGTCACAAAGAACCAGGTCCAGCCCTCGCGCCCTGGCCATCTCTTTGGCCTGTTGCTTCAGGACCATGACCAGCCGCCCGGAATTCTCGGCCCCCGGAAAGAGCTGAGCATGGACCATGGGGCCAAATCGGGTGGAGGACACGTACCACTGCCCGCAGTGCTTCTGGGGAAAGCGAACCGCATCTTCGGGGCAGAACGCCACGCAAACCTTGCAGCCTTCGCACCGGAGCGGGTCGACGGAAACCCCATCCTCCGTCTCCCGAATGGCTCCAAACCGGCACATGGAGGCGCACACTCCGCATCGGGTGCACTCATTTTTGTCGATTTGCGCCTCGTAGCCCGAGTGGAACTCTTCCACTCGCTCCCGTGAGGGGCGGAGGAGCAGGTGGAGGTCGGGGGCATCCACATCCAAATCACAGATGACCTTGTTCCTGGCCAGGTGGGCGAACGCTCCGGTGATGGAAGTCTTTCCCGTTCCGCCCTTGCCGCTGATGATGACGATCTCACGCATGGGCGACCTCCCCGGGGCTGCTCAGTTCAGCCAGGTCACGAATCTTGCCTCCCAAAGAAATGAAGGTTTCTTTGAGCTCCGGGGATACGTCCGCAATGATCCTGCCGCATGAGTAGGCCTCGGCAATGGATCGGTCGTAAGGGATTTCCGCCAGAATCGGCAGCCCCTTATCCCTGCAGAAGTGGTAAATGTCTTCATTGCCGAGCCCGGCCCGGTTGACCACGGTTCCCATGGGCTTTCCCAGAGGGGCAAAGGCTTCCCATGCCAGCTGGAAGTCGTAGAAACCGAAGGGAGTGGGCTCGGTCACCAGGACGATCACATCGCTGTCGATGACCGCGTTGACCGCTGGACAACTCACGCCGGGTGGAGCATCCAGGATGGCGTCCCCGGCACTGGCCGCCATCATTTCACCGAGCTTTGCCTTGACCAGCCGCATGAAAGGCGGGCTCATGGCTTCGCCGATGCGCAGCCGTCCCATGAGGAACCGGGCCTTGCCGGCCAGGCCCCAGCTGATTTCACCCAGCTCTCGCCTGCCCGGCGAGAGGGCCTTTTCGGGACATAGAGCGATGCAGCCCCCGCAACCGTGACACATCTCGGGGAACGTCAACACCAATTGCCCCATGACACTGATGGCCTTGAACTGGCAAAGCTCGGAGCAGGCCCCGCAAAAGGTGCACCGGGACTCATCGAGAACGGGAATCTCCAGGTGCGCCCTTTCGCACCCCTCCATGATCGGCTGGAGGAAGAGGTGCAGGTTGGGCTCCTCAACATCGAGGTCCACGGCCACAAGCGATCCATCCCAGACCGCAGCCAGGGAGGCGGTCACCGTGGTCTTACCCGTGCCGCCCTTGCCGCTTGCCACGGAAACGATCATCTCCCGGCCTCCCTGTTGGGCGCTTCGGCCATTTCAACAGCGCCGCTCTTGAATCGCTCCACAGCCTCCCGGACCGTCAGCCCTTCCAGGTTCTGGCCGATTTTGATCCCCGCAGCGGACAGGGCCTGGAAAGCCTTGGGGCCGACGAACCCTGTGAGCAGACAGCTCGCACCGGCCCGGGCGATCAACTCCGCGGCTTGTATTCCCGCACCCTGGGCCATGATTTGAGACTGGCCGTTATCGATGTACTGGGTCTCCATGGTTTCGAGATCCACAACGACGAAACCGGCGGCTCTGCCAAAGCGGGGATCCACCTGATCGTCGAGTCCCGGGCCTTCGCTCGTTATGGCAATTTTGCTCATGTTGCACTCCTCAGACTCTGGTTGAGAACGATGGGGGCCGCTGCCCGCAAGGTCCACCCTCGGTTCACAGATTGGTGCCCGGCCGGCCATTGCGTGGCGGCACTCCGCCACCACATAGTCTCCCCCCTGGATGTGAAGGGCCATCCCCTTGATCACTGCCTCCGCGACGACCCTTCTGGCTTCCGCCAGGATGCGTCCGAACGTATGGCGGGAGACGCCCATGAACCTTGACGCCTCCTCCTGGTTCATACCTTCCAGGTCCGCGAACCGAAGCGCCTCATGGCCCTCATAACGCAGGTAGACCACATCAAGCTCCGTCATGGGGATACCTTGAGGCTTGAAATAAGTCACCCTTGGGGTACCGACGATACGGCGGCATTTTCGGGGCCGGGGCATAACTTCCTCCAATTTTGCTCAATTGAGCAAAAGTATAATTCGGGGGATTCCAATGGTCAATCGCCTTTTTGCTCTTTTGAGCAAAAAAGAGGAGGGGTTCTGAATTGCTTGCCGAAAGCCCGGATGGCCCTTTATAACGGGGAAACTCGGGCTAGGACCCCGGGCGAGGGGGAGCCTCGGTCTGCTGGCGAGACCATGCGTTGATGTTTGCGGGATTCAGGAGTGCTTCGATGACAGGAACGAGATT
>JBFYYO010000050.1:0-19552 GCA_041310025.1 Syntrophobacterales bacterium
CTCCCGTCGCCTCCGTCCCGCGGTCACGACCCGGTCTCACGGGACGCAGACGTGCATCGCCAACGTCCCGCCCACCGGAATCCCCGCCGTCCCTCTGCACATCACGTCCCGGACGAACCGGGCGAACGCGCTCACGGCCGCCAACAGAGGAAACCTCCTCGCCGCCCGATCCCTCGTCCTGACTGCGGCCAAGTCTTCCAGGTCGCCGCATTTCCCGACCGCCGCCCGGCTGAGCGTCATCGTGCCCGCTCTGGAGGCTTCCGTCGCGCCCCTGCCTGCCAGGTCTTTCCCGGCCGCGGCTCTCTCCACCCGCCGAGCCATCCTGGATTCCACCGGTCTGAAGGTCTCTCCCGAGGCTGGCGTTACGCCCGCTTCGGCGCCCTCCGGTTGAATCCGGAGCGTCCTGGATATGGCGGGCATTTCGAATCAGGTTCCTTTTCCCGCCGAACTGCACTTCGGAATCGGGCCGGTTTCTCTGGCCCCGGTCAACCAGGCGGTTGGTCACCTCCGGCCGTCCGATGCGCCCTTCGCGTCCAATGCGGCCCTCGCGGGTCTGGGAGAGGCTCCTCTCGACATCCGCGGCTCTCACGTTGCCGATCTCGCGCGCATGACGCTGGTTGCGCTCGATTCGGCGCACCACCGAGTCATGGGGAGCCCGGTCGACGTGGATGTTTCTCGTGTGATACCGCTCGCGTATGTTGTGGTAGTTTTTGATGACCGTATTGTTGATCACGGGCGAGGAATAGTAGTTGTTGACGATGTTGGTTCTGTTGATGTTGGTGACCCTCACCGAGCTGTAGTTATCGACCCCGTAGAAATGGCCGTGGTTCACGATGACGGCATCGTCCAGATAGCGGTAGCCTCCAATATTGATGCTCACCTGGGGAACCGCGTCCACCAGGACGGAGCTGACTCCCCAGTAATTGTGCGAATAATAAGGCTCAGTGGGCGCCAGGGGGACCCAGCCCACATGATCGTCCCGGTGGACCCAGCCCACGCGGCCCGGACTCCAGTCGTAGTCCTCATACCAGTCGTAGCTTACCCGGGTCGCAGCACGACGCACCCTGGGAGGGCTCCAGTACCAGCAGCTGCAGCTGTCGACGCGCACCCAGTTGCCATGGTGGTGGGTCACGTAGCCGAACGGCTCGTCGGGCACCCAACAATTGTCCCCGTTGTAGACGGACCATCGGCCCGCCGTGAACGGAGCCCAGCCTGCGCTCACGCGGGTGGGCTTCCACAGGGTTCTGTATTCGCCGTCGTGATAGACCTTCTCCCAGCGGCCGTTTTCCTCGAGGGCACAGGCATCCTCCTGCAGGTTGGGCGGAAGGTATTCGATGGAATCCCCTTTGACCTCCACGCGCTTGGTCCAGAGATCGTCCCGAGCCAGGTTCCAGTCGTCCCAGTCGCCATCGACCTGGCCGTCTGCGGCCACAATCTGGTTGGCATTGGCGATGATCGATGACGAGCCCGCCTCCACCTCATACCGGGACTCATCGCTCTGGTGGACGAATTCCACCGTCCCGGTGATGCCGATGACCTCCACCGATTCATCCCCCACATAGATGTCGAAGACCGTATCGCCATAGGCCACGACATATCCGAAAGGAGATGTCACCTTGATGACACCCTCCTCGCTCCTGTTGGTGAAGCGGGCGACCCCCGAGGCAATATCGATCTCGGTGAGGTCGGGCTGGAGCTTGACGAGCTGAATCTGCGTGCTTCCGCCAATGCGGATCCAGGCGCCGTTGGGAAGCGTGAATTCGGCTTTGGCATCCTGGTCCGTGTAGAGCGCATCCTCCAGGCCAAAGGGGCTGTCGCTCACAATGGCCGCCCAGTCCTTTTCTTCATAGATGTAGCGCAGCAGCTGCCCCTCCACGTGGGAGACGCGGCCGACCAGGATCTTGGTCTTCTCGCCCGCACGGGACTGCGATACACCCGATGCAAGGACTGCCCCCAAACACAGCAATCCGACCCCCACCAACCTCAATGCTCGATTCATTGCCTCTCCTCTGAAATGTCAGCCCCCACCCTGATGGCTACGGCCTGGAAAGAACCATCGATCCAGGCTGCGTCCAGCCTCTTCTGACAGGAATCCCGCACGTCGTTTGCAGGCAAGGCGCTTTTCGAGCCATAATCATGCCAATGCAAAGGCCACGGGAGCTGTTCAAAGACTCTTTTCGGCAGGAAGGATGGTCTTCATGATTCAGATTGGCGCAGAGAGCGGGGCGGTCGTCTGATGAGGAAGCCAATGACGGGCTCATGACTGGAGGAGGCTGCTCGAAGCGGGCCTTTTCGGGCGGGGATGACCCCGCCCCTGCAGGCAAAGACCCTATTATTGCACGTGGGAGCGGGGGTTATCTCCACCCGCCCTCGAGCAAAGCCGTTGTGTCAGGAATCCTCAGATGTCCTCCGGTGCATCTGGGCGGAAATCCGCTTGCTGCTGCGGTGGGCAAAATAGAAGATGTGACCACCCTGCGAAGACCGTCGGTGTTATCCGGAGCCGCAGGGTGGGCACAGGTTCATCGTGCTCACCAAAGCGGGACATCAACTTACGCCCGCCTGTCGAGCACCAGAACGGCCGATCCCTGGATGCTGTCCTGTTTCAGCCGGATCAGGGCCTCGTTGGCCGCTTCCATGGGAAACAGCTGCACCTGGGGGCGGATGGGGATTTCGGCGGCCACCCGCAGGAGCTCGTTGCCGTCCTGGCGGGTGTTGGCCGTCACGCTGTGAACGTTCTTCTCGTAGAAGAGATGCGTCTCATAATCCATCTCGGGGATAGCAGTCATGTAGATGCCGGCCAGGGCCAGGGTGCCCCCTTTGCGGAGGCGGGCCAGGGCCTGCGGAATGAGAGGCCCGGCGGGAGCGAAGATGATGGCGCTTTCGGCCTCGACCGGCATGTCCTCCGCACGCACTCCCGCCCATTCCGCACCCATGGAGAGGGCCAGCTGCCGATGCTTTGCGTCCCTTGAGCACACGTAAACCTTGCAGCCCCAGTGTCGGGCGATCTGGATCACGATGTGAGCGGACGATCCGAATCCGTACAGGGCCAGGTTCTGACCCGCCCGGCACTCGCTCCGCTTGAGGCTCCGGTACCCGATGATCCCGGCACAAAGCAGGGGAGGCGCCTCCATGTCCGAAAATGCGTCCGGGATGGCGTAGGCGAAGTCCTCGGGGGCGACGACGTATTCGGCATAACCGCCCGGCCGGTGATAGCCGGTGAACAGCGAGCCCTCGCAGAGATTCTCCTTGCCGTTTCGGCAGTAGGCGCATTGGCCGCAGGTGTGGTGGAGCCATGCCACACCGACACGCTCCCCCGGAGCAAAGCGCTGGGCGCCCGGGCCCAGCGCGTCCACCTCGCCCACCACCTGATGGCCCGGTATGACCCGGTAACCCATTGGAGGCAGTTCACCTTCGATGACATGGAGGTCTGTCCGGCAGACACCGCAAGCCTTCACCCGAACCCGGATTTCTCCAGGCCCGGGGTTGGGCGTGGGAATGTCTTCCCATCGGAGGGGGCGGGATTCAATGGATGCACAACGATCGAGAACCATGGCTTTCATGATGTTGCCCCTTTGCTGAAGCGGTTTCGAGGTGCAGGCTGCAGGTTTCGGGCGGTGGGTTGGGGCTTCCGGGAATCGGGAAAATCGCACATCGCGGAGGCTCCAATTCGAACATGACTTGCACAGACCGAGGAGGCAGATGGGGAATAATCCCCCAAGTACGGTTCATTGCTCATTGATTTGTACTGCCCATTCTCTCATAATGACCAGGAGTGAGGCAACCTTTGGAGACGAGGAGGTCAATTTGCCGTCGATGACCGACAGCGACAGGAAGCCAGTGGCGCGGTCGCGACCCGGCCGGTGGCGGCTGGGAATGGTCGCAGCGGTGCTCCTCGCGGTCGCATCCGTGTTTGTGGTGGTCTGTCAAGCAGCTGGGTTTCAGCGCTATGTGGTTTCTTCGTGGTTGGAAGACCTCGAACGGCGGTGCGGCATACGCATGGAAATGGCTGCCTTTTCCTGGAACTGGCCAGTCCGTTTGGCCCTGGAAGAGGTGAAGATGCAGGTTGAAGGCAGGCAGTTCCTCCAGTGCGACCGCGCTGAGGTCTCATTCAGTCCGCTGTGGCGGAAACCTTTCTGGCACGTGAACGGTCTGGTCCTGGACCACCCCGTGTTTTACCTCGAAAAGGACTCCGCAGGACGCTGGAGAAGCGCCCTGACAGCTTCCAGGGTTCCCGGGGCTGAGCCCCGTCCTCTCGCGGGGGCGGTCATGGGGGATTCCTCCCTGACCACCACCGTCAGGGTCCACTCGGGAGCCATCTTCGCTGAGCAGGACGGCCACCGCGTGCTGAGCGTTGGAAACGTCTCCGGACAGCTGACGCTTCCCTACGATGGCGGGGTCGGGGTGGGTTCGCTTCTCGCGAACCTGGAACGCCTGCGGCCGGCTGCACCCCGTGCCCTGAACCTTCGCGGAGGAAATGCGAACCATCGGGAAGGATCTGCGCCCTGAGGGCAGGTTGATACGCTATCCACCCGTTCTTGAAAAGGACACTTTTTCGACGCCGTCGGGTCATTCTGTGGTTATCTTCAGGAAAGTCGGCCGATGAAATTGGACCACCCACGCTGGAGTGAGACGAAATGAACATGCAGGAAATCCGTTCCAGAGCCAAGGAAATGGGGATCAACTCTTTTGGAAAGACCAAGATCGAATTGATTCGTGCGATCCAAAAAGCTGAAGGGAACTTCGAATGTTATGGCACGGCCACCGATTACTGTGACCAGCTCCAATGCAGCTTCAGATCATCGTGCCTGAGCGAAGCCACTAAACCTCGCAAGACAAGCCGCAAGAAAGCAGGAGGTGATTGAAAGTGAACACGGAGCCCAACCAGCACGACGTGCTCATGACCATCCAGAATAGCAAACGACCGGACCAGTTGATCTACGTTGTGCGTGATCATGCTACGGGGGGATTCAGGACGGAGGGTTTGAAGGGGTTCTTCGGCGTGAAAGAGATCCGGATCGAGTTTCAGGAAATGATGCAATTCGTCCCCGAATTCGGCGAAGTCCTCTCATTCCTCCTCGAGACCATGTCGGCAGCCAAGGAGCTGAATCTGCCCTACGCTTACGAGAATGAGTTCAACTACCGAAATTTTCATTTCACTCTCCATGCGGACGGGGACTATCGGGTCCTGCATCGGGTGACCTGACGGCCGGCGCCGTCGATCGTTCCGGGCTCTTTGCCGACCTTACTCTGCACCCTCGCCCCTGCCAGGCTGCAAAACCCGGGCGCACATCGAAGCTGCCTCAGGGTTGTACCTTTTCGAAGCGAAAGCTGCCGACGTCCGGAAGGTCAATCTGAATGGATCGGTCGTCCCGGACGGTCCCCGCAATGACCCCACCGGATTTGGAATGCAGCCAGATTTCCCCGCCCCGGTCCTCCCAGGTGAAGGCAAAGTCCTCGTGATCCATCTTCCATGAGCCCTTGCCGTCCTCTTTGAGCTCGAGCAGAAGCTTCTTCTGCCCTCCTCGCGGGTCCGACGCATGGTACTTTCCGGCGAGATCCCTGTCCGGCCCGCAGGACAGGGCTGTCAAAGCACACAGGAACAGTGCCAGGGTTGTGAGCGCGCATCGCATGGTTACTCGTCCTTGATCTGGATCAGGAACCTGCGCTCCAGTTGCAGCGCCGAATCGAAAGTGTAGACGTGGAAGGCCATCGCGAGCCAGACGAAATCCCTCAGCAGAGTGGTCCACGTCATGGGCTCTTCCATGCTGTGGAAGCAGCCGCAGCCAATGGGAATATTCCGCACCAGAGCGAGGCTGATGGCCACGATGAAAAGCACCAGCATGCCGCCGATCATGCAGACCGCCGACTTGGAGCGGAGCCCCACCACAAGGAGGATTCCACAGATGAGCTCCGTCCAGGGCATGACAATGGCCATCAGGTTGACGGCCCAATAGGGAACGATCTGGTAGGAAGCGATATTCTCTGCAAACTCCAGAGGGTAGCTGATCTTGTACATGCTCGCATAAATGAAAATGGAGCCGAGGTAGATCCGCAGCACCAGGGCCAGGTAGCGGTGACCGAAAATCCGAACGGCGCAATCCCCAGAAGTCGTCATTGGACCGGGTATCCCTCGGCCTCCCAGGCCTGCAGGCCGCCCTCGAGGATTCTGACGTTTTCATGGTCCCGCTGTTTGAGTCGGAACGCCAGTTCCTCATCGTAGCGCCTGCTGACATGTCTCCCGTAGACGACGATGGGGCTCTCGGAGTCGACCTGACTCAGCTTCATCATGTACATGATGTCGAAAAGAGAGATGGGTATGTTGACGGCTCCCCGGATGTGCTTCTGGTCATACAGCTCTTTGGGGCGTGCATCTACAAGGACCGCGACACCCTCTTCCGCCAGCCGCATGGCGGACTGGGGATTCACCGTGGCGGACCGCTGCCTGAGGAGAGTTTCCGGGACCAGAGGAATCCCCTGTGGGGCGGCGAGATTGAAGAGCACTCCGATGGCCGTGGCCAGAAGCAGAATCAGCGCACAGTCCAGCAGACCCGGACGTCCGACCCGTTCGACTTCCTGTTGGACCAGGGACCGCAAGTGCGCCCTGGCCCTCTCCAGGAGAGTGATCCGGTGCCTGGCTTCAGTGAGATCCGCTATGGTCTGTCGAAGCTCTTCATTGCGACGGGTCAGGTCTTCATTCAGCGCCCCAATGGTTTCAAAAGCCCTGGCATTCTGCAGATACACCATGAAACTGGATATCTGGGTGACGATGAGCTCGATCTCCTCACGGGAATACAAACTGGCCAGAATATTGGGACCGAGGGCAAACACTCCCATGAAGGACGCATCGATGACGAAGAAGAAGGCCAGCTCCACATCGATTTCAATCCCATGCTGTCTGAGGAACGAAAGCTCGCCCATCCGTGAGACGGTTCCGGGAGCCAGGGACTTGATCTCGCAGGCGTCGAAGGCCTGGTAGATCAGCTGCTCACAACCATGGCCGTCGAGAACAGGTTCATGGACAGGCCCAACAGCCGAAGAGCGCACCTTCCGTGCTTTGCGGTCCTGGACGATCACGAACCCCTGCCCCACCCCCAGGGCCCCCATGGAGATCATGAGGAAAGTTCGAAGCAGCCGATCCATGTCCAGAAGCGGACTCAGCTCAGAGCTCAGGTCCGAGAGAGTTTTCAGGTGGAAGACGCGTCGGTCCAGTTCCTCCCTGGACGCGTTCAACTCACCCATGGCTTCCTCAAGCTCCTGGTTCTTCTTGAGCAGCTCGGCATTCAGCTGCTGGATGTTGAGGACCGACAGGGCATGGTTCATGGCGCCCTTGAGAATCTGGATGAGGTTGAGCAGGAGCTCCTCATCCCCATCGTCCAGGGGACGGTTCGTGAGCTTCTCGCCGAGCGCCAGGAACCCTGCATATTCCCCCGAAAGATCCCACAGGAAGAGCGTCTGTACCGGGGACGGGAACAGCCCGGTCACTCCCAAGCCCTCGCGGGCGATCGTCCTGGTGCGGCTGGTAAGGTTTTCTGCGGTTCCAGCCTCGGTGAAGTAGCGCAGGCAAATGGCTGGAATGTTGACGCGCACCGTTTCCAGGTCGGCGGGCTCCAGCCCCCTTGACGTGATATGCCCTGAGCCCAGCCGGACGTTGACGAGTCCTGCCAGACCGGTCGTGATCCCCAGCGGCCCCATGGTCATGAGCAAAAACGTATCCAGCATCTTCTGGGGCTGGACGATCCCGGCGAGCTCCGTCGAGGTGTCCAGAAGCGTCCTGAGGTAAAAGATCTTCCTGTCCAGGTCTTCCCGGGTTCTGAGGGCCTGGTCACGGTCATGCTGGCGCTCTGAGCCGGTCTCGGTCATTGAGCTCTCTATTTCGCCAAATCCTGGATGAGCTGGAAAAACGCGTCGATGTCCTCAATGACCCCGAGATGCGTGTGGAGCACCTTCCCGTCTTTGCTGAGGAGCATGGTGAACGGGGTGCGCGGCTCACCCAGGAGCTTGTGGACCACGAAGCTCTCATCCCGGACGATGGGGTATTCGTAAGAGCCGCTCTTGCGCAGATGCTCGACTTCCACCGTCGTGGCACCGATGGCGATCCCGAGCATCTTCACCCTGTCACCGAGGCTCTTTTTCTGGATGCGCCCGTAGAGCTTGTTGAAGAGCGGGGCCTGCTGATAACAGAGCGGGCAGTAAACCCCGAGGATCTCAACGAGGAGGACCTGGCCCGCGACGTCTTTGGGGGCGAAGGCGGGGGGCTTCACTCCCAGATACTGCTGATCGATTTCAGCGGATGGTGCCGGGAGCTCAAACGGAGGCAGCTGTGAATCCTTCTGGGGAAGCTCTGCACACTGGGCAGGGAGCGCCAGGAACACCAAAGCCAGTGAGCACAGGAACCCCAAAAGGGCAAGGAGCGGCAGCGAAACAGGATTCTTCATCTTTCCTCCTTCACGGAAGATCGAGGACACGATGATATTCTCGTGCTCATGCCCCCTCTTCGCCATCCATGATCTCGACGAGGTTCGAGATACCCACCAACCGAAACACCTTTCTGAAATTCTCGGGGACACCGGCGAGCGTCACTGAACATCCCCGCTTTCCGGACTCCAGGAGCTGCTGGGTCAGGATGGAAATGCCGGCTCCATTGACGGATACGTTGGGGTCGAACCGGAGAATGATCCTCTCCTTGTTCATGGCAAAAGCTTCACGGAACCCTTCCGACAGCTGAGGTTCGGAGCTCGAGGTCATGCTGCCCCGAAAGGAAATGACCGCAACGTCGCCATCGGCTTCCACCGAGACCTTTCGCTCGTCGCTCCCGAGCAGCTCGATGCGCTCCCGGGCTCTCTCGAGGGCCTGCTCCAGGATGTTTCGCTGGATCGGTTTGTTGATAAAATCCGTTGCGTCAAGATTGAGAGCCTTGATGGCCAGTTCCATGTCGCCGTGACCGGTGATGACAATGACCTCGGTCCTGGGATCGATCTCCTTGATCCGCTTGAGCACTTCGATGCCGTCCATGCCCGGCATCTTGATGTCGGTCAGCACCAGCGGAGGCCGCTCACGCTCGAAGACCTCAAGCCCCTCCCTGCCGTTCTCGGCGGTGAGCACGGTGTACCCGTAGGCGTTCAACATGAGGCGAAACATGGTCAGGGTCGGCTTTTCGTCGTCGATGACCAGAATCTTGTCCATAATCCGTCTCCTGTATGAATCCTCATCCCCCCCAACCACAAGCCTGCCATTAGCACATTAGCTATTAGCTATTAGGCAGAACCTTTAAACTTCAAACCTCACTCCGCCACGGGAAAACGCAGGACGAACGTCGTTCCCTCCCCTTCGGTGCTCTGCACCTGGATGTCACCACCGTAGTCCTTCACGATACCATAGGTGATGGCAAGCCCCAGTCCCATGTCGTGGCTCGTTTCCTTGGTGCTGAAAAAGGGCTCGAAGATCTTGTCCCTCACCGACGGCGAAATTCCGGCACCGTTGTCCTGGACTTCGGCCACCACCTGTCCGTTGGCTTCGTAGGAACGGATGGTGATGACTTCCCCTTCAGCCATGGGCGCATTACCATTCTTTTCCTGAATGGCGTCGCGCGCATTGGCGACCAGGTTGAAGAACACCTGCTGGAGTCGGTTGTCGTGGGCCAGTATGGGTGACAGCCCCGGCGCCAGGTCCAGGTGGATGTGAATGTTGTCCAGTTGGAACTGCCGCCGCACAATGGAGAAGACTCCCTTCACCGGCTTGTTGATGTCCAGCTTCTCCTTGACCAGCTCAGCCTTTCTCCCAAAAGCTCTCAGCGTGTTGATGATGTCAGCGGCCCGATCCACCTGGGAGCTGATTTCAGACACGACCTGCTGAAGTTGATCGCTCGGGATCTCCGACCCGCGTTCCACCAGCATGGCCAGAAAATCGCTCCCCATCTTGATGGCATTGAGGGGCTGGTTGATTTCGTGGGCAATGCCCGCGGACATCTCACCCAGGGATTTCATCTTGCTGGCCTGAATCAGCTGCGCATCCTTTTCCATCATCTCGGAGATGTCGGTGGCCGCGATGATGATGGCTGGCCTCCCTTTGTAGCTGATGTGACACGCGTGAAGGTTCACGAAAAACGGCTTGTCCCCTTTCTTTTCGTGGAGCACCTTCTGGAAGAAGACGGAACCCCGGCTGTCCCCGCTTTCGGCAAAATCCGCCGTGGACTTCCCGCCGTGCTCCGGCTCAAGCTCCAGAAAGGAGGTGCCGATGAGCTCCACCTTCTCGTAGCCGTAGAGCTCGCAGGCACGCGGATTGGCATCGATGATCTGGAGGTTGGTCGAGTCCACCACGAAGATGGGGTCGGGGCCGCTGTCGAAAAGGGACCGGTATTTCTCCTCGGACTCGTGCAGGCGCCGCCGATAGAGCTTGATGCTCCAGACCATGTTGTGAAAGGAGTCGGCGAGCTGGACAACTTCATCCCCCCCGCGTTTCCGGTAAAAGACGCATTTCCCGCAGCTCCGGGCATCGATGGGAGTGTTGACCGGATTCTCCCGGGTCGTCAGGAAATCGTCAAAATGCCAGCAGGGGAGATCGGTGTTGGCATAAGCCGGGCATTCATAGGGATCCCATCCTTCGGTGATGCTGCCCAGGTCCAGCTTGATGTCGAAATTCCCGCGGCTCAGTTCATCGGAGATCTGAGTCAGCCTTGTGATGGGCTTGGTGATGTACTTGGCCAGCTTGTGGGACATGATGAAGAAGATGACGATGACGAGTGAGAGAAACCCCAGAAATGTGGTGCGCAGGTAGGAGACCAGATGGTCGATGTGGCCCTTGTTCAAGCCCACATGCACCGTTCCCAGCCGGTAGATCCCCTCCTTCACGGGAATGGCGATGTCGTAAGCCGCCTGACCCATGGCGGTGAGCAGCTGAACGCTCTTGGTTTCCTCAGGTGGAACCTGGTTGGCCATCCTCAGCTCGGCGGGAATAGGTCGGGTGAACGTGTGGCTCAGGACCTGATTTTCGCTGTCTACAATGAAGATGTAAGCGATGAGGTGCTTGCGCTCCTTGAGCTGCATTTCGTCGAAGATGAGGCTCAGCAGCTGGGGATAGTTCTTGTCGAGCATGAAGCTGCTGCCGCGCTCGGCAATGGTCCTGGCAATGGCGATGCCCCGCAGCTCGAGCTCGGAAATCAGGCTGGAGACCAGGATCCAGCGGGCCAGGAAGGCGATGGCCAGGCTGATGATGAGCAGCACCCCCAGAATGGAAAAGAAAATTTTGTTCTTGAGGCTGATTTTACTGAGCTTCTTGAATGGCTTCATGGCTGTCCTGCGTCAGACGGTCTTGCCTTCCGTCGATCTGGACCTGTTCCTTGATGGAAGTCCAGTCCTTCATCAAAACGAAGTTCCCGTCCACGAGCCGTGTGAAGTACACCTGATCCAGGCCCTGGTGATCGTTGGGACCGAACGACAGCCGAGTGTCGGGCAGCAGTGGAAAATCCTGGATGGATTCGATGGCCTGGATGAACCGCTCACGGGTCAGGTCCCGCCCCGCTCGCGTGAGCCCTTCCACCAGAACCCGTGCGTTGATGTAGCCTTCGAATCCGACGAAGTTAGGCCTGTCCCCGGGAAAGTAGCGTTTGAGAAGCGTGATGTACTCGGAGGCCGTACCGAGGAGATCGGAGGCTCCGGGGCCTTCGGGAGGCGGCACCACCTGGGACATGATGACCGTGATATCCAGGAAGGACTGGAGCCTTCGGGCCAGTTCCTCGGCACCCACGAAGGAGACCGTGTAGAAGACCGGGTTGAACCCCTGCTCGCGGGCCAGCCGGATGAATTTGGCGCACGGTTCATAGGTGCCGATCATGACGACGGCCTCAGCATTGGAGGCCGCGATGCGGTGAAGCCCCTCCTCCACGTCCAGGGTGCCCCGGATGTACGATCCCCTGGCCACGGGCGCCAGGTTGTGCTGTCTGAGGGCGAGCTCCATGCCGGTCAGGCCGTCGAAGCCAAAGGCGTCGTACTGGTAGAACACGGCGATCTTGCTGAGCCTGAGGTCTCCCACCAGACGGCTGATGGCGGCCATCGTCTCCTGGTAATACGAGGCCCGCACATTGATGACGTAATGGTTCAAAGGCTCCCGAAGCGCGTTGGCTCCCGTGAACATCCCCAGGAGCGGAATCCGGGCCTCTTCAACCAGGGGGAGGATCTTGATCGTGGTGGGAGTGCCGACGTAAGAGAACAGGGCAAAGACCTGGTCCTCCACGATGAGACGCTGCGTGTTGGCGAGACATTTGGGAGGATCGTAACTGTCGTCGTAGGCGATGACCCGGATGGTCCTCCCGTGGATGCCTCCGCCCTCATTGACGTGCTCGATGTACGCCTGGTAGCCCCTGAACGTCTGAGTCCCCAGATAGCTGGCATGTCCCTGCAAGGCCAGCGACGAGCCCAGCAGGATCTCGGTGTCGGTAACCCCGGGATTCGATTCAGAAGGAGCCATGGAGGTGTCGGTCGGCTGGCAGGCCACGAGAATCCCCAGGACCATCAGCAACGCTGTCATTGCACGGAACAAACCCATCACCAGTGGCCCCCTTTCATCAATACACCGGGATATTCTCAAAAGGCTGGCTTGCGGTCGGAAAACAATCATTCGAACGAACCGAAGATACCCATGTTTCCATAACATCACGTTATCTTATAACATAATGAAAACCATTACACTAGGCGAGTTTTCCCCAACGGCCGCCTGAATGGAGAGCTCACACAGCCTCCGGCATCCAGGGCCGGCGAAGGCAGAACCTTTGGTCGCTCTCTCGGACATCGTCTGGAGGGAGCGCTGTGAAAAAATCCTGTGATTCAGTGGTCTTTCTTTGTGCAACACATCGAATGTTACTTATTTTAAAAGATAATGATCTTTAATTTGGTGGACTGAGCAAATCAGAGGAAGGGGTAACATGAGCATGAGACGTTTCATCACACGAAGTGGGATGCTGAGTGCTTCGACGCTGATGTTGTTGCTGCTGGCGTGCGCCTCCTGGCTTCCTCCGCCGGCAATGGCTGCCCAGGACGAATGGCCCAGGCGTTTCAAAGGTCCCGAAGGGGAAGTCCTGGTCTACCAGCCGCAGCTGGACGACTTCAAGGACGACAAGCTTTCGGCCCGGGCGGCCGTGTCGACCCGCGGGAAGGATATGAAGCATCCCGTGTTCGGTGTCATCTGGATTGACGCGCGTGTTGCCGTCGACCGGGATACACGCATGGCCAGTATTTATGACATCAAAGTAACCAATGCCAGCTTCCCCAACGTCACTGCGGAACAGACGGCCAAGTTCAAGGAGCTCATCAATGACCAGATCGAAGGCGATGTGAGCTCCATCGCCCTGGACCGGCTGGTGGCCGCTATGGATCTTGTGGAAAGACAGCGGGAAATGGATGATCGGGTCAACAACGATCCCCCGAAGATCATCTATCGCTCGCAACCCGCCGTCCTCGTGCTGTTGGATGGAGAGCCCAGCCTCCTGCCCATCCCCGACTCGACGCTCATGCGGGTGGTCAACACACCCTTCGTGATGTTGTATCAGCCATCGGATAAAGTCTACTACCTCAAAGCGGGGGAAACCTGGGTGACGACCAGCGCTCTTCAGGGACCGTGGAAGCCGGTGGAGGCCCTGCCCAAGGCAATCGAGGAGATCGAGGAGAAGGCCCGGCGCGAAGCAGCCAGACAGGCTTCGGAACAGGAAGGAAAACCCGCACAGGCCAGGACTGAGGGGGCCGGAAAGCAGATCGAAGCCATGCAGGGGGGGGATCTCCCTGAAATCGTCGTGAGCACGGAACCCGCGGAGCTCATCGTGACGGAGGGTGAACCCCAGTACACCCCCATTGAAAATACCAGCCTGCTCTATGTGAGCAACACTGAAAACAGCATCTTCATAGATTCAGGCGACAAGCAGTTTTATTTACTGCTCTCCGGGAGATGGTTCAGGGGCGGCTCCCTGGAGAATGGTCCCTGGTCTTACGTGCCTTCGACGGGGCTGCCGGCTGATTTCGCCAAGATTCCCGAAGGATCCGCCAAGGGCTTCGTTCTGGCCAGCGTCGCGGGCACAGAACAGGCCAGGGAAGCCGTCATGGACAGCTACATTCCCCAGACGGCCGCGATCGATCGCAAGAAGGCAACCATTGAGATTCAGTACGACGGTGAGCCAAAGTTCGAAAAGATACCCGATGTGGATGTCGAGTATGCGGTGAACACCCAGGACGCAGTGTTCAGGACCAAAGGGAAATACTACGCCTGCGTGCAGGCTGTCTGGTATGAATCCACGTCTCCCAACGGGCCGTGGAAAGCGAGCGTGGAGGTGGCGGGAGACATTTACAAGATCCCACCCAGCAACCCTCACTACAATGCCAAGTACGTGAAGGTCTATGACTCCACCGACGATGTGGCCTATGTTGGATACACTCCAGGCTATACGGGCAGTTACGTGGCTGACGGGGCCGTCGTGTACGGGACCGGCTACAGGTATCCGTCCTACTACACCCCCTCGAGCTATATCCCCTATCCGACGACTTACGGCTACTCGGCAGTTTACAACCCGTATCAGTCCGTCTGGGGATACCAGCCTGCCTATTACAATCCTTACGCCTGGCTGGTTCCGGCCGTAGCGGGTGTCGGCGTGGGGCTCGCCGTAGCCGCCATCTACGACGACTGGTGGGATGACGACTGGCGCTACCCCTATCGCCGTGGGTGGTGGGGTTATGGGGGCTATCGCTATCACAATGTCCATCACCATCACCATTACAACCACCGCAGAGCCAACTGGCGACCCCGGGCCACACCCTATTGGCGCCCGGGAGACCGTTCAACATGGCGACCGGGCGACCGTACCCGTTTTCGTCCCGGAGACAGAACTGGTAGAAGGGGTGATCTTGCCAGGCGGGCCGCGGTGCTCCCCGCCAACCGGCCCAACCTGTACAACCGACCCGGCATGGAAAACAGATTGGCCGATACATCCCAAATCAGGCCCGCTCGCGCCGAGCGCGCGCAGGCCCGCCGCGACAGGCAAACAGCGACGGCCGAGAGGCGTGCGGCAAGGCGAACCAGGCCGACATCCGAACAAGTGAGGAACAACAATGTCCTCACGGACAGGGACGGGAACGTCTATCGCCGTGACAGGCAAGGCAACTGGCAACAGCGTGAGGCGGGGAGGTGGTCCAACGTGGATCGGACAGCCCGTGACCAGGCGAGGCAGCAGCGCCAGACCGAACGTGACCAGGTGAGGCAGCAGCGACAGACCCAACGTGATCAGGCGAGGCAGCAGCGCCGGACCGAACGGGCTCCGAGGCAGGAGGCTGTGAGGCCGGCTCAGCGGCCTTCCACTGATACCAGCCGCCTGAACCGGGAGCTCAGAGCCCGGGAACGGGGAGCCGAGCGCGCTAATCAGTTCAACCGATCCGAGAGTTTCCAGCCCCGCTCGTCAGTCGGCCGTTCCCAAAGAGGGGGTGCCGGTGGTGGGTCCAGCTTCCGCGGCGGCGGTGGCAACCGGGGAGGGGTTCGTTCCGGTGGCGGTGGAGGTGGAGGTCGTGGAGGCGGTCGTGGCGGTGGTGGTGGTGGCCGTGGCGGTGGTGGTGGCGGTGGTGGTGGAGGCCGTGGCGGCGGCGGTGGCCTCCGATAGACATCCCTCAGGTCCCCTTCACTTTTCCGGGAGCCAGGTGCGGCGGATTTTCGGAAGCCATCGCGCGAGATTCTGAGTCGTGACCAGGTCGGGCCGACCCTGCAGGGTTGGCCCGACCTGTTTTCAAAATCCGGTTGAGTCAGCGATCAAGGCCCGGATGGATATTGAATATGAAGACCCCGTTCACAGTCATCTTCGCTGCCGGGTTTGCCTCATCCACGGCACAAATCCTCCTGCTGAGGGAGCTCATCGTTCTCTTTTACGGCAATGAGCTTTCGACAGGAATCATACTGACCGTCTGGCTCACCTGGACAGCCCTGGGCAGTCTCATTGGAGCCCGGTTGTCACGACGCATCACCACAAGCTCTCTCCTGCTGGGCTCGGTGCTCTCCCTGCAGGGATTCCTGCTGCCCACATCGGTACTCTTCATTCGCGCCTCACGAGTCATTTGGTCCATCCCTTCGGGTGAGATGTTCCCCTTCGGGACCATGCTGGCCGTGACCGCTCTGGCAACCCTTCTCCTCTGCATCTCGGGCGGGCTGCTTTTCGCGCTGGCCTGGGATTTCGCTCTCCATGCATCCAGTTCAAAGCCCGGACGTCCCCTTTGGGTTTATGCCGGCGAGGCAATCGGCTCCGCAGCGGGGGGGCTCTGTGCGCACTATCTCGTTCTCCCGCGCTGGGATGGTGCGGACGCAGCCTTCTGGATCGCAGGGATTCTGGTCGGAACGGGGGCTGCGTGCATGAAACCGGCGTTGAGTCAACGGAGACGCCGCAGGGCTCTGCTTCGGTGGAGCGCGTTCGGAGCCGCTCTCGCCCTGCTTGCCGTCCCGTTTGCCACCCCTCTGAGCTTCACAAGCCACCGATGGCAGTGGGGGGACCACCTGATCGCCGTCCGGAACACGCCTTTCCACCAGTTGGCCCTCCTCAAAGATTCCAATCAATTTACACTCTTCGGCAACGGGCTCTGGTATTTCACGATCCCCGATCCTCAAACAGCCGAACTGGCAGTGCACCTGGGGCTCCTGCAGCACCCCGCCCCGGGCAGGATCCTTTTGGTGGGAGGGGGCGTGGGAGGCCTCCTGCACGAAACGCGGAAGCACCCTTCCGTCCGACACATCGATCACGTGGAGATCGACCCGGAAATTCTACGCCTGGTCAGGGATTATGCGCCGCTTCCTGAGGACCCGCTTTCCGACGAGCGCATCCGGACCTTTCATGTGGATGGAGGCACATTCGTCAAGAAGACGGGTGAGCTCTACGACGTGGTGCTGCTGAACATGGGGGAGCCCGTTAATGCCGAGCTCAACCGATTCTACACCCTGGAGTTCTACCGGCGGATTCGGAGCATCATGAACCAGGGGGCGGTGCTGTCGTTCGGCCTGCCCTCGGCGCCCGACGTTGTGGGGGAATCGCAGCTCCGATACCTGAAATCCGTCCATGCCACCTTGAGCGCAGCATTTCCCGATGTGCTGGTCGTCCCGGGAGAGGCGGTCCGCTTCATGGCGAGTCCAACGCCCGGAACGCTGTCCGAGGATCCGTTCCTCCTCGCGGCCCGCAAAAGTGAACGCAGACTGGACCTGCAGTATGTGCAGGACTATTTGCTCATGGATCTCCTCAACCCCCTGCGGATGAACACCATGCGCTCGCTTCTCGAGGCCGGAGAGAGCTCCCCGGTCAACCTGGATTTTTCCCCAGTCTGCTATTTCAACGGTCTCCGAGTCTGGGCCTCGCAGCTTCATCCCGTTGCAGAACGAATCCTCACCTTTGCCGATCGCCACTTTGGACGGCTTTCCTGGTCCCATGCTGCAGGCTTGGGCCTTATCCTCCTCCTTCTGTTCTTCTGGAGCACCAGAAGCCCGAGCAGACCCATTCTGATTTCCGCCGCCGTCACCGGCGGAAGCCTGCTCACCCTGGAGATCGTCCTGCTCCTGGCATTTCAGATCCTGGAAGGCTATCTCTACGCTGAGCTCGCCATGATCATTTCATTCACCATGACGGGGATGGCCTTGGGAGCGGCCATCATGGAGCCGCTCGTCAGCCGCACACACAGGATGAATCGCTGGCTCATCGGGGTTCAATTCCTGCTCTCGTTCTTCTTTCTGGCTGTCCTGCTCGGCCTTCACCTCACCCATGCATCCGGTCCGGAGCCGGGATACCCATCCTGGGCCCATAAGATCCTCTTTCGAAGCATGGCGCTGGCAGGGGGAATCCTGGGAGGGCTGCATTTCTCACTGGCCTCGGCCGTGTGGGCGGGAGATTTGACTTTGGAAACCCGGATCGGGGCAGGACTATACGGGGCGGACCTCGCGGGGGCGGCGGTCGGGGCTCTGGCCTCGACGCTGTTGCTGCTGCCACTGCACGGACTGCTTGGCACATTGGGAGTCTTCGGAGTGCTGCTCGCTTACTCCGGGGGCTTGCTCATGTATCGTCCCGGCTGGCGGTGAGCCGGCAACTTGACAAAGCTCGCTCAGACCGAGGGGCTGATGAAAGAGGCGAAGCCGGAGGCGATCACGAGCAATCCACAGATGAACCCAGTATCTCCAGGGGAGAAGGCAAGCTTACTCGCAACCAGCGTCCCAGCGTCGGGTGGGGCGGTGACAAACCCTGTCCCCCAGGCGGGATCTTGCTGTCGTTTATGGGGGAGGGGGTTGTCCCCTCCCTTTTTCAGTACATGGGTCCGTGCCCCGTTGGGGCACTCTGAAGAATGAAACGATCGATCGCCAGGGTGGTCCTTCATGCGACAACGAGATTTCTTGGGTGGGGTGGGCAAAAGCGGCAGTATTGCCCGCCGAGAAGGACGGTTTCACTTCTGGGTGGGCAAGAAAAGACCCTTGCCCACCCTACCCTGAAAGTGCGTCTGGCCTCATTTCTCGCTGTCGTATTGACTCGAAGCCCGGATCTCGAAACCTTTCAGCACAGTGCTGCGTCATTGCCAGTTCAGCGCACCGGCTAAGCCCGGCGGTCTTCCATGCTGAAGAGCTTGCGCTCGCGCTCGCCCATGATGCCGAGAGCCATGCGCTTCTTGTCGATGTGCGAGATCATGAGGTGCGCGATGTCGTAAGGATCGATGGCGAATCCCCACTTGCCAAGCCCCATCTCCTCGAGATCTTCAAACAGGTGCTTGTGGAACTTGGTGCCCTGAACCGACGGGAACGTCACGCCAAACACGGTGTAAACGCCCGATGCCACGAAGTACTGGCCGATGGAGATGGCCTTCTCGCTCATGTACTCCGGTGCGCAGCCCGCCACAGGCAGATCCGAAATGCTGTTTCCGAGGCCGCCCATTTTCACCATCGTCTGGACCACCAGGACGTTGTTCTTGATGAGCTCCTTCACGAGCTCCACATGCACGTAATCGTGCTTCACCCGCGGGTTCGTGCAGCCCACCACCCCCGCGACGCCGCGAATGCGGCCGTTGATGATGTTGTCGTTCAAGGGAACATAAGATCCACGGAAGGTTCCACCCAACATGTAGTTCACGTACTCGTGGGAGAACCCGTGAATGCCCATGTCCACGCGGCTCGGGATCGTGACCTTGGCGGGACGGTTCTTGAACCGCTCGATGGCCATGTCCACCACCTGGTCCGTGCACTGGCGGCCATGGTGATCGTCGTATTCGATGTGGATGGCCCCATCGATGCGGGCGCGACGGTTGGTGGTGAAAAACCTGGTGCCGTAGCACTTGGCCACCGTCCCCAACGCCTGCATGATGCACTGGACGTCAACCGCCATGGCATCCACCGCACCCGTTGCCACCACAGTCTCCGTGCTCATGAAGTTTCCGGCGTGCGGTTGGCCGAGTCGATCATCGATTCAAACAGCAGGGGCTCATGGCCGTGAACACAAATGTTCACCATGTCTTCCTTCAAGGTCCCCATGTTCACGCCGGCAACCAGCGGCTTGGGCGTTCCAAACATGATGTCC
>JBFYYO010000051.1:0-18860 GCA_041310025.1 Syntrophobacterales bacterium
ACCATGATGGAGTAACTAATGAGAAGAGCGTCCAGGAAGCTCAATTTCCTCATCGAAGAGGCCCTTTGCAGGGAGTTGGAAGAGCTCGTTCCCTCGGGGAAGCGGAGCCAAGTGGTGAATGAGGCTCTTCGGAGGGAGCTGGAGCGGATACGGCGGCGATTGGCCGTCGAGGCGATCTCTAACAGTCCGCCGGAAGGGCGGAGTTTCTCCACGGGCGAAATCGTTGAGAAGCTGGGACATGACCGGGGCGGGCACTGAATGAAGCGATACGTGGTGGACGCATCGGTCATCCTGAAGTGGGTTCTCGGAGACCGTGAGGAGCACGACCACGAAAAGGCCACGGAGCTGCTGAATGCTTGGGCTGGAGGTCGGGTCGAGCTGCTGGCCCCCACCCTCTGGGAATACGAGGTCGGGAATTTTCTGGGTTGGGAGTTTCCCGAGGAGGCCATGGCAAGGATGAGTCGACTGCTCGACCTCGGACTCAAAGGCCTGCCGCTCAGCCGGTACATGGTGTCGCTCTGCTTTGGCTGGATGAAGGAAAACCGAGTGACTTTCTACGATGCCGCGTATCTTGCGGCGGCGGTTGAAGTGGAGGCGATTCTCATCACCGCGGACGCGCGGTTTGCGGAACGGATGCGCCATACGGGATCGATCCGGCTCCTGAACGACCTCTGAATCAAAAGGCCTGGCCGATGCTGACGTAGACCTGGAACCAGTCGTCGATTCCGTCGCGGCGCTGGAGGGGGACGGCGAAGTCGAGGCGCAGGGGGCCGATGGGGGTGTGGTAGCGGAAGCCGAGGCCGGCGCCCCAGAGGATCTCTTCGCTGAAGTCGGGAGTGACGGCTTCGAAGGCGCTGCCGCCGTCGATGAAGCCGACGATGCCGATGTTGCGCGTGACGCGGACCCGAAGCTCGGTGTTGACATCAAAGAGCGAGCGCCCCCCGATGGGCTCATCGTCCAGGAGCGGCCCCACCGTCTGGAACGGGTAGCCTCGGATGGAGCCGCCTCCGCCCGCATAGAAGCGCAGGTCCGCCGGCACGGCGTCCCGCTCGGCCCCCACCATCGACCCCAGGCCCGCCCGGGCCGCGAAAACGATGCGGGGTTTTTCCATGAGAGTGAAATAGTGGCTGTAGCTCACGCTGCCCCTGGTGAAGGTGAGGGACGTCCCCAGGGTGTCCCAATAGGGGGCCAGCTGAACCTTGAGCCGGCCGCCCCGGGTGGGGTCCAGGAGGTTGTCGCTCCGGTCCCAGTCAAAATGGGACTGCAGTGAGATGAGGGCGAACTCGTCCGTTTCCTCGAACTGCTCGACCCGGGACCAGCGGAAGGCCGGGCCGGCGCTCCACTTGATGGTCCTTCCGGCCTTGCGCTCCAGGCTGACCCCCGCTTCCAGGTAGCGGCTCAGGTAGGCGTCCGTGTCGTCGTTGGCCAGCCGCGAGGCGATGAGGAGCGACTGGTTGGGGGCCAGGAAGTCGGGCTTGAGGAACGAGGCGTCGAAGGCGGTGGAGATGGCCGATCCGGTGGCGCTGAGCAGAAGCTTCTCCCCGTGATGGAACAGGTTGCGATGCTCCCAGCTGAATTTCCCGCCGGGCCCCTCCTCGGTCTTGTAGCTGGCCCCGATCTTGACGCTCCGATGCTTGCCTTCATGCACATCCACGGTGAGCGGCAGCTCGCCGGTTGCATCGAGACTGTCGGCGTGCGTCATGCGAACCAGGGTGAAAAGCGCGCTCTGGGTGAGCTCCTTCTGGGTTTCGGTGATCAGGTCTGCATTCCAGCGCTCCCCCTGCTTCCAGAGGAGCCGATTCCGGACGAAGCTCTCTTCAACAGTCTTGAGTCCGGTAATGGTGGTGGCGCCGAATCTGGCCACAGGGCCCGGAGCAAGGTGGAAAGTCACGCAGACGGTTTGGGTCCGGTGGTCGACGACGACCCTGCGGTCCTCCACCGCGGCAAAGGGCCGCCCTCTCTTTTTGAGCGCCTGGATGAGCCTTCTTTCAGCATCCAGAATGGCCTGGGCGCGAGCGGGCTCCCCCTTGCGCAGCCCCAGGTCGTCGGGTGTCGGAAGCCGCTTCAGGATCTTCTGGTTTTGATCGTCCGCCGTCCACTCGATGGACTCCAACCTGAAGACCTCTCCGGTTCGGACGTCGAACGTGACGATGGAATCATCCTTCTCTTCGCTGACATCAAAGCTGATTTCCGCTCCATAGTAACCTGCCGACCGTAGCACCTTGCGAAACTGCTCGATGTCTCCCTGCGCCCGACGCCGCAAAAGCCCGAGGCTGACGGGAGGCCTGTCCCTCCATCTGAGGGTGTCCGAGACCGATTTCAGGTCCGTGCGAATGGATTTGTTCTCGAGCCCCTCCCAGCGGACTTCATAGGCCAGGGCGTCGGAAAAGAGTACCATAGACACGCAGCAACCCAGAAATGCAAGCACGGAGAAGATCGGCGTCAGGTCGTTTCCGTGGTCCTTCGCATTCCGCAGCAGGGTCATCACATTCCCCGATAGGTTGGTTGGGTCCCGCATTTCATACCGGTTTGAACATTTGGCATTGAATGGCAATAGATAATAGAATCGTTCGACTGTCAAACAGGCGATGGGATCGGCTGGGTGGAGAAGCCTTGAGCTTACCTTTGAACTTCTGGCTCATGAGGCCAATTATGTGAAGCCTGCAGAGGGAATGCCGTGTTTCTCCCACGCGGCAACAGTCTCTCAGGTCTCACGGGTTTTCTCCACACGTTTCGCCTCATGAGCTGAACTTCTTTGGGCCTTGGGCAATTTTGTGGCATAATTCTATAATCGAATGATCAAGGCCTGAACTATGCGGAGCGCGCATGGTTTCCGGCTCGAAGACTGCCGGGATGACGCCAAACACTGCTATTCGCGTCTTTCATGACGGTGAAGCCTGTCCCGGCATGTTTCAAGCCGGGAGCCGGCATCCAGGGTGTTTACAAAGGCGACACCTCACGAATCCGGAGATTCTGACCATGGGGCTCTGATGGCGGTGCATCAGCCGAGAAGGGATGTTCCGTGAGTGTGTCGCAGGAATAAACGGTGGTACCCTCGGCTCTCCATGGAATGCAATGAGTGAGGGCTTATGAGTCTTCTGGACAGATTGAGATTGAAGCGACAGGAAATTCTGAGCATAGCAGCCAGGCATGGTGCACACAATCTCCGTGTTTTCGGTTCGGTTGCACGAGGAGAGGCCAATCCGGACAGCGATGTCGACATTCTCGTGGAGATGGAGCCTGGCAGGAGCCTTCTGGATCATGTGGCCCTCATTCAAGACCTTGAAGACATCCTTGACTGCAAGGTGGACATGGTCAATGAGAAGGCTCTGCATTGGACCATTCGAGACCGCGTGCATCAGGAGGTCGTGCCTCTGTGAAAAGCATGCTGACTTACATCGTCCAAATTGAAGAATGTTTGGGACGGGTCCGGGATTACACGCAAAATGGCCGGGAACACTTCATGGCCGATCCGAAAACCCAGGATGCTGTAATCCGCAACTTCGAGGTCGTCGGTGAGGCAGCCAAACGGCTGTCCCCCGAATTCGTCGCTGCGCACCCGAAAGTGCCATGGCGAAGAATTGCCGGGTTTCGAGATGTGCTGATCCATGCCTATGATCGGGTCGACCTGAGCGAAATCTGGAACATCATCGAACAGCACCTGCCATCACTCATTGATGAAATCAAGCGTATCCGGCAAGAGTGGCCGGATTCCATCAGAGATCCAGAAGGCGCCGGTTAGCAGGCGAATCCTGAACCGATCGGTTCAACTCCCTCAAGGCATGCAAATGGTTTTTGAGCCCTGCAAGGCAGTGATGCTCTGAATCCTGATCCCCGCTGCTTCCCTGCGCTTCCAGCCGGTCCAGCACCTCTCGAAGGGTCAGGCTCATCACGGGAACTGCCGGTTGAAACACCATTTCACCGAGGTCTCCGGTCTGCCGGCTCCCCTTGATATCACGCCGAGCCACGGCGGCGGCGACCAGGCCCGACTCCTCGAGCTCCTGCAGCGTCTGCCGGACCAGCAGGATGGGCAGGCCGCCCGAGCGGGAGAGCTCTTCCATGGAGGAGCCGCGGGCCCCTTCGGTAAAACGTTTCGCGATCTGCTGCATGGCCCACAACGCCACGAGGTTCCTGGTGGTGCGGTTGAGACCGGAAACCTGAGGCTCGCACTCGAGCCAGTCCACGTTCTGATGGGCACACGAAATCTCGGCCCCGAGCAGCACGATCATCCAGCTCGCCTGGAGCCAGGTGAGGAAGAGGGGCAGGGCGGCGAGGCTCCCGTAGATGGCGTTGTAATTGGACATGCCCACCTGAAAATAGATATAGGCTGCCTGGAAGATCTGGTAGAGCGTGCCGGCGAGGATGCCGCCCACAGCAGCCGAAGCAATCCGGACCCTGGTGTTGGGCATGAAGACGTACAGGAAGGTGAAGAGGGCCCACATCACCACATAGGGCGACAGCTGCAGGAGGCCCAGGATGAGGGAATGGAAGTACCCGACGATCTCAAACCGCTCGCTCATGAAGCCCACCTGCTGGGAGAGCATCACCGTCAGGCTGCTGGAGATGACGAGGAGGATGGGGGCGACGAGCATGAATGAGAGGTAGTCGCTGACGCGCCGGGCGAAGGTTCGCTGCGATTCGGTCTTCCATATGGCGTTCAGGGAGATTTCGATGTTGTTGAGGACCCCCATGACGGTCCAGAAGAGCAGGGCCACTCCGATGCCGGCGATGATGCCGCCGTGGGTCGTCTGCAGGAGTGACTGGGCGAAGCTCATGATCCATCGGGCCACCTCCTCCTGACCGGCCAGCTGTTTGAGGACCTCCCGCTCGATGGCACCCTGGAGCCCGAAGCCCTGGGCGATGCCGAAGGCCATGGCAAACATGGGGACGATGGAAAGGAGGGTGAAGAGGGTGAGGGCTGAAGCGCGCAGCAGGCAATGGTCCTCCGAGAACTGCCGGATGGATCGCAGGGCAATGCGCAATGCTCGAAAGGCCATGGCCCGCGAAGCCGGCAGCTCGGACAGCCGCGTGCGCCACAGATCCGTCTGGAGGAACCGGGTTATCCTGGATGCATCGGGCAGCATGCTCACCTCCAAAAGAGTATCCTCGCGCAGAGACGCAGAGACGCGGAGGAGAGAAGAAACCTGATCGCTACAGGGTGAGTCCCTCTGTATTAATCTCCGGAATTGCGGGAGCGCGCCAGTTCTTCCCGCCGGAGGTCTTTCCTCAGGATCTTGCCGACGTTGGTCTTGGGGAGGCTGCCCCGAAACTCCACGACCTTGGGCACCTTGTAAGCGGCGAGCCTGCTCTTGCAGAAATCGATGATCTCCTTTTCCGTCGGGTGCTCCCCCGGCTTCGGAACCACGAAGGCCTTCACCGTCTCGCCGCGGTAAGGGTCCGGAACACCGATGGAGACCGCATCCATGACCTTGGGATGCTCGTAGAGGACTTCGTCAATCTCGCGGGGATAAACGTTGTAGCCTCCGGCGATGATCATGTCCTTCTTCCGGTCCACGATGAACGTGTAACCCTCCTGGTCGATGGTGGCGATGTCTCCGGTGTAGAGCCAGCCGTCACGCAGGGCGGACGCCGTCTCCTCGCCCATTTTCCAGTATCCCTTCATGACCTGGGGGCCCCGCACGACGAGCTCTCCAGGCTCCCCGGGAGGGATTTCATCGGCTCCCAGGTCCAGGGGGACGACCCTGGCTTCTGTGGACGGGAGCGGAATTCCGATGGAGCCGATCTTGCGCTTTCCCTGGAGCGGGTTGGCGTGGGTGACCGGGCTGGACTCGGTGAGGCCGAAGCCTTCGATGATGACGCTTCCGGTGAGCTCTTCGAACTTCCGGAGCACCTCGACGGGCATCGGGGCCGAGCCGGTGATGCAGTACCGAATGGAGGAGAGATCGAAGGACTGGATCCTGGGGTGATGGACGATGGCGATGAAGAGGGTGGGAACCCCCGGAAAGAGCGTCGGCTTGCTCTTGTGCAGGATCTTCAGGAACTGGTCGATTTCGAACCGGGGGACCAGGATCATGGTGGATCCCGAATAGAGCGGGAGATTCAGGCAGACGGTCATGCCGAACACGTGAAAGAAGGGAAGAATGCTGAGGAAGCGCTCCTGCCCGTAGTGCAGGGTCGTGAACCACGCTCCCAGCTGGAGGACGTTGGCCAGGATGTTCCGGTGGGTGAGCATGACCCCCTTGGCGGTTCCGGTGGTTCCCCCCGTGTACTGAAGCAGGGCCAGGTCATCCAGGCGAACCGGGCAGGGTGGCTGGTCCGGGGGGGTGGCTCGGACGAGGCTCGTGAACCTGACGGTGGCTTCGGAGTAGGGGACCGCCGTGAAGAGCTTCTGCTTCCAGGCCTTGATGGGATAAAGGTATTTGAGGGGGAACGGGAGGTAGTCCTTGATGCTGGTGACGATCACCCTGCGAATGCGCGTGAGGGGGAGGACCTTTTCCACTTTGGGGTAGAGATGGTCCAGTACGATGAGCACCTCGGCTTCCGAGTCCTTCCACTGGTGCTCCATCTCCCGTTCCACGTACATGGGGTTGGTCATGACCACGACGCCGCCCAACCAGAGGGTGGCATAGAAAGCGATGACGGTCTGGGGGCAGTTGGGAAGCATGACGGCGACCCGTGCTCCCGGTTGCACCCCCAGTTGACGCAGGCCGCTCGCGAAGCTCATGATCTGCCGCCAGAGGTCTCCGTAGGTGATCGTGGCCCCGAAAAAGTCGGTGGCCACGACGGCTGCGTAACGCGCGGAGTTGGTTTTCAGAAGGATTGGCAGGGGCGTTTCGGGTATCTCAATCGTTCGCGGCACCTGGGCATCATAGTTGGCAAACCAGACATGCTCCTCCATTTCCCCTCCCCATGATCTCAGTCTTTTGATTCGGCGTCTTTACTGTGTAAAGCTTTCGCGCGAGTCTGTCCAGAGAATCTCAGCGCGGAATGAAGCCGCTCATGGAGATCTCCCCTCCGGCAAGGCGCAAGAAATCCTTGACGCCGCTTTCATCGTGGTGTACCTAATAAATGAATGATGGTTCATTCATAATCTATTGGCGAGGGAATCAAGGCTCCATGAGGCTCAAAGCGCCCGACAAGCACCAGCGCATCCTGGATGCCGCCGTCAAGGTCTTTGCCAGCAAAGGCTTCTTCCAGGCCAAGGTCTCCGAGATCGCCCGGGAGGCCAAGGTGGCCGACGGCACCGTCTACCTCTATTTCAAGAGCAAGGACGACATCCTCATCTCCATCTTCGAGGTCAAAATGCGCGAAGCCGTTGCACGGTTTCGCGAGGCGGCTCTCATGGAAGGAGACGCTCGGTCGAGTCTCCTCTGCCTCATTCGCATGCACCTGGCCGAGTTTCAGTCCAACCCCCACATGGCGGCTGTCTTCCAGGTCGAGCTCCGCCAGAGCCAGCGGTTCATGCGGGAGTATGCCAAGAGCGAGCTCAAGGAATACCTGGATCTCATCGGCGAGATCGTTCGACAGGGTCAGAATGAGGGCGTTTTTCGACCGGACATCCCCGTCGGACTGGTCAAGCGATTGGTATTTGGAACCATCGACGAGGTCGTCTCCACATGGGTCATGTCCGGGATGAAACAGAATTTGGGTGATCTCGTTCTGCCCCTCGTGGACCTGTTCATGCGGGGCATCGGGCGGGATGAAGTCAACGCCGGGGATCAGGGCGGATCGGAATCTGCGGAATCCAGGCACGATTCCAAGCACATAGAGGGAGGAACCAAACTATGAAGATCCTGGTGGATGAGCGCGACGTGAAATTCGTTCTTTACGAGCAGTTGCGCATCGAGGAGCTCTGCAAGGCGCCACTTTACTCCGAGTTTTCGCGGGAGATGTTCGACATGGCGGTCGAACAGGCGGAGAGGCTTGCCGAAAGGGAATTCTACCCCGCCAACGTCAAGGGCGACCGGGAAGGGTGCCGGCTGGAAAACGGGGAGGTGAAGGCGCCTGAATCGTTCCACACTCCCTATCAGCGTTATTGCGAGGGCGGGTGGCTCGCCATGAGCGACCCCGAAGAGGTGGGGGGGCAGGGATTCCCCGTGAGCGTGACCAATGCCTGCATCGAGTTTTTCGGAGCCGCCAACTGGTCGCTCCTCATGTACGCGGGGCTGACTCACGGTGCGGCCCGGCTGCTCCAGCTCTTCGGGACCCCGGAGCTTCAGGATCTCTACATGTCCAGGATGTTTTCGGGAGAGTGGTCGGGAACCATGTGCCTGACTGAGCCCGGAGCCGGAAGCGACGTCGGGAGCCTCACCACGCGGGCCACGCGCCTCCCCGACGGGACTTTCAAGATCAAGGGGCAGAAGATCTTCATCTCATCCGGGATGCACGATCTCACCGAAAACATCGTCCACATGGTGCTGGCCCGCATCGACGGAGCCCCCAAAGGGACCCGGGGCATCTCCATCTTTCTCGTGCCGCGGCTGCGCATCGATGAAAACGGGGAGCTGGTGGACAACGACGTGATCTGCTCCGGCGTCGAGCACAAGATGGGTATTCACGGATCGGCCACCTGCGCCCTCAATTTCGGCGACGAGGACGGGTGCATCGGCTATCTCATGGGGGAAGAGAACAAGGGCATGCGCATCATGTTCGAAATGATGAACGAAGCCCGCCTCTTTGTCGGCATGCAGGGGCTCTGCCATGGGAGCAGCGCCTACCTGCACGCCCTCGAGTATGCCAAGGGACGGGTTCAGGGCTCGGCCGTGGAGCACCTCAAGGATCCCGAGGCACCGAGGATTCCCATCATCGATCACCCGGATGTGCGCCGCATGCTGCTGTTCATGAAGAGCAGCACCGAAGGCATGCGGGCCATGCTCTACATGGCGGCCTACTGCCTCGACCGGGTCCGGGCGGCGGAGTCGGAGGAGGAGCGGGAGCTCTACCAGGGTCACCTGGATCTCCTCATTCCCATCTGCAAGTCCGTGGGGAGCGACCTCGGGTTCCGGGTGTGCGAGACGGCCATTCAGGTCTACGGAGGCTACGGGTTCACGACGGAGTATCCCGTGGAGCAGATGCTCCGCGATTGTAAGATCGCCTCCATCTACGAGGGCACCAACGGCATCCAGGCCCTCGACCTCGTGGGCCGCAAGCTCACCGTCAACCGCGGCAAGCTTCTGAAGAACGCCCTCAAGGCATCCAGCGAAATCCTGGTTAAAATAAAGAAGAACTTCAGCCTGCGCGACATGGTGCGCATTTACGAAGAGTCCCAGGAGAGCCTCATCCAGGCGACCAAGTTCTTCGCCCTGAAGAGCGTCACCGACGAGTTCCACGTGCCCATACTCTACGCCAAGCCCTACCTGGATCTCTTTGGTGACGTGGTGATGGGATTCATGCTGCTCTGGCAGGCTCACGTGGCGGATCGCCGGCTGCAGGAGATCTATCGGGATCACAAGGTGGCCGACGAGCGATCGCGCCGAAAGCTTCTGGAGGAGAACCGCAGCGCGGCCTTCTATTTCGGGAAGATCGCATCGGCCCGGTTCTTCATGAACCAGGTGCTGACCCAGGCTCCGGGCAAGGCTAAAGGGATCATGAACAACGATCTCTCCCCCCTGGAGATCCCCGCCGACGGCTTCGTGCTGGGGTAGATGACCGGAATTCGGAAAAGGTTCTGAGAGCCGCGTTCGGTCACAGGTCCAGGGTCGGCCGAGCAGACGCTCTCAGGCCCTCAACTTGAAACCTGAAACTTGAAACTCGAAACCGCTTTTCAAACAGGAGAATCCTCTCATGAAAGCGAGAGATGTGGTGGTGGTCGATGGAATCAGGACGGCCTTCGGGCGCGCGGGTGAGAAGGGCTATTTCTGGCTCACCCGTGCCGACGACATGGTGGTCCGGGTGATCCGTGAGCTCCTGCGGCGCAACCCGCAGGTCAAACCGGAAATGGTGGAAGAGAACGTCTGGGGCGCCACGACGCAGGAGGGCGACCAGGGATTGACCCTGGGCCGCACGAGCGCTCTGCTCGCCGGGCTCCCCGACAGCTGTTCGGGCTTCTCGGTGGACCGCATGTGTGCGGGAGGGCTCACGGCCATCACGGCGGCCGCCTCGGAAATCGCCCTGGGAGCTTGTGACATCGCCGTTGCGGGCGGAGTGGAGCACATGGGGCATCATCCCATGGGGGCCACGGCGGACCCGAATCCGAGGTTTCTGACCGAGAAGCTCGTCTCGGAGGACGCCCTGGTCATGGGGAAGACGGCCGAGAACCTTCACGACCTGTTCCCGGAGATCACCAAGGAAATGGCCGACGAGTATGCCGTCAACTCCCAGCGCAAAACGGCCCGGGCGTATGCCGAAGGCATCATTCAGGACATGATCGTGCCCATGACGGTCTACACCAAAGAGGGCTGGGTCGTTGCCGACCGCGATCAGCAGCCGCGCCCGGAAACGACGCTGCAATCGCTGCACGACCTCAAGACGCCCTTCCGCGCCCAGGGGAGAGTGACGGCGGGGAACGCTTCGGGACTCAATGACGGTGCTGCCGGGGTGCTCCTCATGAGCGCCGACAAGGCTGCCGAGCTCGGTGTGACCCCCAGGATGCGGTTGGTGGGCTATGCCTACGCGGGCGTGCGACCGGAGATCATGGGCTACGGCCCTGTGCCGTCCACGAAGAAGGTGTTTGAGCGGACGGGGCTCACCATGGATGACATGGGGATCATCGAGCTCAACGAAGCCTTCGCCGTGCAGTGCATTGTGTTCATGAAGGAATTCGGCCTGAAGCTCCCTGACGACGAGAGGCTCAATGCCCTGGGAGGGGCGGTGGCGTTCGGTCATCCTCTGGCCGGGTCGGGTCCCCGCCTCGTGATGCATCTCATGCATCTCTTTGCCGAGCGTCCCCAGGCGCGCTACGGCCTGACGGCGCTCTGTGTCGGGCTCGGACAGGGGGCCTCCGCCATTTGGGAAAACCTGCAGATGAACGGGTCCAAGGCCCGGAATGAAGAGTAGGGGGGGAGCCATGGCTGAACCGGTCACCAGATTCTACACGCGCTTTTACGATTCGCCCGTGGGGAAGATCGCCATCCTCACCATGGACAACGGGCATGACTATAAAAAGCCCAACACTTTCAGCGAAGGCGCCTTTCGGTCCCTCGGAAAGGCCCTGGACGCGATCGATGCTGAATCCGACGTCCGCGGACTGCTGCTCACGGGCAAGCCCTACATCTTCGCAGCGGGAGCGGACCTCACGGAAGTCCCTTTCATCACCACGTACGATCAGGGCTACCAGATCGGAAAGGTGGGACATACGGTGATGAAGCGCATCATGGACCTGCCGTATCCAACGGTTGCGGCCATCAACGGCGTGGCCCTGGGGGGAGGGCTCGAGATCGCCCTCTACTGCACGCACCGCACCGTGGCCAGAAGCGTTCCGGCCATCGGTTTTCCCGAGTGCTTCCTGGGGTTGATTCCGGGCTGGGGCGGGAGCACGCTGGGAACGAAGCTGCTCGGGCCCGAAAAGGCGCTGGAGCTCATCATCACCAATGCCCTCAACCAGAACCGCATGATCAGCGGCCCCAAGGCCTTCGAAATGGGGCTGGCGGATCGGCTTTTCGACGGCGCCGAGTTTCTCGACGAATCCCTGCAGTTCCTCGTTGACATCATCGCGGGGAATGTGGAGGTCGAGCGGCCGCCGGTCAAGCTGGACGGGGTCAAGCCCCTCATCCAGAAGGCCAGAGCGTTTGTGGACGCCAGGGTGCACGGGGCAGCCCCGGCTCCATACCGGGCCCTGGAGCTCATCGAGGGAGCCTGCGCCTGGGAGGTGGAGCAGGGCTTCGAGGAGGAGAACCGCGCCCTGGGCGACCTCATCAAGACCCGGCAGTGCAAGGCGTCCATCTACTCCTTCGATCTCGTCAACCGCTACGCCAAAAAGCCCAAGGGACTGCCTGAGGCCAGGCCGGGACCGATCCGGAAGGTGGGGATCATCGGTGCCGGACTCATGGCTTCGCAGCTGGCCCAGCTCTTCATCTACCGACTGCAGGTCCCCGTGGTCATGAAAGACATCCGGCAGGAGTTTGTGGACAAGGGCTGCGCGTACGTCCAGGGCGAATTCCGCAAACTGGCCGAGAAGGGAAAGATGACCGAGGGCAGGGCCCTTTACCTGTCGAGCCTCCTCCAGGGCACCCTGGACTACGCGGATTTCGCCGACTGCGACTTCGTCATCGAGGCTGTCTTCGAGGAAATGGATGTGAAGAAGCAGGTGTTCGGTGAAGCGGAGGCTCACATCCGGCCCGATGCCATCCTGGCCACCAACACGTCATCACTGAGCATTGCGGAGATGGCCTCGGGGCTGAAAGTCCCCGAGCGGGTGGTGGGCTTCCACTTCTTCAACCCGGTGGCGGTACTGCCGCTCGTCGAGATCATCCGAACGGACAAGACGAGCGATACAGCACTCGCCACGGCCTTCGACCTCTCCAAAAAGCTCAAGAAGACCGCCGTCATGGTGAAGGATTCACCGGCCTTCCTGGTGAACCGGATCCTCACCCGGATGCTCGTGGACTGCCTCGCCATGGTGGACGAGGGCGCCACCTTCCAGCAGGTGGACGAGGCGCTCCTGGAGCTGGGTCTGCCCATGGCGCCTTTTGAGCTCCTGGGCCTGGTGGGGCCTGCCGTTGCCCATCACGTGGGCGAGACCTTGAACCGTGCGTTCGGACCCGAGCGGTTCCCGCTCAACGCCAACTTCAAGAAGCTGGTGGAGGCCAGAAAACCCGGGATCTATGTTCCGGGCTCCAGAACACGCCAGGTGGACCCCGAGGTTCAGTCGCTCTGGGTGAAGACTGGTGACAGGGAGCTCCATGCGGAGGAAGTCCGCGAGCGGGTCCTGAGCAATCTGGCCCGCGAAGTGGACCTGATCCTCAGCGAGAAGGTCGTGCGGAGCTCCCAGGATGTGGACATGGCCATGATCCTGGGGGCCGGCTGGCCTTTCTTCATGGGGGGCCTCACGATGTACCTGGACATGGCCGGCGTCACCCCCAAGGTCCTCCAGAAGGTCTTTTTCAGCTTCTAGCGGGAATCCCAACAAACGCTTCACCGCCAAGGCGCAAAGGGCGCAAAGCAAGAGAAGAAAGACGCATGGGCTCATCTCCATGCGTCTTTTGCTTCTTGGAGTGAAAGTTCAGTGATGAACCCCTCATTCTGCCGGCCGATGCCAGACGGTGTTCATCGGTTTCTTTCGCAACGAGGTCGGTCAAGGGATCGGTCGTCTGTTCCGTGCGGTCTGTGGCGATGTATTGAGCTGTATGAGGCCTCCCCTGGATGGGAGCTCCTTGGAAGGGGCAAAAGGACCCGAACGGTGGTGCCGCAATCCCTGGCACTCTCGATGATGATCGCCCCCCTGTGATTCCGGATGATGCCCAGCACCGCCGACATGCCCAGTCCGCGGCCTATGAACTTGGTCGTGAAGAAGGGGTCGAAGATCCGGTTGAGTGTTGATTCGCCCATGCCGCTCCCGGTGTCCGACACTTCGATGAACAGGAAGTGACCGGCTTCCGGCTTTTCATCGAGTCTGCTCTGCTTCAAATATCCATCGCTGCACTCCATCCGTCCGGTGGAAACGGTCACCCTGCCGACTGCGTCGCCGATGGCCTCGCAGCCATTGAGCACCAGATTGATGAGGATCTGCTGCAACTGGCCCGCGTCCGCCCGGATGACGGGCACATCTCCGTCCGGATGGAACTGAAGCGTGATGTTGCTGAGCATGCCGGCCTCGAGAAGCTTCATGTTCTCCGCAACCAGGTCGTTGACCTGGACTGGCGCAAACCTGGTGGGGCTTTCGCCGGAGCAGGTGAGGATCTGCTTCACCAGTTCGGCAGCCCGCTGGGTCGCCCCGATGGCACGGTGCAGCCGCCCTTCGACGGACGGGATGTGGGACGAGCCGTACATGGCCAGCTCCAGATTGCCCTGGATCGCCATCAGAAGGTTGTTGAAATCGTGGGCGATGCCACCTGCCAGCATACCCAGGCTCTCGAGCTTCTGGTGATGCAGGAGCCTGCGCTCCAGCTCCAGCCGCTCCTCCTCTGCCCGCTTGCGCGCCGTGATGTCCGTGATTTCCATCACGACACATTGAACCCGGTCGAGTTCCATGGGGGTGACCGAAAGCAGCCCATAGAAGGTCTCGGCCGACGGGCGGCGAAGCTGGATCTCCATCCCCTGGATTTCTCCTTCGGCCTGCAGGCCCTCCAGGATGTGCTCCCATTCCCCCGGGGAACCCCAAAGTCCCAGGTCTTTCATGCTCCGCCCGATGATTTCATCCCGAAAACGCCCCAGGAAGGATATCCAGGAGTCGCTGATCTCCATGAAACGGGCATCAGCCAGGGTCAGCACCGCGATGAGCTGCGAGCTGGACCGGAAAATCTTGGAAAGCTTGGCCTCGCTTTCGGTGGCTCTTCGTCGCTCCCTGTCCAGATCCAGGAGGATTTCAGTCATGACACGGTTCTTTTCAACCAGCTCTTCCCGTTGCCGTTCCAGCTCATCAAGCTGCCTCAACAGCTGGGGGTAATAGCTCTTGCGCGTGGATTTCTCCCCCAGGCCCATGAGTCTGTCGCGAAGGCTTTCCTCTGACAGGGGTCGATCAGAAGGCTTTTTCATAACAATCCGATATCTCTCCACTGCTGGCAGGTTTGGGGTTGGTCAGCAGACACGGATCTTTCATGGCATGCCGGATCAGGGTGGGCAGGTCCTCCCTGCGCAGCCCGAGGTCCCGCAGACGGAGGCGGATACCGACCCGTTCGCGAAAATCAACCAATGCACCGATGAGCCGCGCCTTGAGGGTGGCATCATCCAAATCCCGGGCTTCCGGGACGCCGAAGGCGATGGCGATGCTGCGGTATTTTTCCGGGGAGGCATCGAAGTTGACGTGAACGCTCTGCTCGAGCAGGATGGCGTTGCACTCCCCGTGGGGCAGGTCCAGCAGGCCCCCGAGACTGTGCGCCATGGCGTGCACCATTCCGAGGCTTGCATTGGAGAACGCCAGGCCTGCAAAGAGACTTCCCAGCATCATGTCCGAACGGCTCTGGCCACATTGAGGGCTCTCCACGGCGCTCGGAAGGCTTCGGCGGATGAGCCGTATGGCCTCCAAGGCATGCAGGTCCGTGATGGGTGAGCTTGCCGTGGACACAAAGGCTTCGATGGCATGCGTCAGAGCGTCCATGCCGGTGGCTGCGGTCAACTCCGGCGCCATGGTGAAGGTCGTTTTGGGATCGACGAGTGAAACGTCGGGAATGAGATATTTGCTCACGATGGCAACCTTCACTTTGCGAGCTGTGTCGGCGATGATCGCAAACTGTGAGACATCGGCTCCCGTTCCTGCGGTCGTGGGAATGCTGACCAGGGGAGGGCCCGGAACGGGCACCTCGTCGATGCCCTCGAACGTGAGGATATCACGGCCGTTGGTCCCCACGATGCCGATCCCCTTGGCGCAGTCCATCGGGCTCCCGCCTCCGACCACCACGATGACATCGCAGTGCTCCCGGGCATAACACTCGGCACCCGCCATCACTTCGTGATCTTTGGGATTGGGGGTCACCCCGTCGAAAAGGACGAATGGAATGCCGCTTCTGGAGAGCGACTCCTCCACCAATCGGGTCCATCCTTTCTGCACAACGCCCGGATCGGAAACCAGCAGGACTTTTCGAGCCCCATAATTCACAGCGTAGCGCCCGGCCAGGTCCGCTACACCCATGCCGCAGACAAGTTCCGGCGCCACAAATTTCCTGGGCTCCAAAATGGAGTCAGCCTGCAAAGTCATGCGTCAGTTCCTTCACGATGAGTCTCGAGCAAGATGGCAGCCCGTCCGCGGATGACTTCGCGGCCTCGAGGGCTGCGCATGCACCACCCCAGCCATGCAGTCATGGTCAATCGCTCTTGCTGATTCCAGCCAGGCCAGCCGGGGAACCGTAAAAACGGTCTTGGGATCTGATTCTATTCTGGCCGCTTCATTTGGCAAATTCTGTGCCTCATCTTTGTGTTGTGAGCCGGGGCAAGGAATGTTATCTCGGCACCTGCCGGGATTCGTTGAGAAAGCAGGACTCGGGAACATGAGCTTTGACCCCACCATCAAAGGATGCCCCATGCGCTATGAGCTGCAGCTGGCGACAACGGCTTCGGGAGTTGGCTATTTTGCCGGAATTCCGTCAATAGCCGGAAACTTCGACGATCATTTAGCCCATCTCCGGTCTTGCCCCCTGGATGATTTCATGCACCGGCACCTGCTGGAGAAGATTGGCGAGCTGGATGAAGAGACGGCGAGAAGAATCCACCCAATCGCGAGCGATCGTGACGAGGTCATGCTGGCGCTGCTCCTGGAAGCAGCACTGACATTCGAGCACCTCAAACCGGTGCGGCAGCTTTTCAATCTGCAGCAAATCCAGGCACTCATGAAACAAACACCACTCACTAACATTAAGTCCGCTCTGCTGCACGATCAACGGGTCCATGCCGATTGGATTCGCCACTTTGACCGCAATATCTCTGAGCTTCAGCCCCTTCCGCCACCGGGCTCGGTCTCTCTGCCCCATCCCTGTTCCACGGAAGAGATGCTGGCTGCGTCCCGCGGGAACAGGGCATTGCAGGATTTCGGAGAGGCGATCGCGCAGGATGCTCCGGCCCAAAGGGCTCTGCTGCCTAATGCCCGAGAGACAGCCGAGAAAGCCTTGAGGGCACTCGATGAGCTCGGGGTCCTGGCCTCGGATGAGCTCGCGCACGCGTCGTCTCTCAGCCCTCATGGTTTTTTGCGCAGGTGGCGTCTGGAAACCTTCGTCAAGTGCCGCCGGCACGACTACGTCCTCACCGGCATTCAGACGAGCTACGGAAAAGGACTCAGTCGAGATGACGCGCGGGCATCGTACGCCATGGAGATCGTGGAACGCCTCTCTTCCTTCGCCAGCGTGGGCTCCGATGCCCTGGTCGGGTATCGGAAAGCTTACGCGGTTACCTACGGGAGCTTGAGCGAAATCCGCGCGAGTGGCAGAGAGGTGCTGGACCCCAACAAGCTGCGCCTCGAAGCCCCCTACGCCGACGAACCGCTCCATTGGCTCGAGGCTCGCGAGAGGTCCGGGGAGAGGCTGCAGCCTGTTCTCATTCCCGTTCAGGCCGTCTTTCTCTTCTGCAACCTGGATGAGGTCAGCCTCTTCAGCGGGTTGGGCTCCACCGGGCTGGCTTCGGGGAACACTCCCGAACAGGCCAAATTGAGCTCACTCCTGGAGGTCATCGAGCGCGACTGTGAAGCCACCATGCCCTTTCATGCTTCGCGTTGTTTCCGGGTGGAATCCGATGACCCGGGTGTTTCACACATGCTTGCGAATTACAGGGCTAAAGAGATCGACCTTCAGTTCCTCGATCTGACTCACGAGCTCGGAATCCCCTGCTATAAATGCATGGTCATGGGGCCTCGGGGTGGCGTGGTGAAGGGAACGGGCGCTCACCTGGACGGCCGGAGAGCCCTGCTCTCTGCCCTGACCGAAACCCCCTATCCGTATCCCGGGGGACCCCCATCGGGCCCGGCCCTGGAAGGTCTCCATACCAGAAAACTGGAGGATCTCCCGAGATTCGGGTGCGGCGATCCGCCCAGGGATCTCGCCCTGCTTGAGAACCTCCTCGGGGCCAACGGATACCGCCCCATCCACGTGGATCTCACGCGAGAGGATGTGGGGATTCCCGTGTTCAAAACCATTGTCCCCGGCTTGGAATTCTCTGCGGACTTCGACAGCACATCGCGGGTCAGTCCAAGGCTATTTGCCAATTATCTGAGGATGATGGGGGAGTTTGAGCATCGCTAAGTACACGCGCGCACATTAGAGTGTCCAATAGCGACTGTGGGACACCGCAGCACGTCATTCCGGCGGTTTTCAAGCCGGAATCCAGATTGACCGAATAGAACCTGGATCCCGGCTGAAAGACTGCCGGGATGAGTGCGCCTGGGAGCAGGCGCGATCTGAGAGGTGGAAGTCCTCTCTCGGGGGATGCCCTCTCCCGATAGCCGAAGGTAACTGCGTCGCCGCGAGGCGGGGTGGAGAGCAACCGGAGGCGAACTTGCAGTCCGTAGTAAAGCGAACACGATTCGGCCCAGCGTTTCGGCGAGCCTGCTCATTAGAGGTGAAGCCCAGACCGGAGCACGGGCGAAAGCAGTCTGCCAGAGGTTTGCGAGACCCCGATACGGCAGGGAAGAAGCCGGTCGGAGACCAGGAACCGGGAGCCTGTCACGCTGGGAGGGCAGCAGAGAAGCGATGACAGGGTGCGTGGGGTGGTTGGTGACGGAATGCAAGGAAGTTCGCGCCATGAGAACCAGGGAGACCTGTCCGGGCCAAGGTGGGTGTTCAATGCGCTTGTATAGGGTACGAAGAGCCCCCCGGGCAGGAGTCAGAGCACCCATAGTAGCTGAGAGACGGGGTAATGCCCGTGGAGCAAAGGGGTGCAGGAAGGTGGATGAATGAAGCCCGCACAAGACGAAACGCAACCCGCGGAAGTGCCCGTAAGGGCTACACAAGCGGGAGAAGCCGGTCCCAAGGAATGGGAATGGGTGGAACGCCACGTGTGGACGGAACGCATGCTGGAGGCCCTCGAAAAGGGGGTGAAGGGAGGCGTATGGTTCAGCCTGATCGATAAGATCCAGAGACCCAAGACACTTGCCGCCGCATGGCTGGCGGTCAAGCGAAACGGGGGCAGCGCCGGTTCGGATCATCAGAGCATCGAAGAGTTCGAGAAGGATCTCGTTGGAGAAATCGAGCGGCTTTCCGAAGCCTTGCGCACAGGTAGCTACCGGCCTCGGCCGATTCGCCGAGTCTATATTGATAAACCCGGTAGTAGTGAGAAACGACCGTTGGGAATTCCCTGTGTGAGTGACCGGGCGCTCCAGCGGC
>JBFYYO010000052.1:0-18712 GCA_041310025.1 Syntrophobacterales bacterium
AGATGCACCTGTGACAGATGCGGCGCAAACTTTTCGCAGCAAATTCACACGCTTCTCATCCGTGCGTTCGAGAGCAACAATCTGCTCGGGTATCAGACGTTCAGCGCGAATCTCGGCGTTGCGCGCAGGATCGCCGTCAAAGCGCAGGTGCAGTTGCGGGTCGAAGCGAAAAAAATCCTTCGAACGTGCCCTGCAGAATGAGGCGATTTCAGCCTGTTCAGCGAGGTTCGATTGGATCGCCATGGTCTTGAGGCGGACACGCGCGCCGGTCTCCGTCAGAAGGTTCAGACCGCGCATGAATCGATCAAACGAGCCGGGGACGCGCGTAACGCGCTCGTAGGTTTCGCGCTTGATTCCATACACCGTCACCTCAAAATCGCGCGGTGGATATTTCCTGAAAAGCTCGATGTGTCCTTCATTCAGAAGCGTGGCGTTGGTGAAGACGGAGACCAGCAAGCCCATGCGTTTGAGCAAGAGGAATATTTCGGCAAAATCGGGGCGCAGAAGAGGCTCGCCGCCGGTGATCAGGCACCACACCGCACCGAGCTCCACTGCCTGGGCGGCAATGGCGGCGATCTCCGAGACAGCAAGCTCCCGTTCCCTGGCAGCGCGATCACCCGGCGGCAAATTGATGTAGCAGTGGCGGCAGTTATTGTTGCACCTCGCCGTGATTTCAATTTCAAAGGAAATGGGAGCCCTTTTCGCTTTGAACTTGTCCCAGAGCGGATATTCCTGGATTTGAAGCATTTTGGGTTCTGACATGGACAACCTGTCGAGCGGAATCTCACTCAAACAAAGCGTCGGAGCTCAGGAGGACTTCATCTTCCCTTGGACTTCCACGTGCCTTTGGGATTCACGATGATCACGCAACAGAATCGCGCCTGCCTCCCGCAGCAGCGCCTCGTCGAGACCTGCGCCGCGGTAGCGCCACCGGACGAAAGACTCCTCCACGCACCACTCGTTGCCTGGGCTCCGCTCGAATCGAGTCCAGGCGGCGGGTTCGCTCGTGCCGTCGAAATGCAGGACCAGGGTCCATCGCTCGACCGGGCGTCCCCGCCAGTCCTTCCGCGCATCAAACTCCTCGGACGACAGTTGTCGGTACGCAGCGCCGCCCAGAGCAGGCATCGGCACGCGCACCGTGCAGGAAATCTGCATTCGCATCATTGCCAGGCACCTCCTGGCAATGCGCCGATAGAACCCGTTATCCTGTACGCGCGCCAAAACACCGTCCAGCCGGGCCAACGCTGACGGCACGGCCGCCATCAGCGTTCGTTTCAGGCAGAGATACCCGCGCACAATCCATGGATAGGCCGCAGGGTGGAGCGGCACGGGTTTTCCCTTGCGCTCGATGGCCACCACGACCCCCAACAGGTCTTCGTCAAAGGTTGGGCCGTCGCCGCCTTCGATGGAGCGGTCCGGGCGAGTGAGGATGTAGGGACGTCCCCCTTCCAAACCCTTGCCGATGACTCGATGACTGAACATGTACCTTGGCCTTCGGCACACGGCTATATCGCCCAGAGCGACATCGGCGGCGGCACGCGATTGGATGCGAAGCACGTCGCCGGGACGAATGGCCGGATACATGCACGTCCCCTTGGCATGAAACACCAATCTATGGTGGTCAGCGAGCACGCGGCCGATCTCAAGGGATGCCCGGACAAGACTCACGTTGTTGCGGCTTCTCGGCATGACCGCCCTATCCACATTGCACCCGACGAATTGACACTGAAAGAGTGAAAGCGTCAGATCGTCCTCCGTTCGTTCTTCCTGTGCTCTTCCCGATGCATCACGTCCTGGCCACGAGTATGCCTCTCCTCGTCAGCTCGTCCGCAAAACCCAGCACATCATTTTCGACCTCGGCGATCGCGGCGCTGAACTCTCCCGAGAGCAATGCTGCGACATCCTTCAGCGTCCGATTTCCATCCAATTTTTCCCAGATGGCCTGACCGGTCTCGTTCAGGGTGTACAGCTCGTCCTCAGCGTCTCCGATGCCCGCAACAAGGGGAACAATCAGGATTTCACCCTCGATTTCCCGCGCGACGACATCCCCCGAAGGTGCACAAACAGCGCTCAGATCAATATGGGGTGGCATGATCACTCCTTTTCCGCGGCGAACTTCCTCGAAATGGATGACAGTGATCCCTGGCGGGACGGCTTTCAGAAAACTCAAACGGAAACCGGCGAAAGGCCATGACCTCTCGGCCGCAACCCACCTCGAACCTCACCTTCGACGCTCCGGGTGCTTCCGGAACCCGGAAAGACATCCTGCACATTGAGCAGAAGACGAGCTATGAGGGGTCGACCGAACTGCAAACGTTCTGGCACATATGTTCCCACAAGCATGCGTTATTGGTTGCATTGGGCCCATAGCCACCCGTCACCTTGCACGCCGTCAACACGGACTCCTGAGGCCTGCTTCGCACCAGAATGATCAGCTCGGGTTTCTGCCACTGCTTGACTTCGCTCTTCATCTTCTTCTCCTTTTTCTTGTTTGTTCTGTGTGATGTCTCTGTGTCTCACCCCAGAAAACCAGAGCCCGCTGAAAAGACCGTCAAAAGACGTCTCTTGCTGAATACCCAACCCTGGTGCGCTGTCCATGCATTCAAAGCAAGAGACAGACCCATCGATGTCTTTCAGCTCCCGCCCTCCGGCGCACACAGCGGGTACAGAGCTCTTTCAGGCTCGTTTCGCGCCAACGTGTCGATCGCTGGTTCCGCCCCTATTCATTGAGTTGGTCCATTCCTTCCGCCGGTCCTCCACCTCCCAACCATACTCGCTTCCTCCAAGCCAACCCAGGTAACGCGCCTGAGCGTGGGCTATCTCGCAGAAATATTCGACGGGGGTGTCCAGGGTACCATGCTCCATCCATGATTTGGCGGGGCATTGCTCGCACAGGCCTTTGAGAATGCAGCGTGCGCAACGGCTCAGGTATTCAGGGTTCGTTGCGCGCAGACTGCGAAACCGCGCGAATCGGACCATTGCGTCGGACAGCCCGAAAACGTCTCCTCCCGACGCCTCTGCACGATGGTCGGAAACGGACCTTCCTTCCCGAGCTGCAGAGTGGCGGGCAAAGAGGCCAACCGTCAGCTCCGGCGCGCGGACACCCAAGCACGGCTGTGCTCGCCCATATGCATCGATGCACATGCTCCGCCCTATACCGCAAGTGAAGAGCAAATCGCCGCGGGGCATCATGAACCTGGAGGAAAAATCCGCCATTTCACGGCGATAGCTTGCAGCGTCGCGGATGAGCAGTGCCAGCCCATCCTGCGGCGACAGTCGCAGCGATTTGATGAGGGCGTTCTTCTCATCGCTGTCCCGACGACTCCTTAAGTCCAAAAACGGGGTACAATTCGGCGGCCCGGTCATCCATGGCATTCTCCCGGACCAGCGCTCCACTTCGTCAGTCTCATGTCTGTTTTGCGGCAGGACAACCGTTTTGAGTACAAACGGAACCTTGTGCACCAGCAAGAGATCCACACCGCGGCGAAACTGGGCGAATGAACCGTTCGTGCGCGTCACCGCTTCATACGATTCACGGCTCATCCCGTAAATCGTGATCTCGATGGGCACAAGCGGGGGGACTCTTGCCAGCAAACCGGCCAGGCGCCGCGTAATCAACCGCGCATTTGAGAAGATCAGGACCTTCATGCCAAGCCGCCGAGCGTAGAGGTACACTTCTTCAAAATCGGGACGAAGGAGTGGCTCGCCTCCAGTGAGGCGCACCTCCAGACACCCGAGACCGGCGGCTTGCTGCAATATGTCCTGGATTTGCTCTGTTGACATCTCTTGTGAGCGCGCCCGACCATCGTTCGCCGACCGGTTGATGCAGCAGTGGATGCACTCGTTATTGCATCGTTCGGTCAATTCGATGTCGAGCCGCCCCATGCGAGGCTTGCTTTCGCGAAAGAGCGGCACCTGCCCGGGTGCACGCCTGACAACGTATGTCGAGCCGTTCATCTCACATCCGATTCCGATGCAGGTATCTCATTCAGCCATGCCGGTCATGCTCAGATCCACCAGAGCCTGCACGATATCCCCACTCTTGTCGAAACGCATCATAAAACACGGCACGTCTTTCACGATCTGATCCAGCACGTCCATTTCCTTACTCCACCAGGCGGCCGTGACCATCGGCTTGATGGCAGCAGCGAACAGGCGGCACCAGATTTCTTTCCTGTCCGCCATGGGGACCAATTCATTGTTCAAAGCCTGCTGCAGGAACAGCACTGCGCGCAAGGGGGCAGCGGCGGGGGAAACGTCGGGCACATCGCCATGGCTCCAGGTGCCATGCACGCGCCAACCATCGTGCCAGCGACGCACGATGTTGCGGTCGTCACACAGTATCTCGACCGAGGCAGAGATCGTCTTCGATGCCTTGCAGGATTCCATGAGCATCATCACCGTCGTCGACTTCCCCGCCTCCGCATGACCTACGAAGAGCAATCCCTGCCCGTTCAGGATCACCGCTGCCGAATGAATCAAGATGGCACTGCGATCCGCCAGCACGGGAGCAAGCCATATCTGGTCCGTGGGAAGCAGCGATAGCGACTGAAATCCCGTCTCCCGCACGCGCGCCTGGTCGCGCGCAGGACTGTAGATCGTCGCGTGGGTGTGCTCGGCATTGAAGACTGCGACGCGGTGCAGTTGAGTGTCGTCCGGGTCCGGCGAGATGCCCCGGTAATACCAGGTATCGTTCTTGAGGGAGATCGCCCAGGGCACTTTGCGATACAGCTCCTCTCCCAAATCCTTGCCCTCGATATCAGGCAGTTCGAAATAGTGCCGAAACGTCACGTTATCGGCGCCAGGCCCAGAGACACGGAAGCCCGCAAATTCCGGCTTGAACTCGACCTCGTTGAAATCCAGGTCACTCTCGACGCGCACCGTAATGCCGGCAACCTGAAAATAGCGCCGATGTTTATCCTGCCATGCCTTTTTGAATTCTCGGGCCTGCGAGGCAATCTCACACAGGTGAGGAATGGGTGCGGAATATCGCCCGGTTTCGAGATAGGCGTAGGCTGCGCACCAGTGACAGTCCGCCCGGTATTCACAGGAACCGCAGTTGACCCGGTATTCTTCCGTAACATGCGCGCGACCGGCCAAAGAGGGGATGAACTCTTCCCAGGCTTCGCGAAAGGTGCCTTCACGCAGGTTGAAGCGCATGGCCGGATCTTTGATGTAACTGCAGAATGTCATCCGGCCGTAGGGGTCAATGTGAAAATCACGACGTTTGGCGATGCACTGGGCAAAGAGACCCTCAACAGCCGCATCGGTCGGTTCTTTCCCTGGAATGGGGCCACAGAAGTGAAGCTCCCGCAGTCGCTCCTCATGGGCCAGGTTGGGGCAATCCAGGTCGATCAACTGCCTGGGTTCCAGGCGCTCGGCGGCAATTTCAGCGTTGCGCTCGGGCATGCGCTCGGCTGAGAGGCACAACCATGTCGCACCCACACGCCAATGAGGGCTGAGGGATTCTGCCAACTCTACCATTGCAGCCCATTGGTGGAAATTGGCGCGCATCGGGATCAACTGGACGACGAATCCGGCACCGGCCTCCTTCAGGTAAGCGAAGCCGCGCATGGCCAGCTCGAAGGCCCCAGGGGTCCGAGTCACGTGGTCGTGAATTTCAGCCGTCGCTCCATAAAGCGCTACCATCTTGTTGCCCTTGCGCGGCATCAATCGGGCGATTTCGGGTGTGATGAGCGAACCGTTTGTGTTGAGCGAATAGCGGGCGGCTCTGCGAGTGATGTAATCGAAGATTTCCGTGAACTCGGGTCGAAGCATGGGTTCGCCGCCCGACAGGGTCCACTCGCGGCACCCCATGGACCGCGACTCTTCCACGATCCCCCTGATCTCGTCGAAACTGAGCTCCTCACCTCTCTGCCTTGCGCCTTGAGGCATGCGCAGCCAGCAGTGGCAGCAGTCGAAGTTGCAGCGATAAGTGAGATCCAGGCTGCCTTTCAAAGGAAGGCGTGGAAAAGGTCGAACATGCCTGGCGGCGTAGTTTGGCATGGAGATATATCCCTGCGGTCTTGGAAGATTCCCCCGTCAGGTTTCGACACATCGTCTACCAGTTGCCCACTTCGTCTTCTTTGCCTTAACACGGAAATGGATGCCGGACAGGGAGCATTGCCTACCCATCCCAACATTGTTCGCCCGTGCTGACTGCGCCTGGATGATTCAAGACTTCAGTCGACCAATTCATGCGCGTACACTTTACTATTGAAACTCATTTGTTGGTAGCTGAAAGGTTGAATCGTGTTGACAAATTCACAAAGAATACTTGATCATGAAACTTCACTGCTTAAGGATATGCTGCTGTTTGAGATCTAAGAAAAGACCTTATTCCATTCCCTGTATCTTCCTGGACGAACCTGCGCTGGCATTTGTCTTCTTGGACCACCCGATGCCATCCATGGTTTTCTTTTGCCAGTTCTGTCGGCCAAGAGGTTCTGCTCTTTGTCAACCACAGGCCCAGGGCCACGAAGGTGTGCCCTTTTCATCATGGCAGGCTCATGCGGATGGCCCCGGGTGAGTGGACAGCGCAAATGAAGGATCCCGATTCTCCCTTTCATGGTCATTCAAGTGAGTGATCTCACCACCATCGTTCCTCGCTTTCGGAACGACAAACCCGCATGGAGCAGGTGCTCATGGGAAACAAATTGATATGCAAGGGTTGGCAGACTGGTCTCCCTCTTGTTTTGCTGGGGATGGTCGGGACTGCTCTGGGCGTTCTTGTCCCGTTTGTCGTCGGAGCCCCCATACTGGCTTTTTTCCTGATGAGCGTCCCCCTGCTTTTCAGCAGTGTTATAGCTCTGTTGCACGGTGCTGCGGTCATTCCCGCCCGCATCGCAATCACCGATGCGGATCTCAGACTCACCGTCCCCAGGTGGCGAGTGTTTCCCATGCCACCAGTCCGTAACGTGACCCTTGGATGGGATGAATTGCTGGCCGTACGACACCGACTGGAAATCTACCAGGCCCCTGCCATTCCTTTTCTGGCTTCAGTTTCCTTTCCCGTTCAGGTCTATGCCATTGATACTCGCAAAGGCAGGGTGGTCCTGGGGGGAAGATCGATCCCCTGCCTCCAGGAAGCTGTGATGGAGATTGTCAGACGAGCCGGGGTACCCTTCCAGGACGAAGGGGAAGTGAAGCTGGGTCTGATCCGGAGTCTTTTCATGGAGTCGCCTCGGTGGGGTGAAATGGATCGGCAAAACAGCTGTCGCCCACGTGAGGATAGCGGCCACTGAACTGGATCATCTGCCCTGGCACAGTCTGGCGAGAGATTGATCAGGACGGAAACAAGAGTTTCCCACGCACAAGAAGCTCCTCCCCGGGCCGGGGAGGAGCTTCTTTTTATTACACAACTTCATATGAGTCGCTACCCGGCTGGCCACCATGTCCAATGTTGTTGACTTAACGTCACCCCGGCGAAAGCCGGGGTCCAGGAAGTGGCGTTAAACCTAGATTCCGGCTTTCGCCGAAATGACGTCAAGGGCTTAAGTCAACAGTATTGGCCACCATGCCCAAAGCAATCGCATGAAAATCAGGCCAGCCTAAAAAGGTGCAGTCGGTAGTCATTGCCCCAGCCGGCACGAAGCTCAAGGGTACAGGAAATTCAGCTCCCAGACGGATTGGACAGCCTGGCCAGTATAGGCATTTCCCCACAAAGGCGGCAAGTTCCATGCGCTGCGGGTTCTCGCATTGCTAAAGTCGAGACCCCTTGCTGCCGACATGGGTGGGGAGTGCACGAGTCTGACCCATTCGTGCATCTATTCAAAGTGGATGCTCCTATTTGTTCCAGAGTTCTGAATCACTTCAGCGCCAACAGAAAAGGATAGAACGCTCCTATGAAAAAGATGACCCTGAACTTCAAACTGCTCCTCGGTGGAATCCTTCTCGTACTGATCCCCACACTTGTCATCGGGTCTTTTTCCATCCACAATGCCACGGACGCTTTGAACGAAGCGTTTGAAGGCGAGCTCCTGGCCATAGCCAAGGGCGCAGCGGACGCTGTCGATGTCGCCATGAACGCTGAAATCGCGATGGCAAAAGAAATTGCACACGGAAACACAGTCATCGACGTGGCCATGATGGTGACCCAGTCGGGCAACAAAGAGCTCAAGGAAGTGGAAGCGTTGTCTCGGAAGTTGTCCACTGCCATGAAAGAAATCGGCAGTCACTATGAAATCATCATCGTCACCGATTTGAACGGAACGATCTATGCGGATGGATCTGCCGGATCCTACAAAGGGATCTCTATTGCCGACCGTGACTATTTCAAGGCGGCCAAGGACGGAAAGGCCAATATCGGCCAGGTCATCAAATCCAAGAAGACGGGAAATCCAGTTGTTCCCATCGGTGTTCCGATCAAATCATCCTCGGGCGAGGTTGTGGGGGTGGCTGCCATCGTGATGAAAGTCGATGCCCTTTTCGACAAGGTTGCGGCGATTAAAGTGGGTGAGACCGGATACACCTATATGGTGGATAAAGAAGGAACTTTCATCGCCCATCCCAAAGCGGATCTTATTCTGAGCACAAGCATCAAGAGTCTGAAGGGAATGGAGAGCTTCACGGAGAATATTCTGCGCAGCCAGGAGGGAGTCGATCATTACCGTTATGAGGGCATTGACAAGACGGGCGGCTTCGCCTCCATCCCGGTCACCGGGTGGCGAACGGTCACCACGATGAATAACCATGAATTTCTCGCCCCTGTCCATTCTCTCAGGAACTGGATTCTCGCGATGGGGTCTTTGATGCTCGCTCTCTCTATCGTCGGGGTTGTCTTCTTCGCCCGCAGCGTCTCGAAGCCCATTACCCGAGTCGTCGAAGGCCTCGGTGACGGCGCCGAGCAGGTGGCTTCAGCTTCCTCGCAGGTCTCTTCCGCCAGCCAGCAACTGGCCGAGGGTGCATCCGAGCAGGCTGCCGCCATCGAGGAGACGTCCTCGTCCCTCGAGGAGCTCTCTTCCATGGTCAAGCAGAACGCCGAGAACGCTGTCCAGGCCAACCGACTCATGGAAGACGCCAAAAAGATCGTGGAGCACGCCAGCAAGTCCATGGGAAATCTGACTTCGTCCATGCACGAAATCTCCGTGGCCAGCGAGGACACCCAGAAGATCATCAAGACCATTGACGAGATCGCATTCCAGACTAATCTTCTGGCCCTCAACGCAGCCGTCGAGGCAGCCAGAGCCGGCGAGGCCGGAGCCGGATTCGCCGTTGTGGCCGACGAGGTGAGAAACCTCGCCATGAGGGCTGCCGATGCGGCCAAAAACACGGCAGGTCTCATCGAGGCTACCGTCAAGAAGGTCAAGGAAGGGTCCGAGTCCGTTGCAACGACCAACCAGGAATTCAGCGAAATCGCTCTCAGCGTGAACAAATCGGGAGAGCTGGTCGGTGAAATCGCTGCGGCATCCACTGAGCAGGCGCAGGGAATCCAGCAGATCAACCAGGCCGTTTCGGAAATGGAAAAGGTCGTTCAGCAGAACTCGGCAACCGCCGAGGAATCCGCTGCGGCATCCGAGGAGATGAATGCCCAGGCCGAACAGATGAAGGCTTACGTTGTGGGGCTTACGGCCATTGTCGGCGGAAACGGAGCCCGAAATAGCGTGTCCAGGGAATCGTCCGTCTCGGAGCAGGGCGCCCTTCGCCCGGGCTCCAGAGCGCTGGCCGTCCAGGCATCTCAGCACCCGAAGACTCCCCAGTACGGCAAGGTGAAGCGAAACGGGAACGGAGCGGGATCTCATTCTCCCAAGGCTGGCATTCGGGAGATGAGCCCGCAAGAAATGATCCCCTTCGATGGAGAAGACTTAAAGGATTTCTGATGCAAGACCGCTCACGTTGTTGAGCGCCGGTGTTTATCCAACCACGATCCATCCGACCAGGAATGCAAAAGGGGCGGGCAACATGCCCGCCCCAACCGTGCCCCCCTCCAGGTCTTGAAGTGCGTTCTGCATTGCGTTTTGCGCTCTACCCGAACATAATCGCCGATCATGCCCGATGAGAACTGGATCGAAGTGCGCTTGCTGGTGCCTCACTCCCTGCAGGAGGAGGCATCGCTCTATCTCGCTCAGGTCAGCGGGCATCCCGTCATCATCGAAGCGGGCACCCTGGCGGAGGGGAATGCCCTCATCCGGGCACTCTACGGACCTCACGGCATGACTCCATCCCGGCAGGAAGATCTGGAGACGTATGTGGCACGGCTCAGAAGCTATGGGTATCGACCTTTGGAGATCGAGCACCGATCGGTTCCAGGAAGGGAGTGGCTTGACGAATGCGAGGCTCGCTCGCCAATCCTCCGAGTCGGGTCCGGCTGGGTCATACGGCCCGCCTCGAAAGCATACGCGCCTCAACCCGGCGAGCACGTCATCGCTCTTCACACGGGAAAGGCTTTTGGATCGGGACGGCATTCTTCGACCATTCTGAGCCTTCAGGCACTCGAGCATGCTCTTGAAGGCGGATGGCTTCCCCGGCCTCCGGCGAAGTGGAAAGCCTTGGATGTCGGAACTGGAACGGGAATTCTGGCTCTGGCTGCAGCAAAGCTCGGAGCGGAGGTCCTGGCCATCGACATAGACGATCAGGCCCTGGCAGCAGCAGAAGAAAACGTGCGTCTCAACGATTTGCAGGACCTGGTCCAGGTGCAGGAGACCCTGCTGGCACTGGTCAAAGGGCGATTCCACTTGATTTTGGCCAATGTGGCGTTTACCGATCAACTTCAGCTGGCTGAGGCCTTGAGTCAGCTCCTTCTGTCGGAAGGTGCCCTCATCGTGTCAGGATTTCTGGACGAGGATGTCGAAGTCCTCCAAGCCTGCTACGTGAAACTGGATCTGCAGCGCCATGCCCTTTTCAGGCTCGGCAACTGGGCGGCCATGATCCTCGGCCTCTGTTCATGACAACCGAGGGGCAGCACAAGAAGAAAACACACCCGATATTCGGTCCGGGTTCTCATCACCACAGGTCTGAAAAGGTTTGACAGCCATTTCCCATGAGAGCTATGGCGATTCCGGGAATTCTGTCATCGGGTGGAGCTCCCGTGCGGGGAAAAAGTCGGCACTGCCCGTGATTTCAATCCGAAAGAGAACGAACTGGTTTCAACAGGCCCATGCCCCCTGACGCGACACAACCATTGCGGAGGCACAAAAGAAACGGCACCCTTCGTCGCCTTCGCCGTGGAATCCGGGACCCCAATTTCCCCATGACCTTCTTTTTGCGGAATCTGAGCCGCCTGAGGATGGAGCCGGCATGGAGCTATCGGTCCAATCGGCGTCAGGGAGCCGATGCCGTGCGCATGCTGGCCGAAAGATGCACGATCCTTGAGGAGGTGAGGGTCCTGATGCGGGAATCGAGCCCCCAGGAAGGTAAAAAGCCCGGGGACATCGTGAGGATGCCCGCGGGCTATTGCGACCATTGCGGGTTCTGTTGCGAGATTGCCAGCGGCCTTCCGGAGTTCCCTCCCGATTCCCTGCTGCCGCCCTCCTGGCGCCGGATTTTTGGCAGCGGACTCGGGCAGGGTCACCGTTTCTGCGCGTTCCTGTGGGAGCACAGGAGGAGCGGCCGAAGCTTCTGTTCCGTTCACCCCTGGCGATCCAGTGCCTGCAGGGTCTTCGAGGAGGAGGAGTGCGCCTACATGAAGGAAGACCCCGGCTTCAAGGCATCGGCCGAACGTGGCCGTCTAGTGAAAACGCTGCGTTGGCTCATGCGTCTGCTGAATGGCCGAAAGCTGCCACTGCGATGAACCGATATCCCGCGTGAAGGTCCAGAATTCCTCGAACTTTACCGGGTTCAACCGGTCTCCCTCCACCACTTCGCCCGTCACATCATCCAGAGTGTAGTCCAGCAGATTGGCCGTGAACAGCACGGTCACAAAATCCTTGCCGGCCTCCTGCCACACTTCAGCCGGCTCGACCTTTCGGATGGCAATGTTCTCCAGGCGATTGGTGCGACCCGCCCGCTTCATGCCATCGAATTCCTCTGTGAAATACCGGGCCATCTCCGGCGTCAGAAGGTCGAGGATGCCATCCAGGCTCCGGTTCATCCAGCCCGCCTGGACGCGGAAGAACATGTCCTGCACTTGATCTCTCAGGTCGTTGGCATTGAAAGCAGGGTCGAACTGACGAATCTGGTCAAAGCCTTGCTGAACCTGATCGTGGGGATCGGCTGCATAGCCTTCGCCCCGGCCGTAGGAGGGCTCGACCTGGGAAGAGTCGTACCCTCCCGGTGAATAGCCTTCACTGCCCTGCCCATGATAGGCGGATGCCCCGGCCATTTGGCGGCGCCGCTTGATGAATCTCCACAGGAAATACAGGAGCAGTCCCAGAATGATCAGGTCGAGGAATCCGATGCCTCCACCCCCTAAACCACCCGGGGAAGCGTGGCCCATGCCACCGAAGAGGAGACTGCCCAGCAAACCGCCCGCCATTCCCCCCGCCAAACCCTGAAGAAAAGGACTTCGGCTGAATGCCCCACCCGGAGACGGCTGGCGCGAGGGACTGGTCATCCCCGGCCCCATGCCGGGCTGAGCACCAGGAGATGGGCTGGAAGGCTTCGAGGGGGTCGAGTAGGAACGACCTCCCCGACTTCCCATGGAACGTCCCCCACCCGCTCGCGCCCACGCCGCGGACTCGAGGACAAGCCATGACGCAAAAAACACCGCAACAAAAACTGCCGAAATCCTCATCAATCTGTTCGTTCCAGAGCTCACTCTCAGTTCTCCTGTCGAGTTGTTTGCGATCCTGAAATCAATTCCTGAAATGTTAAGCTCACATGAAACCAAAGCTAACCAGCAGTGAAAATAGTGTCAAGCAAATCCGGAGCCAGAGCCGGATGAACCCCGCCAGCTCGCCGGCCATGCCGGTCTGGGAAACTCCAAACCACGATTACAGTGGGATTGCGGCTCCGGCGTCTCGCAAAATACCGATGCAGTCGGGACGCAACCCGGCCCCGCCCTCAGATTCGAGAGGGTGGTTGGATCTTACGACTCAATCTTTGAGCTCTGAGCGGGAACGCCGAAACCGGATCCATCAGTGTCAGGGCAGGCAAATAAGGGCAACCCCCAGGCAAACGAGGAGAGTCCCCGCCCATCGCATACCGTCAATGTGCTCCTTGAGCAGAAACCGCGCTCCGATCAAAGTCACCACATAGACCAGCGAGGTGGCAGGCACCACAAAGCTCATGTCCGCCCAGGAAAGAATGGATAGAAAAGAGAAAAAACTCAAAGCCAGAAAGAGGACACCCAGGAGGAAGTCCCTGCAGGTCAGAACCCGCCGGATGATTCCCGGCAACAGGCCGAGCCGGAAGCCCTCGATCTCGCCCACCTGCTTCACTCCCCTGGTGATGTAAATATCTACGGCTGCGTTGGTGAGAACGATCACCAGCACCATGAGACCTGTTACCGTCATGCAATGCTCCCTGATCCGAGCACTATCGTCCGCCCGCTGTGTCTGGCATGCTGTTCGTTTCACTCGTCCCCTGCTCCCGCCTGGCTGCCGAGCGGGAAACCAGAAGGAGGTGATCTCGCGGCGGGCAGGCCAGCGCGAGCCAGCGCCTCCATCGAATTTCTCGAAGGAGGGAGGGTTGAGGAGGAGGGTTTTCATTTGGTCTCCGATGGATCTCCAAAGGTTATGGGCTCATGAGAGCAATGAATTTACGAGGAGGCCCCACCCCTGTCAAGAATGCCGCCTCACCTGGTCCGGACTCCTCGACTTTCTTGACACCCGGCGGATGGTGTGTGTATAGCCAGAATGCAGGTCTCTACTTCCACCCCTTTTTGACAAGGAGATGAGCTCATGATCAAAAGAGGAATCTTTGCGCTGTTGCTTTGTGTCATGGCGGTTTCATCGGCCTGGGGCCGCATGGTTGTGGTTGCCCAGGACGCCACGTGGCCGCCCATGGAGTTCCTGAACGAAAACAAGGAGATCGTTGGGTTTGCTCCCGAATTTATGAAAGCTGTGGCCAAGGAGGCCGGTTTCGAGCTCGAGCTCAAGAACGTGGCCTGGGACGGCATTTTCGCCGGATTGGACGCCGGCCAGTATGATGCTGTCTGCTCGTCGGTGACCATCACGGAGGAGCGCAAGAAGGCCATGGACTTCACACAGCCTTACTACAAGGTCCGCCAGGCCCTGGTGGTGCCGAAGACTGTTGACGTGAAAGGCCTTGAAGAGATGAAGGGCAAGACGCTCGGTGCCCAAATCGGCACCACCGGATATTTCACCATCAAGAAGGCCAAGGGACTCACGGCCAAATCGTACGACGAGATCGGCCTGGCCATGGAAGACCTGTTCAACGGTCGCCTCGACGGAGTGGTCTGCGACGACCCCGTTGCCGCACAGTACGCACTGCAAAAGGCTGAATACGCGGCCAAGCTCAAGATTGCCTCCATTCTCGAGACGGGGGACGAGTACTACGGCATTGCGGTCAAGAAGGGAAACAAAGAGCTCGTGGACCTTCTGAACAAGGGCATCAAGGCCGTCCAGGAAAAGGGCATCGACAAGACGATTCGAGCCAAATGGCTCAGCCAGTAGGGGCCCGACAATCCCGATGGAGCAGAACGTGATCGAAATCTCTGACGGCGCCGCCATCCCCAGCAGGAAGGATGTGGGACTCTTCTCCGCATGGCGCATCGCCTTTGCCGGCGCCATCCTCATCCTCGTTTACCTGGCCGTCTCGAAGCCCGACCCCTACTTCAAAATCCTGAGGTTCATTCCAGACGGCATCCTCGTCACCTTCCAGGTGACCCTGTGCTCCATTTTCTTCTCTCTCGTCCTCGGCCTGATCACCGGCCTGGGGCGCATTTCCAGGAACCGGTTCATCAACTCCGTGGCTTCCATCTACGTGGAAGTCGTGCGAGGCATTCCGCTCCTGGTGCAGCTTTTCTACATCTACTACGCCCTGGGCCGTTTCGTGCGCCTGCCCGACATGGTGGCCGCTGTCATCGCCATGTCCTTATGTTACGGCGCCTACATGGGAGAGGTGTTTCGGGCGGGCATCGAATCCATCCACAAGGGCCAGACGGAGGCCGCTCGGTCCCTGGGCTTCAACACAGCCCAGACCATGCGCTACGTCATCGTTCCCCAGGCCTGGCGGACCATCCTTCCTCCCGTTGGCAACGAATTCATTGCGCTCCTCAAGGATACCTCACTGGTCTCCATCCTGGCGGTGGCCGACATGCTTCGACGGGGGCGGGAGTTCGCGGCCGAAAGTTTCGCCTATTTCGAAACGTACACTGTCATTGCCCTGGTTTACCTGATCATCACCCTGATGCTGTCGAAGCTGGTGAGCCTCCTCGAAGAGAGATATAGCCACTATGGTTGAGCTCAATCCCATCATCGTCATGGAGGATGTCTGCAAGTTCTTTGGAAGCCTGCGGGCCCTCAACCACGTCTCCATGAGCGTTCAGACCGGCGAGAAGGTCGTCATCATCGGACCGAGCGGCTCGGGGAAGAGCACTCTGCTTCGAACTATCAACCGGCTCGAGGAGATCGACTCGGGACGGATCGTCGTGAACGGCTTCGACCTGCACGACCGGAGAAACGACATCAACAAGATCCGGATGGAAGTGGGAATGGTCTTTCAGAGCTTCAATCTCTTCCCGCACAAGACAGTCCTGCAGAACCTGACCCTCGCTCCCTCCAAGCTCAAACATCTCTCGCGAAACGACGCCGAGAGCATGGCCCTCGGACTTCTTGAAAAGGTCGGCATCCAGGAGAAAGCCGGAGCCTATCCGTCCCAGCTCTCGGGCGGCCAGCAGCAGCGGGTGGCCATCGCGCGGGCTCTCGCCATGAGCCCCAAAATCATGCTCTTCGATGAACCGACTTCCGCCCTGGATCCCGAGATGATCGGGGAGGTTCTGGACGTCATGGTCAAACTCGCCCGCGAAGGAATGACCATGGTGGTCGTGACGCACGAGATGGGGTTTGCCCGTGAAGTGGCCGACCGGGTGGTCTTCATGGATATGGGGGAGATCCTGGAGGAAGCCCCGCCGCAGCAGTTCTTTCAGGAAAGCAGCCACCCCCGGGCTCAGAGGTTTCTCAGCCAGATCCTCTGATGAGAAGCCCTGCCACCCTCACGCTTCACACCGACAACTTTGGGAGGGGACATTGCCGATGCACATTCTGATCCTTGGAGCGGGTGCTCTGGGCAGCCTCGTCGGCTCCAGACTGTCCCGATCTCCCGCCCGGGTCACATTGCTGAGCACCAACCGCGACCATATGCGGGTTGTGCGAGAAGACGGGCTGATGGTGGAAGAGCTGGACGGCTCGCTCACCCGCTATGATCTCCCGGCCTACAGTGATCCTGCCGAGATACCGGGAAAAGCTGACCTGGTGCTGGTGAGTGTCAAGACTTACGCCACGCGGGCGGCTCTCCAAAGCATCCATCGCCTCTGCACAGGTTCGACGGTCTTTCTCACGCTTCAGAACGGAGTGGGGAACTTCGAGCGCATCTCGGAAGTCGTGGGCGAGGCTTCGACCCTTGTTGGGGTGACGGCCCAGGGGGCTACCCTCCTCGAAGCAGGCAGAGTCCGCCACGGCGGCAATGGTCTCACGGTGGTGGGAGAGTTTCGTGGCGATCCCTCGGATCGTGTGCACACCATCGTTGATTCCTTTCATGAAGCCGGGATCGAGACTCAGGCTGGCGGAAACATGCAGCAGCTGATCTGGCAGAAGCTCATGGTCAACGTCGGCATCAATGCCATCACGGCGTTGACGGGCATCCGAAACGGCCAGATCAATACGATCCCGGACGCCCGCTCCCTCTGCCGGGCAGCCGTTGAAGAGGCATTGCTCGTGGCAGAGCGCAAAGGGTTCAGCTTCGAAGGCGACATGGTGGAGCGCGTGTTCGCCGTTGCCGAGGCCACCTCCAGAAACCGGTCATCCATGGGGCAGGATATCGACCGCAGGCGTCCCACCGAAATCGACGCCATCAATGGGGCCATCGTGAGCTACGGCAAGGAGCTTGGCCTGCCCGTCGTCGTCAATGAAACACTCACCCGATTGGTCAGGACCCTTCAATCCAACACCTCAACACTTCCCTGAAACGCTTCCCTTGAAACACATCCGGTATTCCACTATTCTGGGCATGGAGCCGACTTGCGAAAGCTTGGCTTGCGGCTACTAACCTCAGAAAAGGAGTCAGATTATGACCACACGCGTGACCGTTCCGGAAGTGATGGCAGCCAAAGGAAATCGAAAGCTGACCGAGCTCACCGCCTATGATTATCCGACCGCTCAGTGGGTCGACCAGAGCGGCATCGACATGATTCTGGTCGGGGATTCCCTGGCGATGGTGGTTCTGGGGCAGGAAGACACGCTCTCGGTCGGCATGGATGAGATGATCCACCACACGCGTGCCGTGTCCCGAGCCGCACGCCGTGCACTGGTCATCGGGGACATGCCGTTTCTGTCGTATCAGGCAGGTGTCGAGCAGGCCGTGATGAACGCCGGTCGGTTCCTGAAGGAAGGAAGGGCGCAGGCCGTGAAGCTCGAAGGCGGAAGGAAGGTGGTTCCACAGGTCCGGGCCATCGTGGACGCCGGGATTCCCGTTCAGGGACATATCGGCCTCACTCCTCAGAGCGTGGCGCAAATGGGTGGATTTAAAGTCCAGGGAAAGACGGCCGAAGCCGCCAGGGCCCTGGAGGAGGATGCACAGGCCCTCGCCGATGCGGGATGTTTCAGCATCGTCCTCGAGGCCATTCCAGCACCCATCGCCGCCCGGATCACCGATTCGGTTCCCGTTCCGACGATCGGCATCGGCGCCGGCCCCGACTGTGACGGCCAGGTCCTGGTGGTGCACGATGTGCTCGGCCTCTTCGAACGTTTTGTGCCGAAATTCGTCAAACGTTACGCTCATCTCACCCAGACGATCCAGGACGCTCTGATCCAGTTTCGAGATGAGGTCCGGAGTGGGCAGTTTCCCGGTCCCGAGCACACGTTCACCATATCCAGCGAAGAGATGAGCAAGCTGCAGGAGTGAGAAGGCATTCAATACGCCGCACAATCGCCGAGCCGAACCCTTAAGCTGAACAACCGACCACGGTTTTTTGGCCAAGAGGGCGAGCGCAACAGGAATACAATGAATGGCAGGAGGAGAGCCGGATGCTTGGGAGCCAATCAGCAAGGAAGCTCAGATTCATTTTTTTTCAGAAGCTTGTGTTAGCATTGTTAACCCTGGTGACCTTGACTCCTCAGGCATCATTCGCTCTGCCCTCGTCAGAACCTGCTGGGGATTTCACGGACTTGCGGGATTCACATGGTGCTGGGGGAGATCTTTCGGACGGTGTTGCTCTCGATGACGGCCGGCTCCCCCCGGAGGTCACCTTCAACGATGACTTTTTGAATGGAGTCACCGGAGCGGGATGCAAGAAACCTTTGCGCATCATGCTTGTAGGCGACTCCATCACAGCGGGAAGAGCTTCGGGGGTCGACAACCCGTCAGATCCACTGGATTCCAGCCTTTGGACCTCTTATCGCCGGGACCTCTGGCTCGATCTCAGCAATGCCGGCCATTACGTGGAGCTCTTGGGGAGCCAGCGAGGCGGACTGTTCTTCGGTGACTTCGACCCCAGACACGAAGGACACCCCGGCAGGACGGACGATTATGTCGCAGACAACATCCACGGATGGGCCACCAGCGCACAACCGGATATCGTCCTGCTCCACATCGGCACCAACAGGCTCGACTCAAGCCCTGACGATGTGGAGCGCATTCTGAACGAGATCGACGC
>JBFYYO010000053.1:0-18365 GCA_041310025.1 Syntrophobacterales bacterium
GCCTCGACCCAGGCGATGGGAGAGGGACTCGGAAATCTTTGCCGCCTTCTTGATATCCATGTTCCCCAGGATGTTGCCCGCCTCGTCCGCGGTCATGGTCGAGATGACGCTGACCACCAGCTGGTCGTCGAGGTTCTCGAGCAGCTTGGCGGCCTCCTTGGGCTTCATCGTGCCGTAGATCTTTGCGAGGGAGCGGATCTTCCCGTTTTGAGTCTCCTCTTTCTCGGCCCGGTAGGCCTGGATTTCCTTCTGTATGACGATCAGCTCCTTCAACTTCTTTTCCGTCTCCTGTTCCAGCTTGCTGAGGTATTCCTCCTTCTGCCGAATCTGTTCTTCCCGCTTCTTGAGCTCTGCTTCTCTCTGTTCGAGGTGGGTGACCATTTCAGTCATGGATGAAGCCGTTTTGGGAGTTGTGGTTGAAGGAGCCGATGCAGCCGGGGCGTCCGGTTTCTGAGCCGCGGCCCCCTGGGACTTGGGTTTGCGCTCTTCGGCCAGAACCTCTTCGGGAAATGTGGGAAGATAGCTTTCGGTGTCCTTCCACACCGCGGTTCCGAGGGTCAGGCCAAGCTTCAGGAGCAGCACGATCAGGATGATCGTGAGCATGCTGAAGAGGGCTCCAAGAGGTTTGGACCGTCCCGGCTGCCTGGCTTCCGGCGCTTCATCAGAGTGAGCTGGAATCATCACTTCCCTTGCCTTTTCTGAGGATGGCGAATTCATCGATGTCACCCTGTTCTTTCTTCCTGACGTCGTAGCTGTAGGACTCCCGCTCCCGCTCCTCCAGAATGTTCAGGGCCTTCACGTCCCTTTCCTTTTCCAGAACATTGCGTTTTGCAGCGTCCACCTCTTTCTGAAGTCTCAAGCGTTCAATCTCAAGCCCAAGCAATTGCTGTTCCAGCGAATGGACGCGTTCTCCATATGCGAGGAATTCCGGCACTCCCATGCCCTCGCATTGACGCCTCTCCCAACTGGTCACGGCTTCCCGCAACTGCTCCTGCATCCCGGCCCGTTCAAGTTCGTTGTCCTCCAGTTGCCGAAGGGCCTGTGCGAGCACAATCTGCTCCTTTTTGAGCAGGAATTCTCGATACTGGCTGAGTGTCTTAAAACGGAATCGATAGCCCATGGGTCACATAGCTTCTCATGAAAGCCGAGCAGGTCAGTTGAAGAGGGCTTCGAGCGCCTTCCGGGCATCGTCGATAGACGCGTAGTCTTCCACGGGCTGCTGCAGGAATGCGTTGATTTTGTCAATCATACTGATGGCATAATCCGTTTCGCGATGGCTGCCTTTCACATAGGCCCCGATGCGGATCATGTCCTCACTGCTCTTGTAGAGCGCCAGGGTCTGTATCAAGCGCGAGCTCAGGTTCCTTTGTTCTTCATCCAGAAGCCGGCTTGTCAGCCGGCTGACACTCTGCAGCACGTCGATGGAGGGATAATGACGATCCTGGGCCAGTTTTCGACTCAGGACGATATGTCCGTCCAGGATGGAGCGCACCGAGTCGGCCACGGGATCGTCCATGTCTCCCCCTTCGACGAGAACGGTGTAAATCCCGGTAATGGAGCCCCGGTCGAAGTTGCCCGCACGTTCCAGAAGTCGAGGCAGCTGGCTGAAGACGCTGGGGGTGTAGCCCTTGGTGGTGGGGGGCTCTCCGGCGGAGAGGCCCACCTCGCGGGCCGCCATGGCGAATCGGGTCACGGAATCCATCATGAGCAGAACATCCAGGTCCCGGTCGCGAAAATACTCCGCCACGGCACAGGCCATGAATGCGGCCTTCATCCGGACGGTGGCGGGCTGATCGGACGTTGCCACGATGACCACGGAGCGCTTCACGCCCTCCGGCCCGAGCTCATTCTGGAGGAATTCGTTCACCTCTCTTCCCCGCTCTCCCACCAGGGCGATCACGTTCACGTCGGCCGTCGTATAGCGGGCCATCATCCCGAGGAGCGTGCTCTTTCCAACTCCCGATCCCGCGAAGATGCCGATGCGCTGGCCTTTTCCGACCGGCAGCAGCCCGTTGATGCACCGAATTCCCAGGTCGAGCTGTTGTTCGATGAGGGGTCTTCCCAGGGGGTTGGCGAGCTTTCCGCTCAGTGAGTAGGGTGCTCCTGAAGGCAGCGGTCCACCGTCGTCGATGGGTTGCCCCAATCCGTCGAGGACCCTCCCGAGCATGCCCTCGTCCACTTGAATCGAGTCCGACTGCTGATGAGTTTGGACCAGACAGCCCGCCTGGATACCGTTGACGGCTGCCAGAGGGCTGAGCTTCAGGCGTTTCTGGTTGAATCCGACGACCTCGGCCAGAATGGGGTTTTCGTGGTCGCCGGGAAGAATCCTGCAAACATCTCCCACGGCGGCCCGGATCCCCTCGGCCTCAATGATGTTGCCGACCATGTGGACGACCTTGCCGAAAGTCTCCCATGGAGGGCACTGATTGAGGCGAGAGCCGAGATGAGTCAGTCGGAGATAGTCATTCGTCCGTGGGGTCTGAGTCATTCTGCTCCGCCTCTCCCATCTGTAGAAGGGTTCTTTCGATCAGCGCCAGCCGGTTCTCCAGCGAGGCGTCGATCAACTGAATCTCGCTTTCCAGGCGGCATCCGCCGCGGGACATTTCAGGGTCAGGCCTGATGGAGAAGGTCTTTTCGGCCTTTGCCGTCATTTCCTCCAAAGCCGAGTGCCGGCTCAGGAGATCAAGGTCTTTGGGGTGAAGGAAGAGAACGATCCCCTGCGATTCGCCGGCTTCGCTCAACACATCTTCCATGAGCTCGATCAGCGCCTGGGGATTCGTTTGGAGCTCCGATCGGATGATATGTTTTGAAACGGCCAGGCTGGTGGCGATAAACCAGCTCCGGTAATCCTCGAAGACCGTGTTCGGGAGGGTCATCAAACGCGACAGCAGTTCCTCGAAATGCTCTCTGGCGACCTGCATGCTCTTGCGGCCGAATTCCGTGCCGTCCTTGAGCCCCTGGGCATAGCCCTTTTCGTAGCCTTCCTGCTCGAGCTCCTGGGATCTCCGCTCGGCCTCCAGCAGGCGCTGTTGAACCATGAGCTCGAGGTTGAAGAGCGGGTCCGGTTCGGTTTCCTCGGGTGCTCCGGATTCCGGGGCTTCTCTCTCACCGGGATCGCACAAGGCCGTATCGAGGATCTCCGAGAAGTCAAAGGAGCATACGGATTCCGATTCCGATTCGCAGGCTTTGATGATTCTAGACAAAAGCGTCTCCGCCTTCTTTTCCGGCCAGGACGATTTTGCCTTCCTTTTCCAGCTTGCGCGCTGCGTTCAGGATGCTTTGCTGTGCGGCCTCCACATCGCTCAGTCTCACCGGACCCATGACACTCATCTCCTCTTCCAGGATCTGGACGGCCCTCTGTGAGAGGTTTTTGAAGATCTTGTTCTTGAGGTCGTCCGATGCCGTCTTGAGGCCGAGGGTGAGCTCCTCGTTCTTCACCTCGCGAAGCAGCTCCCGGACGCCCTGGTCGTTGAGGCCCGCCAGATCCTCGAAGACGAACATGAGCTTGCGCACCTTTTCGGCCAGGTCCGTATCGTTTTCCTCGAGAGATTGAAGAATGCTGTCACCGGTCCTTCGGTCGCTGTGGTTGAGGATCTCGGCCACCGCCTGGACGCCGCCCAGGATCTGATGGGTCCCACTGGCGACAGAGAGAAGCTCCTTTTGGAGCACTTCATCGACCTCCCTCACCAGGTCGGGAGGGACTGTCTCGAGGTGCGCGATGCGCTGGACCACTTCAAACTGCAGGTTTTCGGGCAGGTGGGCCAGCACCTGGCTGGCCTTTTCCTGCCCCAGGTGGACCAGGATGATCACAATGGTCTGGGGATGCTCGCTCTTGATGAAGTTGGCCAGGACGCGCGGGTCGATCTCCCGGACGCATTTGAAGGGGACCTGTTCCTTCTCGAGCTCGATGGTCGTCATGACATCGGCGGCCTTGTCCTGTCCGAGAACGCTGGGCAGCAGGTTCTTCAGGAAGTCGTTTCCCGGAGTGTGAATGTCCGCATCTTCATTGAATTGAGCTGTGAACTCCAGGAGGAGCTCTTCGCAAAGCTCCTTCTTGATACCCGTGATATTCGTCATCTCTGCGCCCAGCTTCTTGATCTCGTCGGTGGACAGACCCTTGAGAATCTGGGCAGAAACCTCCTCTCCCAAGGACATGAGAATGATGGCGGCCTTCTGAGCTCCGACTGGCTTCTGCATCACGCCTCCTGCTCCTCTCTCAATATCGCCCGAATGATTGCCGCCGCCTGATCAGGATTCTGCTGCACCAGGCTGAGGGCTCGCCTGCGCAGGGAGAGCTCCCGCTCAACGGGCTGGTCGGGAAGGCTCAAGGTCTGTTGATCGCCGGAGGGTAGCGCTTCACCGGGGGCCGGCAAATGCTTCATTTCCTCGCTCAGGGTCGCGAAGCGGCGCATGAGCGGTCGAACGATCAGGAAAAAGACGAGGAGCACGATCAGAACGTTGAGGACCGGTTTGATATACTCCCGTGCCAGCTTGATCCAACGGTTTTCTGCTTTGACGAACCCGCCGGCCTCGGAGGGTTCGGTGGCGAAAGGAATATTGGATACCGTGATCTGATCGCCGCGGCCCTCGTTGTAGCCTATGGCTTTCCGGACAATGTCTTCCAGGGACTTGATCTGCTCGGGAGAACGCCCGACAAACATCGGCTCCGTCTTCCCCTCAGCATTGGGCTTCATCTCGTAAGGGCCATCCACGAGGACGGCCACCGAGATCTTCTTGACATTCCCGGGCGCGTGAGTGGTCTGGCGGTTGACGCGGTTGATCTCGTAGTTCACCGTCTCCCGCTGGCGGGTCGACGCCTTCGAATTGAGGGACTCCTTATCCTTCTCCTTGTCTTTGCCGGGAGGAGAGCTTTGCATGAGCTGAGCCTCCACGTTGATGGGCACATCCGGGTTGCCCTTGGCGCCGAGCTCAGCCCCCTGGTTGTTTTCGGTGCTGCGCTGCTGGCTTCGGATGACCTGGGTGTCAGGGTCGTAAATGTCCTCGGTCACCTGCATCTGGTTGAAATCCATGTCCACCGTCACACGGGTGGTGACCTTGTTGGCCCCCGCCACCTGTTCCAGCAGAGACTGGACTTTCTGTCTCAGGTCATCCTCAATCTTGCTGCGCACCTGCATCTGAAGCGTCGAAAGCTGCAGGGTGTTGTCGACGGCGTTCTTGCGGAAAAGCACCTGGCCGTCCGTGCTGAGGATGCTCACCTTGTCCTCGGTGAGACCCTGAACGGCGCCGGCCACAAGGTTGACAATTCCCTGAACCTGCTGTGACTCCAGGCGAGCCCCTGATTTCAGCTTCAAGACCACGGCGGCGCTGGGAGGCTTGCGGTCCTCCACAAACAGGCTTTCCGATGGCAGCACGAGATGGACGCGGCTCTCCTGAACCTCGTTCATCTCGTTGATGGTTCGGGCGAGCTCACCCTGCAGGGCCCGTTGATAGTTGATGCGCTGCACGAATTCCGTGCTTCCCAGTTTCTGCTGGTCGAAGATTTCGAACCCGACACCGGACCCCTTGACGACGCCCTGGGTGGCCAGTAGGAGACGGACTTCATGCAGTTGTTCCCTGGGGACTGAAACCCCGCCGGCGCCGCTCAGCTGGTAGGGGATCTTCTTGTTTTTGAGGGTTTCAACGACACTGCCGAGATCCTGTTCATTCAACTGCGAATAGAGGGGTGCGAATTCGACACGGTTGACCGTATAGGTGAGAAGAACCAGACTGCCGAGGATAACCGCCACAGTGCCTGTATAAAGGATCTGCCTGGCTCTGGGCAGGCTCAGGAAACCCTTCTTCCACTTCCCGATGAGATCAAGGAAACTCTTCATATGAGATCAAGGACCCTACTCGATCAGAACTGCATCCGCATGATTTCCTGGTACGCTTCCAGGGCCTTGTTGCGGACCTTGGTCAGCATCCGCAAACTGATGTCCGCCTCTTCCAACTTGATCATCGTTTCATCGATCCGCGCGGCCCCTTTGATGGATCCTTCCTGCATGGCCTGGTCGGCCTGGTGCTGGAGGTCGTCCACCTGACCAATGCTTTTCTCCAGCACTTGAGAGAACCCGGGTTCCGGAGTCGCTTGCCCGTCGCTCAGGACCTTGCCCGACGGAAACTGCAGTTCGCTGGGCCGAGACAATACGCGCATGTTCACACTCCCGTATTCCTGTTAGCAGCTACTTACCAATGTCCAGGGCTCTGAGGGCCAGTTGCTTCGCCGTGCTCATGGCGGCAAGATTCGCCTCGTAGCTCCGCGACGCCATGACGAGATTGACCATCTCCTCGACGCTGTTGATATTCGGCATCTTCACGACCCCTTGATCATCTGCGTCGGGATGGCCCGGATCGAAAACCTCCCTGAAATCCCTGCCGTCCGGGACGATGGCGTTCACCCGGACCTTCTGCAGGTCCTCTCCCAGGGCTCCGTCCAGAATCTCGTCGAAGGATTCCTGGCTGGGCACGCTCTCGTAGATGAGGGTGCGCCGCTCATAAGGCTTGCCGCTGGCGGTCTTTGTGGTGTTGGCGTTGGCGAGATTGGCGGAGATCACGTTCAGCCAGGTGCGGCTGGCCCTCAGGCCTGAAGCGCTGATCCTGAATGCATTGTCAAGATCCATTAGAGCCCTCCTTCACCGATGGCGTGCTTCATCATGGAGAACTTCTTGTTCAACATGGTCACGATGAACTGATACTCGATGCTGTTCCGGGAAAGCTTCATCATCTCGGTGTCGAGATCTACCGGACCCGTTTCCACCAGTTCAACGGACTGCATCGCCGTCCTTGCGTCACCCGAGTCCACGTGTCTGGCATTGGACAGGCTGAGCTGCGGGCCGCTCTGCTCGAGGGATTCCCGCAGCACCTCCTCGAAGGACGTCTCCCTGGCTGCGTATCCCGGGGTGTTGAGATTGGCCAGATTCCCGGAAATGACCTTCTGGTTGACCGAGCTCAGGTTCAGCCGATCCTGCATGAGCTCAATCGTGCGATCGAATACGATGTTGGAATCACCCATGATCCACTTCCTTCCGGAGATTCGAAGATGGTTTCGCCACCCGGGCTTTCTGTCCATTTTCGCGGGGCTTCGGGAGCTCAGAGGGACCCTCGCACGAGAGTGGACTGAAGCCGTGTTCATGTGCCACCCGAGGCAACGAGCAAAACATGTACCACACATGCGGTATTCCTTTGATGGCGCCTGCAGCCCAGGTCACGGCTCCCCCCTCCGGGGGTCCGACCGGCCCTGGGCCAGCACACAGGCAGATCTTTCCCCCCGGGACGGTAAGTGTGTGTGAGTTCGGCGGGATGTTAGATTTCAGTCTTGCTGGGGGCTCAAGGGGTGATGGACAGATAATGAGTCAAAATTCTGACTTTACAACAAGCTTCGCTGCATGGCATACATGAAATGTTGCGCTGCAATGACTGCGGATCTACTGAAGACTGCGTTTTTGTGTGTTGCAGTAGGTTTTTTTCATCGGTGCACCTCAAGGATCGATGAGAGGATGTGAGCATGTTCTGGCCAGTCTTGTTGATGTTTGCTTTCTTCCTTGTAGTTCTGAATGGCTTCGCTTTGTTGCTGGGTTTTGTGGTCCACTGGATGGTTCCATCCGTCGACATGGGCAGCGGCGCAATCCTCGGGGTTCTCACCACAGCAATGGCGCTGCTTGTGAGTGTGTTTTTACTCAGGGATGTAAAACACCATCAGCAGGCTGAAGCTGAGGAAGATCTGGAGGATTTGCTGAGGGAGTACCAAGCTCAACGCAGGTCACGACGAAAGAAACGCTGAGGCGGCTTTGGCTTTCAGAATGAGATGATTACCGTGACGTTCGCGTTGACCATTGTGCCGGCGGACTGAGTGACTCACGCCACCTCCCCCATGGCTTCCCCGCCGCTGCGGTATTCGTGGAGCTTGTTCCGGAGGGTGCGCACGCTGATCCCGAGGATTTCGGCGGCGCGCGTCCGGTTCCCGCTGGATGAGGAGAGGGCCTTGAAGATCAGGCGTTTTTCCATCTCGCTGATGGGCATGAGATCGATCTCCGCTGCGGGCTCCACGGGGGATTCATCCAGGATCAGATGCTCGGGCGCGAGCTTGCCCCTCTGGGCCAGCAGCACCGCCCGCTGAATGATATTCTCCAGCTCGCGGACATTGCCCGGCCAGGTATGCCCCTTGAGGGCCCGTAATGCATTGGCGTCCAGCCCGTCCACGGCGCATTTGTGCATCCGGTTGTACTTGTCGATGAAGTGGCGGCAGAGCAGATTGAGATCCTCGGGGCGCTCACGGAGCGTGGGGATCCTGACCGGGATGACGTTCAACCGGTAGTAGAGGTCCTTCCTGAACTGGCCGTTTTTGACGGTTTCCTCCAGGGAAAGGTTGGTCGATGCAATGACGCGCACATCCACCCGCACAGGCTTCCTGCCCCCCACGCGGTCCACTTCGCTTTCCTGAAGGACCCTCAGGAGCTTGGACTGTAGGTGTACGGGGATCTCGGTCACTTCGTCCAGGAAGAGCGTCCCCGTGTGGGCCAGTTCGAACTTCCCTTCCTTCTTGTGGAGGGCGCCCGTGAAAGCTCCCTTCTCGTAGCCGAACAGCTCGCTTTCCATGAGAGTCTCGGGCAGCGCGGCACAGTTGACGGCCACAAAGGGGCGATCCCTCCGGTCGCTGTTTCGGTGGATGAATCGAGCGAACAATTCTTTGCCCGTTCCGCTCTCGCCCTGGAGAAAAACCGTGGCGCTGCTGGCCGCCACCTTCCTCACCATGGCCTTCAACTGGTTCATGGTCGGATTCTGGGTGATGATGTTGCGGTTCTGTCCGGAGTCATCCGGGGAGCCCCGCCGGTCTTCCGATCGCTCTTCCAGCCACTGGAAAGTCTTGACCAGTCGCTCTTCGTCCAATGGGCCTCCCCAGAAATCATAGGCGCCCCCCTTCATCATTTCGACCGCGTCTTCGAGTCGGGCAGGGTGACTCAGGACGATGACGGGCACAGGATTCTCGAGATCATTGCAGGCCTCGAGGAGGAGCCTGACCTCCGGGATCTGGCCGTTGAGGCTGCACAGAATGACGTGCGGCTGCTCCTTTTTGAGGAAGGCGATGGCGGCCCGGGGCGTCTCAGCAATGTGCAGGGAATGATTCATTTTACTGAGCTGGGACACGATGCGTTGACTCTCTTGAGGTGCCATTGCCGTGATCAGGACGACCATGTTGCGTTACTCCCTGTGCGTATCTACTTGGAGCCTTCCTTGGGCTTATGACCTTGAAGCTCCAGGTACCCAAGCTCCTGCTCCGCGGCTGTTTTCCACAGTCCGTTGGATGTTTGTGCCAGCTGGGTCAGTTTTTCAGTGGCTTTCCGGGGCTGGCCGGTTTCCAGGTAAAGCCGTGACAATTCGTAGTTGAGCCGATCCCGCAACGCTTCAGGCGGTGAGATCGTCAACAGGTGCTCCAGAACGTCGGTCGCCTGACTGGTCTGCTTCAGAGCGTGATGACATCGACTCTGCATGAGGCCGATTCGAATGCGATCCTCTCCCTCGGCCAATGCCGGGACCCTGGTCAGTTTGTCCAGAAAAGGCAGAGCGTCGGCAGCCTTGTCCGACAGGATCAGGCTCTCGGCATAGCAGAACAGAACTTCCGGATCCGTCTCTTCAAGCTTGCCCGTCTTCTGGATGTGCTTCAGGAGCTCGTGGGCGGCCTGCCCGTATTTGCGCTCCTCGAAATAGGCTCTTCCAAGCATCATGGCTTTCTCGCGCTGGTAGGATTCACCCTGGAGCGGCTGGCAGCTCAAAATGGTGCGCTCCGAGTCTCTCATCTGAAAATAGCACCTGGCCGCTTTGAGAAGCCATTCCTCACTCTTGGCGCCGCTCTGGGTATAGAGCCGCTGGTAGATCTCAGCGGCAGCGGGATGGAGCTTGAGCATGGCGCAGCTTTCGGCAATCAGGCTGAGGGTCTCACCGGACATCTGAGGGTCGAGCAGCGCCCGGTTGTCCTGATAAAGCTGGAGCGCCTTGGTGTGGTCCTGATTGGCATGGGAATCGCGAATGAAGTCGAGCAGGACCTTCGCCTTGAGATCGAGAAGCTCTTCCTTTGCTTTGGCTGTGCTGCTGTTCTGAAGCCCGCCTCCAATCCATTCCAGTGCCCGAGGGTAGTTCTTCCGTTCTCTCTCCCACGAAGCCACTTTGAAAGTGAGGAATTCTCCCACTGGACCCGTCAGGGAACGCTGAGACAGTTCCTCATAAATGGCTGCGGCAGCAATCCTGTTTGGGGGGGATTGTCTCTCGAAGTATTCAGCCCTGCGGATCTTGGAGATGACGTATCCCTCGGTATCCGGGAAGTACTTGTCAATGTAGACATAGATCTTCTTGGCCATGTCCTGATCGCCGGTATACATCAGGCTTTCCCCGATTTTCGCCAGGAGCAGGTCTTTGCCGGCGACTTCTTTTTCCAGGTTGAGGTACCACATGAGGTGCATGGCGCTCTTTTCGTATTCCTGGTTGACGAAGTAGGCTTCACCCAACGTCCTCAGAAGATCGGGATTTGCGACGTGACCCGAAGGATCGTCCTCCAGGGACTTGACCAGGACGCCGAGGGCCTCCTTATGGGCGCCGAGGAGATAGAGGCCTTTGCCGAGAAGATAGTTGGCCTCTGCAGTCAGCCGTTTCTCCAGAGGGGCATTGAGTGCCGTGCGAAGCGCCTGGATGGACTCAATATAGGCCTGTCTTTTGAGAAGCGCCTCGCCGAGCCGCATCCATGCGAGGGGGGCAATGGGGTGCTGGGAGTGATTGTTGAGTACTTGTTTGAAAGACTCTTCGGCCTTTTTGGCGTCTCCCAGGCTCAGATGGCAGAGCCCTGAGCGAAAATGGGCCGCGACGGCTTGAGGCGCCTTGGGGGAGTCTCTGAGGGCAGATCGGTATTCTTCAATGATCTGGGCGGCCACCGGGGCCAGGTCATGCATGTGATCCGAGAAAAGGGCGTCTCCCCGTGCAAACGTGTGCGGTTCATGGTCGAGTGATTTGGACGTTGCAGGAGAGGTCGACTCGGCACCATGCGGGGAATGTGCTCCCGCAGAGGGATCTTCCTTTCCCCCGGGCAGGGCTATCGCCCCGGATTTGGGCGGGGGGCCGCTTCCCGGTGGAAGGACTCCAAAGTCCAGAACAAGCCGGTATGCCCTGTTAGACTTTGCCACAATGCTGTCTTTGGCTGATGACGTCCCTTCCCCAAAGCCGACCAGGATCAGTGTGGAGCCATCCCTTTCCTCGATGGAGATGGACGCGACCGGCTGCGGCCACCTGGTTTTGAGGGTCTTGGAGCTCAGCCTGGATTTCAGGTCTGAGAAGACCACTGGGAACCCCTGGTCGGAGAGCGGTCCGACGGAGAGAGGCCGCTCACCCTCCAGCTCCAGAACAATCCGGGAATATTCAGCGTGGCGACTGGAGCGAATCCCTTTGAGAATGGTACTCTTCGGGGCCGCATCGGCGGCGGGGAGCAGGAACAGACCTGTCCAAACCAGGACAATGCTCAGTCCGGCTCCTTGAAGAAAGAATGCTCCTCTCATGCGGCACAATGCCATACGTATGCTCTACTCAAAGCCTCGTCGGAACGGCATGTTCCCTCTGCTGCGAAAAGTTTCAAGTTTCAAGTCTCAAGTTAGAATCGGTCCTCCTTGAGCCTTTTGGTGGTTCGGGCTGGCCCGAAGGAGCCATGAGGGACTGCACCTTGAGCTGCTCAGGGGATTTTCACCGCCTGAGAGCGTGTCGAAGAAGTGTACTCCGCGACGTCACCCCCGCGAAGGCGAGGGTCCAGAATCCTCCTCGAGTCTGGATTCCCGCCTTCGCCGGAATAACGAACTATGGCCCATTCAGACCTTTTGGACACCGTCTAAGCGCACTGGCCGATCTTCCACGGGGACTCGGTTAAGCAATGCATATGCCATCTGGATGGGAAACGGTGGGTGCCGTCCGCGAGAACGTTGGTTTCTTGACGAATCATCAAGGGTGGGGAATGGTCAAGACTTTGGCTATGAAGCAGCCCTGAAGGAAGTCCGAAATTTTATGCGGGGTATACGATTTTCTTTTTTTTCATCTTCTCGATGAGCGTCGTTCGGTTGAGTCCGAGCAGATTGGCGGCCCGATTTTTGACGCCATTGGCCCGTTTGAGGGCCTCCATGATGAGATGGTTTTCGAGGTCGTCGAGGGTCTTCTTGAGGTCCATCCCTGTCTCGCCGAGCGAAATATCCATGAGGGAGCTGGGGCGGGTGGCCTGGCATTGCCGGATGCGGGGAGGAAGATCGTCCACATCGATCTCTTCGCTGTCCGTCAAGATCACCAGCCGTTCGATCAGGTTTTCAAGCTCCCGCACATTTCCGGGCCAGGGATAGCGGTCCAGGGTTTCGGCAGCGGCCTTGGACATTCTCTTGAGAGGTATTTCCTTCTCCTGGCAGTGACGTTTCAGGAAGTGGTGAATCAGGAGCGGGACGTCACCTTCGCGCTCGCGCAACGGGGGTACGTGCATGGGGATGACATTCAGGCGGTAAAAGAGGTCTTCTCTGAAGGACCCTTCCTCCACCGCCTTTTCGAGATTCTTGTTGGTTGCAGCGATGATCCCGGCATCCACCTGAATGGTTCGTCCCCCTCCCACGCGCTCAAATCGCTTCTCCTGGAGGAAGCGAAGCAGCTTCACCTGCAGTTTCTGGCTCATTTCCCCAATCTCGTCCAGGAAGACGGTCCCCTGATGAGCCAGTTCGAAACGGCCTTTGCGATCCTTAAATGCCCCTGTGAAGGCGCCCCGCTCATGTCCGAACAGCTCGCTCTCCAGCAGTTCCTCCGGGATCGCACCGCAGTTGATCGGAACGAAAGGCTTGTCCTTGCGATCGCTGTGGTAATGGATGGCGTTGGCGATGAGCTCCTTGCCCGTGCCGCTTTCTCCCAGAATGAGGACGGTGGTGGCCGTCCTGGAGACTCTCTGGATGGTGCGGTAGAGCTTCTGCATGGGGGTGCTTTGGCCCACGATGTTGGCAAACCGCTGCTGAATCTGCGACCGCAGGAGCTCATTTTCTTCCTTTAGAGCGTTGAGCTCCTCCGCCCGTTGGAGGATGATGATGATTTCGTCCAGTTTGGCCGGCTTTGTGAGGTAGTCAAATGCACCACGTTTAACGGCTTGAACGGCCGTTTCGATGGTCCCGAACGCCGTCAACAGGATGACCAGAGTGCCCGGACGATTCTCGTTGAAGTGATCCAGAACCTCCATGCCGTCCATTCCCGGCATGTTCAAGTCGGTGATGACCACATCGTAGCTGGTTCCTTCAGCTTTAGCGATGGCTTCGGTGCCGCTCGCGGCCACATCGATGGAGTATCCCCGGTCGGTGAGACCCTCCACGATGAGCTCAAGCGTCAAAGGCTCATCATCGACCACCAGGATTCTGGGCGCAGGTTTCATAAGCACTCGTTATTCTTGCTGTTCTAAAATAGGATCGCAGGACCTGCAAACCATCGGATAGTCAAGAATCTATCACATTTTGCCATTAATTCAAGAATTCATTAAAAATCGCCATTTAAAAGAGAGGGCACCCCATTGACCGCAAGACCGGTCCATCATCCCTTCAGCTCGGCCAGTGAACCGGACCGCGCTCAATCCCTCAAGCCCGACTTCGATTTGATGCGCAGCAATCCCGGACTGCGGTGGAAGTAAAGGTGGGGGGATTCGCAGCCGCGCTTCATGAAGAAGGCCTCCAACTCATCAAACAGGACAGGTTGGTTTGGATAGGTGTATTCCTTTTCGCTCCGCTGATGTTCCGACCAGATGCTTCGAGCGTCCGGGCGGGCGTCAAAAACCATCTCTTTGACCTGAGAGCAGAGAAACATGGCACAGGATATTGGAGGGATCTTCCAGGTGCAGCCGGATTCTCCCAGAAAAACACACCGCCGAGTGAGGTTGGGGCGCCTGAGCACTGAAACCAAAGCTTCGATCTCCTGTTCCGAGGACTCCAGCAAGCTGATCACATGGTCTGCGAAGAAGGTGATGATGCTCTCGAATCCGCAGCAGGCGCTCACGCCCGTATCGAAGCACGATTCGCGGCAGGCGTCTCTGAAGAGGCTTCCGTAAAATTCCGAGATGTCTTCCCGAAAGGCCAGGTAAGGCCGAATCCTGGCTTGGAGAGCCCCAACCTCCTCTTCAGGCAGCGTCGCAAGGACCTCAAGAATCGACAGCACACTGGTGAGCTGGTCCTGATTGTACTCGCTGATTGACGACTGAGGGGTACCGATCAAAAGCGTCCTCCCTGAGCCTGTCTTAGTGCTTTGCATCCAAATTGCTTTGCTTGATAATGTCTTTGGGGGAATTTTGCAAGGTGCTGCATCGGCTTTGTATCAAAGGATCGGGCGTTCACGGTCTGCAGCCGCAGCTTCGGGTTCGGTTCGGCGCATACTCGCCCCGATATTTGCGGGGGAAAGGAGTCTCAAAAGGCTATGACAGAGGTATCGGTGGTCTTTGTGACGGTCGGCAAGGAGGCGGAGGCTGTTGAGATCGCTCAGACCCTGGTCCGGGAGCAATGGGTTGCCTGTGTCAATATCATCTCCGGTGTGCGTTCCATATACCGATGGAAAGGGGAGGTGTGCGACGATCAGGAGTGGCTCCTGATCATGAAGACACGAACTTCGCTCATCGCCTCCCTGAGGGATCGCATCAGGGAGCTGCACAGTTACGAGGTTCCTGAAATCATTGCCTTTCCCATTGATCAAGGGCTTCCCGAGTATCTCAACTGGGTTCTGGAAAACACGGCACGATAGGGGGCATTCCAGCGGTAAAAAAGTGTCACTTCACCGATTACATCGAACTTGGCTCGTTCAGGGATGTCCGAGCTTCCAACTTCAGGCCGCTACCCAGGTGGGCTTCATGTTTTAGTTTCCCAGGTCCTCCATGCGAATGCGCACCGAGGCTGCGTGGGCTTCGAGCCCCTCCAGCTCGGCCAGCTTGACGATGGATGGGGCATCGCGCTTCATGGCTTCCCGCGAGTAGGCGATGACGCTCGTGCGCTTGAGAAAGTTCTCCACGCCGAGGGCTGAAGAGAATCGAGCGGTACCTGCCGTGGGCAGAACGTGGTTGGGCCCGGCAAAGTAGTCTCCGACAGCTTCGGGGGTGAATTCCCCAAGGAAAACGGCCCCGGCATTCCGGATCTTTCCGAGCAAGGCCAGAGGATCGCTGACCTGGAGCTCCAGGTGCTCAGGAGCGAGACGATTCGCCAGCTCCACACCCTCGTCGAGGTTCTGGACCAGAAAGATGGCCCCGTAGCTCTCCAGTGCCTGCGAGGCCAGCTCGCGACGCGGGAGCCTTTTGAGCTGGTCCCGAAGGGCCTCGGAGATATCGCCGGCCAACTGAGCATCGGTCGTGATGAGAATGGCGCTCGCCATGGCATCGTGCTCGGCCTGGCTCAGGAGGTCCGCAGCGATATACCGGGGCCTGGCCGTCGAGTCGGCAATGACCAGGATCTCACTCGGCCCCGCCAGCATGTCGATGCCCACCTCACCCGAGACCAGCTTCTTGGCCAGAGCCACATAGATGTTCCCGGGTCCGACGACCACGTCCGCGCGACCGACGGATTCCGTCCCGTAGGCCAACGCCGCCACAGCCCAGGCGCTTCCAATCTTGTGAATGCGGTGAATTCCCACTTCCCTGGCTGCAACGAGCAGATGGGGATTGATGCTTCCGTCACGTCGAGGCGGGGTGACGAGCGCCAGGTCGGCGACTCCCGCAATCCTTGCTGGCAGCCCATTCATCAGCACCGACGAAATGAGCGGGGTCTCGCCGCCTTTGCCTCCGGGCACATAGAGTCCGGCAGACGATACCGGCCGCACCATCTGCCCGAGAAATGTGCCGTCGGGACAGGTTGTGAAGTAGGATGTCCGCAACTGATGGCGGTGAAAGGCTTCGATGTTGGCCGCCGCGTTCTTCACGATCTGCAGAAAGCTTTCGTCGACCGTTCCGTAAGCTGCGTCGATCTCCGCTTCGGTCACGGTCAGATCCGCCAGGGCGAGACCCGGGGCGTCGAACTGACGCGTGTAACGCAGGAGGGCCGCATCGCCTTCCTTTCTCACGGCGTCCAGGATGTCCATGACCTGTTTCTCGATGGACGGGTCGGCACCGATCTTCCGCCCGCCGATCTGCTCGAGCCTGATCTCGGCCTCATGGGAAGGATAAAGAAACACGCGCAGCAATTTATCTCACCTCCATGGCGACGACAAAAGCGTCTCCAAACCCCCGGTATCGCAGGCGCTCCAGCTCCTGCTGGGCCAGCACAAGATCCTGAAAGGCGCCAACCTGGACTCGGTACAGAGTCATTCCGCTGTAGGAGGACGGCGACACCTGGATCTGGTTGAAGCCCTGAGCCATTTGAGTCTTCAGGCGCATGGCATTCTGCTCTTCCTTGAAGGCCCCGATCTGAATGGCGAAAGTCCCGTACCGGAAGGATGGAATGGGATCGACCTTCCAGTAGGTGTTCTGTCCGATCAGTTGCTGGGTGGCCACCTGTACGGCCTCCACGCGCACCTTGGAAAGGCCGCTCTTGAATGACCCGAGCTCCTGGGACGCGCGGCATGAGAGGTCGATGATCCGGCCCGAGACGAAGGGGCCGCGATCATTGACACGGACAATGATGGAGTTGCCCGTCTGAAGGTTGGTGACCTTGACGCAAGTCCCCAAGGGCAGGGTTTTGTGAGCCGCCGTCATGGCCCACATGTCGTAGGGTTCGCCGCAGGACGTCGGTTTGCCGTGAAAATCGCTCCCGTACCAGCTGGCCATCCCGTCCTCCACATAACCTTGGGCCGAGGGAATGGGATAGTACCAGATACCCTTGACCTGGTAAGGGCGCTGTGTCCTCAGCGGGGGACGTGTCGGATAGGACACGGGCGGTTGAGTCGGTTCCGTGGCGCATCCTGCGACAAAGAGGCACATCACCAACCCGATGCCGAAGGATCCTCGCGTCTTCCGTGGCGCCATTCGTGAGCTCCTGTTCTCAGACCTCCCCGTTCTGCTCCATCTTGGCCAGATCTTCGAAGCGCATGTCGATTCCGAGAATGCCGATGATTTCATCGGCCTCGTCCCGGATGGGTGCCGACACGGTGATGCAAAGTGCCCCCGTGTATCGGGAGGAGTAGAAGTCCGTGACGTGGACCTTGCCATCCTTCATGGGTTCGATGAACCACGGCCTGTCGGACAGATCCTCTCCCACCTTGGCGCTCTCGTATTTGGCCTTGTCCACGATGTGCGTGATGTTCCGAGTGGTTTTCCGGCCCTCGCGATCCGTAATGTAGATGTACTGAATGAAAGGGTTGAGATCCAGGAGCGTCTGGAGCAGCGGTTCCTGCCTTGCCGGATCCATGCTCTTGATCATCTCGCTCTCCACGACCTCTTCCACCAGATGCGCGGCCAAAGTGTGGGCACGCTGCTTCAGCAGGTCGAATTCGCTGACGAAGTATTCGGGCAGATACCTTCTGGCCCACCGCTCCAGTTCTTCATTGGAGATCGAGGTGTTGCGCCCCTGCTCGTACTCGTGCATGACCCTCTTGTGCATCCTCATGATGCCGGGATGCCGTTTGTCCAGGCGGCGCTCCCCCTCGAGCTTCAATCTCGTGTTGACCCAGTACGCTACACTGGCCACTCCGGATTTGTCCGTGATGATGATGCTGATGGGCCGTTTGAGCAGCCTGGTCGTATCGAAGATGTTGTAGATCTCCTCGTCTTTGACGATGCCATCCGCATGGATGCCGGCCCGCGTGGCATTGAACTCCTCGCCTGCAAAGGGATAATTGGGAGGGATCCGGTAGCCGAGCTCGGACTCGAAGTATTCCGCCATATCGGTGATGGCGGTGGTGTCGATCCCGTGGTCGCCGCCCCTCAACCCGATGTACTCGATGACCAACCCCTCGATGGGGGCGTTTCCCGTCCGCTCCCCAAACCCGAGCAGCGTGCCGTTGGCCCCGGCGCATCCATACAGCCAGGCCGTGGCGGCATTGACGAGCACTTTGTGGAAGTCGTTGTGGCCATGCCATTCCAGCAATCGCCCCGGCACACCCGCATCGTCGATGAAGGCTCGGACCAGCTTGGGAACGCTCCGGGGCAGCGCCGCGCCCGGATAGGTGATCCCAAACCCCAGCGTGTCGCAGAGCCGGATCTTGATGTCAACGCCGCTCTCTTCCCGCAGCTTCATCAACTCGATGGCGAACGGTATGCAAAACCCGTAAATGTCCGCACGGGTGATGTCCTCGAAATGACAGCGCGGCCGTATACCTTTGTCCAGGGCGGCACGGGCGATGTTCAAGTATTTCTTCAAGGCGCCGGCACGGTCCAGTTTGAGCTTGTTGAAGACATGGTAGTCAGAAACCGAAGTGAG
>JBFYYO010000054.1:0-20731 GCA_041310025.1 Syntrophobacterales bacterium
GCTCCCGATGGGATTCCAGCAGATGCTCCTCGCGTAGAAATCCACATTGGTCCATGATTCGCAGCCCATTGGGGACGTTGTTCCAAAAGATCTGCACCCGATGCGGAAACGCGGAGAAAGCCAAGAAAGCAGACATTCATGTGCTTCGCCGAGCATCACAGGGCGCCCAGAGACAACTTCACGATTGGCGCCGCGTCATCGCCCAGGGGTTCCGGCTTCTCGATGGTGAGACGATCCGTGGGGATTTTCCCCGCTTGATTCAATTCCCCGGCAGCGGCCTGAGCCCGCTTGTCAGCCAGTTTGAGCAGCTCCTCCTCGGCCAGGGGCTCGCTCTCCACCAGCCTGAGGTAGAGCTCTCCCGACCACACCGCAGCCTCCTCCGGACTCTTGCCGCCCGGCACGATTTTATAGAGCTTGAGGTTGTTTGCCATTCTTGAGAAGAACCCCTTCTTTTTGCGCCTGCTCTCGTCGGGCTGGGGGATCTCCGAAGTTCTCGGCTTGACCGCGCCGGACTTGATGCCCTCTTCCAGCTCCCCCAGCGCCTTCTCCCCGAACCGTTCCTCGAACAGCTCCTCCAGCTGCTCGCGCGTATCGGAATCGTTGAGATCGAGAGGCCCGGGGTCTTCTTCCGGCTTGAGCCCGCTCCCCAGACGCGCGGCGACGGACCGACGCACGCTGAGGTCTTTGAGCTCGGCACCATCGGCCGTGGGGCTATACGTCCCCAAAAGGATGAGCTTCAGCTGAGGCCGCTTTGTCAGGGCCTCCGCCAGCTTCTGCAGGTTCTCCTTCTCAGGGGGGAGGAGCTCGGCACTTCCGGGCTCGAACTCCACGGAGTTGAACTCCTCACCCTTGCCCCCGAACAAGGAGCCCAACGCCCGGAAAGGGGCCGTGACCGCCCGGGTGATGACGCCCACGAGCGTTTTCCAGATGAGCGGGCCGATGCTGAACTCGGGGTTGTCGAGATCCCCCGACACCGGCAGTCCAAGGTCGATCCGACCCTGGGAGTCCTTCAGCAGCGCAAGGGCCAGGTCCAGGGGCAGATTGACGGCGTCGGGGCTGTCCACATGCTCGCCCAGCACCAGGTTGTCGACGATGATCTTGTTGTCCCCCACCAGCTTGCGATTCTGGATCCGGTATTTGAGGTCCGTGGAGAGTTTTCCGGACTTGATCTGTCGGCCCGCGAACTTCCCTGAATAGGGAGAAAGGGTCGTCATTTCCAGGTTGCGAAAGTCCATTTCGATCTCGGTGGAATGTTGAAAATCGTAAAGCTGCAGCATACCGGTGATCTTGGCGAGGCCGAATCGATCCACCCGACCGTCCAGCTGGATCCTGGCTCGGGCGTCACTGGCCGAGGAGATCCCGGTGACCACCCCTTTGAGGGCGTGAATCCGGGCACTGAACTTGGGCTTGAGGCTGAGATCCGCAAAAACCACATTGCCGTCATCGACCTGGACTTTGCCAATCCGGAAGGGGAATTCTCCCTGCTTCTCCTTCGTCTTGGGCTGGGGAGCTGCGGGGGGCTTCTCCCCGCCGTCCTGGCTCTTGATCACCCTGGTGAGGTTCACGGTTTTGTCTTCGGCTATGATCAGCTCTCCAACGAGACCGGAAAGCTTGACTTCCTCAGCGTCGAACCGGTTCGGCTGCAGGGTCAGCTTCAACCTGGGAATCTGCATGGCCCCCAGGCCCAGGTAGGTTGCATCGGAGCCAGGCTCCGTCAGGTTGAGCTTGCTGAGCTTGAAGCTCCCATCATAGACCAGGTTGGCGGGACCGCCCGGGACTGCGTAGCTCAGTTTGCCCTGTGTGCTGACCGCCGCCGACTGCAGCACGAGCGTCACGAAAGGCTCCAGAAAAGGCTGCAGGGGCGTCAGCACGAAATCGGCCACATCGACCTGCGCCTCAACAGCGGGGGCTTTCGGATCCACCCTGCCGCTCAGGCTCACACTCCCGCCCTGCTCCACCTGAAAATCCACGGCAAATCCCAGGGGAGATCTGCCGTCCACATCCGACAGCCTGGCCTTGAAGCCCTGCACGTCATAGAGCGGCTTGTCGGGCTGCGCGGCCAGGTCCGAGAGCCGCGAGCGAAACCCTTCCATTTCGAAGGATTTGACCAGCACCTTCCAGGCTGAGTCCGACTTCGATGAGGCCCGGGATGCCGGGCTCTCCCCGGCCGCATCCTTCGGCGCAAAGAGCTGCATCCAGTTGATTCGGCCTTCACTGTCCCGGCTGACGTCCACGTGCCCGTCGCTCAGGGCTATGCGCGGCACCACGACGGAGCGGTCGCCGAGGCTGCATTGTCCGCCTTCCACGGTGAGCTTCCCGGTGCGGAAGAGAGGCTCGGACGACTGAGCCTCGCCAAGCTGTATCTCCTGAATCTCACTGGATATCTCCGAAATCGTCCCCCCGGGGGCGCCCGCCCCCGCCTGGATGCTCGCCTTGAAATGGAGACCGATGTCGGAGCATCCTGCTTTGACGGGTGTGGCTCGGCTCGAATCGTTGAAGGCAAAGGCGATGCCTTTGATGTCCACGGCATCGGCGCTCACTTTAAAAGGAGTGTCCGCAGAAGGGGAGGCGGCATCTTCGGGAGATTTCTCGGGAGGGGCCTCGGAAGCCGTTGTCTTGCTTTCTTCCGGCTGCTGCCGCCCGAGCCCGCGAACAATCCGTTCCAGGTTTGTGAGGCCTGAGGGATCGACGCGCACATCCACCGCGCCCCCGTCCACCAGAAGCTTCGACACCTGAACGTTCTTCTCCCCCAGATCCAGACGCGGCGCATCCAGTTCAAGCTTCTTCAATTCGAGAACGGCCTTTTCCGAATCGGCCAGCTTGAGATAAACATCCCCGAGATTCAAGAGAAGCCCTTCCAAAGTGAGCCCCAGGGGGGGGGACGACTTCGCTTCATTCGGCCCGTCGGCAGCGGCCGTGCCGCCCCCTTGAGCCCCCGTCCGCAGGCTTGCCTTGAGGTTGAGATCGATGCTGGAGACTCCCCCTTTGAAAGGCGCTTTCGGATTCGCGTCGTCAAAGGCGACCGACATGCCTTTGATTTCGATGGCATCCGCATTCACCTGCAAGGGAGAAGCATCCGGAGCCGAGGCCGGAGGCTCAGCGGGCGGGGCAGGCTGCGTTTCGGGAACCGGTGTCTTCTCCTCTTCCTCCTGCCTGGAAGAAACGTCGCGGACAATCTGCTGCAGGTTCATGCGGCCCGATGGATCACGTCGGACGTCCAGGGCACACCCATCCAGCAGGATCCTGTCTACCTGGAGAGTCTTTTGCACCAGGTCGAAGCTGGGTGCATCCACCTCGAACTGCTTCCAGTTAAAAAAATCCTGATCGGAATCGACGAGTTTGAGCGAGAGATCCGAAAGACTCAGGTGAAAGCCTTCCAGCACACAGATCGTGGGTGAGCAGCTCGCATCGAAACGGTATTCGGCAGTGATATCGATGAGTCCCCCGGGCGGATCGAGATTCACCTTGTCTCGAAGGAACTCCCACAGGGTTGCCGTTCTCAAAGCGGCTATATTGATCTTGCCGCTGGAGCGGAAGGGAGCCAGGGTGATCTCCCCCTGCCATTCAAACTTTTCCCCGTTGGGTGTGGTGGTGGTGAAGAGATACTTTCCGTCATAGTCCTGCAGTGTCGAAAGATCGGTCAAGCGCAGATCGAACATCTCCACGATGAGCTCCGCCGGCTCGCTCTGACGCCTGTCGATCACCGCGACTTTCCCCCCGAGCATCGAGACGCTCTGAAGCAGCATGCGGAAGGGTTTGGAGTCGGGTTTCTCGGGCTCTTTGACCTCTTCCGTCTTCTTGGGCACGAGCGCCTGAAGGTTGAGCCCTCCGTCGGGCTCGATGATGGCGTGGACGACGGGTTTTTCCAGACGGAGATCCCGTAAGATCAAGGCCCACCGGAACAGACTCTTCAATTCCAGGTCGACGAAAAACCTTTCGAACGAGGCGAGCGGGGTCCCTTCAGCCTTCTTGATTTCGAATCCGCGGGCCTCGAAGGTGAGCAGGAAGGGGTTCATCCGGACTTCACTCAGGGTGGCCTCGCACTTCAGACTGTCCCGTGCATATTTGGGCACAGCCCAGCGGACGATGAGCGGCGTTATCACGAAGCCCATGAGCGTGTAGAAAAGGAGGGTGCCCACAGGAATGAAGAAATACTTGCTGGTCAACACTCGTCGAATGGCTGTCTTCATGGCACCATCTTCATGGGTTGGAGTCCAGTGGAATGGTGGATGGGGGCCGTTGGGGGCTCTAAGCCGTCCCCACAATGAATGGGACATCTTCAAGCAGATTGGCGATCAGAATACCTGTCAACGGGCTTCTGATCAAGGCGAGAGAACAGGCGGGAGAATCAGGTAGTCCGCATCCTCGGTGGTGACCGTGGTTTTCCGGAAGCGGTCCTCCGATTCCGGAAGAATGACCCGGGTCCGAATGGCGGGGTCCTGCTCATGCACCCGGGCGGGGATGCCCTTTTTCCAGGCGTGGACGGAGCCGGCCAGGAGGATGACGGTGTGGCGGGGATTCCGCTTGAGATAGTCCAGGGAATAGCTTGCCATGGCCGTGTCCCAGACCAGCTGGGCCTCGCAGAACCGCCGGAACGCTTCATCGCCCACTCCGTGGCCGTGGGCCTCGAGCATGAGCTTCATGTATTCGGGGTCCACCCGGCAGGTGACCATGGGCAGAAGCCCCACCTGTTCGGGCGTGAGAGACTCGAAGCCCTTGCGGGCCACCTGGGAGGTGACGGCGCGGGGGACGTTGACGCCCAGCATGGGGATCTTCCGGTCGCGGCAGTAAAGGAAGATGTCGCGGTACAGGGGCCAATTCTCCCCCCAGTTCTCCCGAAAGTGGGGCAAAAAGGCATCTTCGTCCATCCGGCCGGACACCCACCGATCCAGGATGGGCTGGCCGCGATGCTCGAACATCTCCAGGGCCACGGCCACGGGCTTTCCCGACTGGTGGAGCGCCTGAATGATCTTCAGCTGGGCAGCGTGGTGGTCCGCACGGTCGTGCTGTTCTCCCACCAGCACCATTTCGGCATTCCTGACGTCCGGGAGGACCTGTTGAATCGTCAAAGACTTCCGTGCCGCAACATCCCAGAAGGAGGCTTCCGTTTGGGCGCATCCCGGGGCCGGCAACAGGATGAACAGGAGAGTCAGGCAGGAAGCGAAGCGTGGGAAATGCACGAAGCTCATAGGGGTCCCTTGAAGTTCACGATGAGCGGTGACTCGGTCACGGGCCAGATGGTCTTGCTGCAGTTGGTCCCGTCGGCAAAGCTCACGGCGCTGAATTTGCCGTAATGGGTGATCTTGCGGGCGGCGGTGGCCACGGAATCCGAGGCTGCGCCCTCCAGCGGGTAGAAGATGGCGCTCAGCCTCCCCTTGCGCTCCGGGTCCTTGAAGACTGCAAACAGGCAATCGCCGGATCCTTCGCCGGCCGCCCCGTCGTAGGAGAATCCGTCGGCCGAGAGACGGATGCCGTTCGGCTTCGAGGGGAGCAGCCACTGGAGAGTGGCCGGCCGGGGCCTTCCGAAGAAAATCACATCCCGTCCCTGGATATCCGAGGGCTTCACCCGATCCTCCTGAACGACGGCAGCCCGCCCCTGGTTGAGGCTTTCGAGAAGCAGCCCGAAGATCGATTCGAAGCCGGAGTCCGCGGAGGCGGCCAGCACGGCCACCAAATCCCGGGATCCCTTGATGCTGTTGACCGTGGCCGGGATCTCCTGCGGTGCCAGGTGTCTGAACACATGGGTTTCGGGGTCTGCGACCAGCCGCTCGGGACGGTTCGGCGTGTTGAAAGAAAAGGAGGCGGAGCTGCCCTCCAGGCGGATGGTCTGTCTCTCGGTGCCTCCGCCGGATTCCAGGTGCACGGGAACTCGGAGGGCGTAGGGCTTCCCGGCCTGGACCAGTGAACCCTCCACGAGCCATCCTGCATCCCCCTCCTTGATTTGCAGGTTCTGGATCTCCAATAAGGGAGCGCCGGACTGCTGAATCCATTGGTCGAAGAAGCGCGCGGCTTCCCTGGGATCCCATCCACCGGTCTCGGTGAATGCCTTCCTGAAATCATCCCAGGAAGTCTCCTGGAACAACCGGTCCCCGTAGATGCGCTGAAGGGACTTCCAGAAGCGCTCATCCCCGAGCCTCCTCCGAATCATGTGGAATACGAAGGCGGACTTGCCGTATCCCACGACCCGCGTGGACGGGCTCGTTCTCCCCAGGAACCGGGAGAGGGGAAAATCCTCGCCGGACCCCGCCAGGGAGGCATATTCCTGGAGGATCTGCCGGCGGTACAGGAGGCCTTCTTCAGGGGAGGAACGCTCCTGGCTCAGGTAATCGGACACATAGGTTGTCAGCCCTTCGCACCAGTTCCCGGACTCCGGGGCCACCAGCACGCCGTTTCCCCACCAGCTGTGGGCCACCTCGTGCCTGAGGCTGGTATCCGGGATGAAGGGCAGGCTGAGCACGCTGGTTCCCAGGAGCGTGTAAGAAGGGAATCCGTAACCTGTTGGAAAGAAGTTTTCGACAACGGAAAATTTAGAAAAAGCGTAGGGCCCATGCAGGAGCTCGAAGAATTCGAGATGGGATGCCGTCGCCTCGAGGTAGCGGCCGGACAGACGGGCGCTCTGGGGGAAGAAGTAGGTGTAAACGGGAACCTTCCCCGTTTCCAGCGAGCCCCTGACATAAGGACCCGCCGAAAGGGCCAGCCCTTCCACCGTGGGCTCGATCTCCCAGACGGACAAAGTCCGACCGTCGAGATCCTCGTGCCTGATGAGGCGGCCCGACGTGACGGCGGTGATCCCGCGGGGAGCCGACACTTCCAGGTAAACTGATGCGGAGCGGCCGGCGATGCGGGGATACCACCCCGACCCGGCGAGGAGAAAAGCCCCTTCCGGCACAATGGTGCCCGTCACCCCGAATCCCGGGTTGTCGAAGCTCACCGGATCGTCGGGCAGGGGGTCGTCAAACACCGCTTCGTACGAAAGGGACAAAGTCAGGGGGTCGGCCGGGGAGCCCGGAGTCCGGGGGATGAAGATCTGCCCGGCCTGAAAGCTGTGGGGAAGTTCCGAGACGCCTGCGCGTAGCGACAATCTCTTAGCCTTCGGGGTGATGTGAATGGAGAAGGCATCTCCCGGATGCGAACTGAACTGAATTTCGTCCCGCACCGCAAGGGTCTTCTCCTGCGGCCGCAGCTGCACCAGGAGCCGGTGCCTGTCGGGAGGGGACGCCTCCACCGGGCTGAAAGCGAACGCTGCAGTGAGAATAGCCCCCGTGAGCACGAAGACAAAAGCTGGAAGGCGGTGCATCCTGTAAACCTTTGTGATTACCGGGTTCATGGCATTCCCCTTTTCGAGGGGGACAGGGTTCAGTCCAGGGCTTGGTGACAGGATGCTCGACTCCGAGCCATCCGACCGATCCGGCGGTGCTGAAATTCTATGGTAAGACATTCTCCATTCAAATGCATCCACCTCTCGCTCCTCAGTTGCCGCGCAGGGCGATCGGACCATTCAAAGGCTTTCCTTGCGGGCTCCCGATCACTATTTTGGGTTAGACCCCGATCGGGTCGAGTTTTCCATTTGGGGTTGCGTGGTGAAACCGGCGGCATGAGGAGCGAATTCCAGCCGCCATGAGGATCATGATCTGGGCCGGAAGCTGAAAGCTATGGGAATTCGAATGGCACTGCTTGCTCTGATGACGGTGATGGTCAGCTCCTGCTCGAGCTTGACTCCGCCGCCGTTTGACGAAGCCCAATGGCGACGGGAAGTCGAGTCGGCGAGCACCGACCGCCTGTATGCCGCCCACATCCGCGACGGGAGATTCTTCAACCCCTGGACGGATGTCAGGCACGGCGGCTTCCTCAGGCTCCTCCGCTGGCGGCTGAGCCCGAGGGGTGCTTATACACCCGAAGAGGAGGCTTTTGAACCGGCTTATATCCCGGAGCTCCAGACCAGAATTCAGGCTTTGCCGAAAGGGGATTTCGTGGCCTGGATCGGTCACGGCTCTTTCCTCCTCAGGCTCCATGGCGAATACTGGCTCCTGGACCCCATGCTTTCGGACCGGGCGCTCTGGCCAAAACGTCACACCCAGCCCGCCCTCACTCAAGAAGCGCTCAGAAGCCTGCCCGGAACCTTCAACGTGGTGCTGAGCCACAACCACTACGATCACCTGGACAAGGCGACCCTCGAGGCGCTCCCGGCCTCATCCCGCCTTTATGTACCGCTGGGGTTGGGGGAATTCGTGGGAGAAATGGCCGGGAAGCCAGTCAAGGAAATGGACTGGTGGCAGACCGTCGATGTTGGAAAGGGCGTGCGGCTCGTCTGTCTTCCGGCGCAGCACTGGTCCCGTCGCATCGGGCAGGGGAGGAACAAGACTCTCTGGGCCAGCTTCCTCATTGTGACGCCGGAGCGCACCGTCTACTTCGGCGGGGACAGCGGGTACTTCATCGGGTATCGAGAGATCGGGCGCCGCTATCCCGGAATCGACGTCGCGCTTCTGCCCCTCACGGCCTACCACCCGCGCTGGTTCATGCACTACGCCCACATGAACGCCCCCGAGGTCCTCGATGCCTTCGACGACCTGGGCGCCCGCACCCTGATCCCCACCCAGTGGGGTACCTTCCGCCTCGGCAGCGAGCCCATCGGCTACCCGATCCTGGACCTGCGCCGCACCATGAAAGAGCGGACCTTCGACCCCTCCCGCGCCGTGATCATGGACATCGGCCAGATCGTGCCTCTGGCGCATGCTCCGTGAATAAAAAGACACGGTTTGCATCCTTTCTCCAATTGGCTTATAGATGGTCATGAAACCCCCATGACCATCGGTACCTCTTCATCTGAGCGAGCTGCTGCGCGCGTTGAGAATTTCTGACGAGAGATGTGAGCGGTGACGGGTCATGCTGCGCCGCGATCCGGAGGGAAGTGATCCGGGGCAGGAGGGCCGTCCTCTTGCTTCCTGGCAGGACAATCTGTTTCAAAGGAGGAGAAGCATGCAGCATTTGAAGAGAATCGTTGTGTTGGGGATGGTCTTCGGAATGGTCTTTGTGCCGGTCCTGGCCCGGGCGGGGGAGACCCTGGATGCGGTGAAAGCGCGCGGGGTTTTGACGGCGGGTGTGAACGGAGGCCTTTTCGGGTTCGGCATGCCCGATGAAAAGGGCGTCTGGAGAGGACTGGATGTGGACACGGCGCGGGCAGTCGCGGCGGCGGTCTTCGGGGATCCGGAGAAGGTGAAATACGTCACCCTGACCACGCAAACGCGCTTCACGGCTCTGCAGTCCAAGGAAATCGACGTGCTCTGCCGCAATGCCACGCGCACGCTCACGCGGGAGACGGATCTCGGGCTCAACTTCGTGGCGACCAACTACTACGACGGCCAGGGCTTCCTGATCCCGAAGAAGCTCGGAGTCAAGAGCGCCAGGGAGCTGAGCGGCGCGAGCGTCTGTGTGCTTCCCGGAACCACCACGGAGCAGAACGTGGCGGACTATTTCCGCGCCAGCAAGATGACCATGAAGCCCGTGGTCATCGAGCAGAACACCGAGTTGAACCAGGCTTTCTTCGGCGGCCGCTGCGACGTGCTCACTTCGGATGCGTCCCAACTGGCGGGAATTCGGGCCGTAGCGCCGAATCCCGAGGACTACGCCATCCTGCCCGAGATCATTTCCAAAGAGCCGCTGTGCCCGGTCGTGCGTCACGGTGACGATCAATGGCGCGACATCGTCGATTTCTGCGTGCTTGCCATGATCGCGGCGGAAGACATGGGCATCGATTCCAAGAACGTGGATGAAATGCTGAAGAGCGCCGACCCCAACATCCAGCGCTTTCTGGGGGTGACCGCGGGCAACGGCAAGGCCCTGGGCCTCGATGAGAAATGGGCCTACAATATCGTCAAGATGGTGGGCAATTACGGAGAGGTTTTCGAGCGCAACGTGGGCGAAAAGACCAAGCTGGGCATCAAGCGAGGCCTCAATGCCCAATGGAAGGACGGCGGGCTGATGTACGCGCCGCCCTTCAAATGATGGACGATCTGGCTGGCTTCTGAATTCCCCCCTCGAGGGGGGTACGGGGGGTGTGCCCCATACGCATCAAGCTATACTCGTTGAGGTTGAGAAATGGCGTTTCTGTAAACACCCTGGATGCCGGCTTTCGCCGGCATGACGGAAGTAGATGCCGCTTCAGGCGTCATTCCGGCAGTCTTCAAGCCGGAATCCAGAAGACCTTCACAAAACGCAAGCTCTTATCCTCCACGAGTACAGAATATTTGGAGAAATACTCCCTTATCAGGGGGGAGGAGGGTGTTGGAACACCGGAAATGCGATCCGTTTGCGTCAATCTGAACACCCCCCCCTCAAGGGGCAATGCTGTTGATTTAAGCAATTGGGGTCATTCCGGCGAAAGCCGGAATCCAGGTTTTATGCGGTTTTCTGGACCCCGGCTTTCGCCGGGGTGACGTTAAGTCAACAGCATTGCCCTCAAGGGGGGAAGAGGGGCTCACGGCTGGCTGACCCGGCGGGCCGGGCAGCCTGTGCCGGTTCTGGCAACATGCGCCATACTCCCTGGAAGGGATTTGCGCCGTCGGTGAATGAATCACAAGCAGGATTGATGGAAGCACCCGAACGAGTACCTTTTTGGCACGATCCTGCCAAGCGCGGACTGGTCTACCAGGTCGTCGCCCTCGCCGTGGTACTCCTTGCGGGCTACTGGGTCTTTTCCAACACCCAGGCCAATCTCGAAAAGCAGTCCATCGCCACCGGCTTCAGCTTCATCGAGCGGGAGGCGGGATTTGAGATCGGCGAGCATCTCGTCTCCTACTCGGCAGCCAATTCTTACGCCAGGGCCCTCTTCGTCGGCATACTGAACACGCTGAAAGTGGCCTTCATCGGAAATCTGCTGACCATCGTTCTGGGGATCCTGGTCGGCATCGCCAGGCTTTCGAGCAACTGGCTGCTTTCCCGGCTCGCTGCGGCCTACATCGAAGTCCTGCAGAATGTGCCCGTGCTGCTCCAGCTGTTCTTCTGGTATGCCATCTTCCACGAGGTGCTGCCTCATCCCAGGGAGTCCGTGGAGATCGCCGACGCCATCTTCCTCAACAACCGCGGGCTGTATCTCCCGGTCCCGGTGTCGCACGTGGCCCATGCCTGGATGGGCATCGCTCTGCTCGCTGCGCTGGCGGCCGGCTCCTTCATTCGAAGGTGGGCCAGGAATCGCCAGGAACGGACCGGCCAGCCTTTCCCGGTGTGGACGGTGTCGGCGGCCCTGGTCATTGGCCTGCCCCTGGTTGCCTGGCTTGCGGGGGGAGCCCCCACAGACCTGGAGATTCCCCGCCTTCAGGGATTCAACTTTCAGGGAGGGATCAACGCCAGCCCCGAATTCGGCGCCCTGCTCCTGGGACTGGTGCTCTACACGTCCGCCTTCGTGGCGGAAATCGTCCGGGCTGGAATTCAAGCCATATCGCATGGTCAAACGGAGGCAGCCATGAGCCTCGGTTTGAAGCCCAACCTGGTTTTGAGCCTGATCATTCTGCCGCAGGCCCTGCGTGTGATCATCCCACCCCTCACCAGTCAACTGCTGAATCTCACGAAAAACAGCTCCCTTGCCATCGCCATCGGATACCCCGATTTCGTGGCTGTGGCGAACACCACCATCAACCAGACGGGGCAGGCCATCGAGGGGGTGGCCCTCATCATGGCCGTCTACCTCGTGTTCAGCCTTCTGACATCTGCTCTGATGAACTGGTATAATAAAAGAATGGCTCTGGTGGAGAGATAGACGTATGGAGGTCCCCCTGCAGCCGTCCGGCACGGACACTGTCAAACCCCCTGCCACCAGTGTGGGCATCCTGGGATGGATGAGGAAGAACCTCTTCAACAGTGTGTTCAACTCGGTCCTGACGATCGTGGCTCTGATCGTTTTCGCCAGGATCATTCCACCCTTCGTCCAATGGGCCCTGGTCGACAGCCTGTGGACTTCAACGGGAGCTGCATGCAAGGAGGCGGACGGTGCCTGCTGGTCCGTCGTGACGAACAATCTGCGCTTCATTCTTTTCGGCTTCTATCCCTATGACCAGCAGTGGCGGCCTTTGTGCTGCGTGACTCTCATCGTCGGCCTTTTCCTGTACACGGGCAAGCCAAGCCGCTGGAGCAAGGGGCTGGCCGCTGCGTGGGGAATGAGCCTGGTGGCCATGGGCATCCTGATGCCGGGAGGGATCCTGGGCCTTGAGCCGGTGGAGCCGGCCCGGTGGAGCGGGATCTCCCTGACCCTTCTGCTCTCCCTTTTCGGACTGACCGCCGCCTATCCCCTGGGGGTCCTTCTCGCTCTTGGCCGCCGCTCCAGGCTCCCCGCCATCAAGGTCATGAGCGTGCTCTACATCGAGCTGATCCGCGGGGTGCCCCTGATCAGCATGCTCTTCATGGCCTCGGTCATGTTTCCACTGTTCCTGCCGGAAGGGATCACGGTCAACAAAATACTTCGCGCCCAGGCCGCCATCATCCTGTTCACGGCGGCCTACATCGCCGAGGTCGTGCGCGGCGGGCTCCAGGCCATTCCCCGGGGGCAGTACGAGGCGGCCGAATCCCTGGGGCTGACCTATTATCAGAAAATGCGGCTCATCATCCTGCCCCAGGCCCTGAAGATCGTCATCCCCCCCACGGTGAGCATCCTCATTTCGGCATTCAAGGATACGTCGCTGGTGGTGATCATCGGCCTCTTCGACCTGCTCAAGACGACGCAGGTGACGCTTTCCAATCCGGAATGGATGGGTTTCAGCGCGGAGGCCTTTTTGTTCATCGCGGTTCTGTATTTCCTCGGGTGCTTTTCCATGTCGAACTTCAGCAGGCGGCTCGAGAAGGTGCTGGCGAGATGAGGCGGGGTGGGCGTTTGGCCTTGATCCACCCACTGATCTGACTTCAACGGGAAGAAGAGTCCCTCCATGAGCGATTCCAACGGCATCCATTCCGAGGCGCAGGGTTCGGCCGAGACCATCATCCGTATCGTCGGCCTGCACAAATGGTTCGGAGACTTCCATGTCCTCAAGGACATCCATCTCGATGTGGCGAAAGGAGAGCGGATCGTGATCTGCGGCCCGTCGGGGTCGGGGAAGTCGACCCTGATCCGATGCATCAACCGGCTGGAGGAGCATCAGCGGGGGAAGATCATCGTGGACGGCATCGAGCTCACCAACGACATCAAGAATATCGAGAAAATCCGAACCGAAGTCGGGATGGTTTTCCAGCATTTCAACCTGTTTCCCCACCTCACCATACTGGAGAACCTGTCCCTCGGCCCCATGTGGGTCCGCAAGGTCCCCAGGGCTGAAGCGGAACAGACCGCCATGGTCTTCCTGGAAAAAGTCCACATTGCCGACCAGGCCAGGAAATACCCGGGCCAGCTCTCCGGGGGCCAGCAGCAGCGCGTGGCCATTGCCCGGAGTCTGTGCATGAAGCCGAAGGTGATGCTTTTCGACGAACCGACCAGCGCATTGGACCCCGAGATGGTCAAGGAGGTCCTTGACGTCATGATCGAGCTGGCGGAAGAGGGGATGACCATGCTCGTGGTTTCACACGAAATGGGGTTTGCCAGGAGCGTAGCCCACCGGGTTCTGTTCATGGATTTCGGCCAGGTCCTGGAACAAAACTCGCCCGAGGAGTTCTTCTCCCAGCCCCGGCACGAGAGATCCAGGCTCTTCCTCAGCCAGATTCTTCACTGAAGCGGGAAGAACATCTTGGTATTCATCGAGTGATGGGGGTCCACCCGCGGCTGCGATCACACACAGAGGAGAGCGTTGGGTGCCATGTCCGGAAGCGTTCAGCGGTTGAGTCGTCTCTCTTTTTCGACCCCGCGCAGTCGTTTGATCCTGCTTGTCCTCGTGGCGGTGCTCCCGGCCATGGGAATGACGCTCTACACGGGTCTCGAGGAGCGCCAGATCCAGAAGGCACAGGCGCAGGAAAACGCCCTGCGACTCACGCGGCTGGCTGCCGGGGACCTGGTCCAGATGGTCGAAGGGGCCCGGCAGCTCCTGCTGGGGCTGGCTCAGCTGCCGGAAGTCCGCAAGGCTGGCCGGGGTGTCTGCGAGGAGCTTTTCGCCAACCTGCTCAAACATTATCCCTATTACATCAACCTTGGCGTCGTCGACTCGGATGGAAGCCTCTTCTGCAGCGCTCTTCCCTTCGAAATGCCCGTCAATGTCTCCGACCGCGGCTACTTCCAGCGCGCTTTCAGCACCAGGAGATTTGCCGTCAGCGGACACCAGCTCGACAGCATCACCGGCAGGGCGACCATGAACTTTGCCCACCCGGTTCTGGGCGATTCCGGCGAGGTTCAGTCCGTGGTGTTCGCTTCCCTGGACCTGGAGTGGTTCAACCAGCTTGAGGTGGAGGCGCAGCTGCCTGCCTGGGGATCGCTGGTGGTCGTGGACCATCGGGGAAAAGTTCTGGCCCGCTATCCTCAGGACGGGCAGAAGGTGGGCGCATTCATGCCCGACGAGCCTCTGGTCAAAGCCATGATGTCGCAGGAGGGGGAAGGCGTCATCGAGGTTGCAGGCCTCGACGGTATCGTCAGAATCTATGGGGTCACAGCGGTGAGAGCGGACCCGGGCGCCAGGACCATGGTGAGCATCGGGCTTTCCAAGGCGGCCGCATTCGAGCCCGTGGACAGGGTTTTTACGCGCAACTTGATTGCCCTGGGCCTGGTTGGAATCCTGGGCCTCCTCGCCGCATGGTTCGGTGGGGATTTTTTCATCATGCGTCCCGTCCAGCGGCTGGTTTCCGCCACTCGGCACCTGGCTGCCGGAGAATTGAGCGTCCGCATGGGGCCGCCCTACGAAAGCGGCGAGCTGGGCATGATGGCCCGCTCCTTCGACGAGATGGCCGAATCCCTGGAACAGCGAACGATTCAGCTTCACCAGGCCGAAATCAAGTACCGGTCCCTGGTGGAAAACATTCCCATGGTGACTTACGTGACCCGGTTGAGGCGATTGGACGGCGCCATCTATATCAGTCCCCAGATTCAGCCGCTATTGGGGTTCTCACAGGAGGAATGGGTGGCCGATTCCGCACTCTGGCCATCCCGGATCCACCCGGAGGACAAGGAGCGGGTCTTGAATGATTTCAGCCTCCATCAACCCACTGCCGCCAAGAGGAAATTTCACTCCGAATACCGCCTGTTGTCGAAGGCCGGCGAAATTTTCTGGTTTCGCGACGAGGCGGTGATGATCGAGGACAGCCTGGGGAAGCCTCAGTTCCTCCAGGGAGTCCTCCTCGATGTCACGGAGCAGAAGATGGCCGAATCCCAGCTGAAAGGCTCGCGCCAGCAGCTTCGGGACCTGGCGGCACACATCGAGACGGTCCGTGAGGATGAACGGACGAGAATCGCGCGTGAGATCCATGACGAGCTCGGGCAGTGCCTCACCGGTCTGAAAATGGAGCTGGCCTGGGTCGAAAGGAAGCTGGGCGACGCAAGCGGAGCGGTTCCCGGTTCATTGCTGATCGAGAAGGTGGAGTCCATGGAAACGCTGGTGGATACGATCATCGGCTCCGTTCGCCGGATAGCCACCGAGCTGAGACCCGGCATCCTGGACAGCCTCGGGCTGATGGCCGCCATCGAATGGCAGGCCATGGATTTTCAGGCTCGTACCGGCATTGAGTGCGAGCTATCCTTGCTGCCCGACGGCCTGGAGCTCGAAGACAAGCAGGTCTCCTCCATCTTCCGCATCTTCCAGGAGATCCTGACCAACGTCGCCCGCCACGCCGATGCGTCCCGGGTGAGCACCGTCATGAGGCAGGAGAACGGGGACCTCCTCCTCGAGGTTCAAGACAACGGCCGTGGCATCACGGAGGAGGAGCGGCTCCATTCCCGATCCCTGGGCCTGATCGGGATGCAGGAGAGGGCCAGCCTCCTGGGAGGAGCGTTCAGCATACAGGGAGTGGACGGCGCGGGCACGACCGTCACGGTGCGCATTCCGATCCGGGGAAGATCATGAGGCGTGAGGGATTGCCATGATAAAAGTTCTGGTTGCCGATGACCATGCCATCGTCCGGCAGGGACTGAAGCTGATCCTTTCGGAAGAATTCGATTCACTGACCCTGGGCGAGGCCTGCAATGGACGGGAACTGCTCCAGCTCGTCGAAAAGGATGCCTGGGACATCGTGGTGCTCGATATCACCCTGTCCGACAGAAATGGGCTCGATATCCTGAAGGATTTGAAATTGCAGCGCCCGAAGCTTCCGGTCCTCATTCTCAGCATGCACTCCGAGGACCAGTTCGCCGTGCGGTCGCTCAAGGCGGGCGCCTCCGGTTACATGACCAAGGAGAATGCTCCCGAGGAGCTGGTCAAGGCCATCAAGAAGGTGCTGGGAGGCGGCCGCTATGTGAGCGCCACGCTCGCCGAGAAGCTCGCCTTCGAGCTGGATGCCCAGGCCCGGCCGCCTCATGAGACCCTGTCCGATCGGGAGTACCAGGTGCTGCGCATGATCGCAGCGGGGAGGACCGTGTCGGAGATCGCCGAGGAGCTGGTGCTGAGTGTGAAGACCATCAGCACCTACCGGGCACGGGTCCTTGAAAAACTGAGAATGAAGACGAACGCGGAGCTCACGCATTATGCCATAAAAAACAACCTGGTCTGACCGGTCTCGTAGGACTGAAACCGACAGGGACCACCCGCCACTCCTACAAGAAAATCCGACGAACTCCGATACCGCTTTTCTCCCGTCTGACCGATAGTGCGCCCGCACTAAGCAAACGTCCACGCAATTAAGGGCTCGAATTCGCAAACGTCATCCCGGCAGTCTCCCGGCTTGGAGCCTGCCGGGACAAGCTTTAGCCGGGATCCCGGTTTTCTTTGATCAGTCTGGATTCCGGCGTGAACACCGCAGGAATGACGTGCTGCGGAGTCCCACAGTCGCGATTGGACACTCTAATGTGAGCGCGTGTACCAGGGCACCAGGCTCCATGCTCCTGGAGCCTGCAATTCTGGGGCTCCACGGGCTGCGATGCCGCGGGCTCGGTCTTGCGTTGACAAAACTTTCACAAGGTTCTTGGCGTGCCCCGGCACTCCGAACCGGCAGCTTTCCCATCAGGGGAAGCCAGATGAGGGAATCCATTTGACAGGGGCAGTTGGCTCGAAACTCCTCATCGTGGAAACGGATGAGCCCTTCAGGAGGCTCATCTCGGATCGCCTGCGTCTGGAGGGATACACGGTTCATGAGGCCTGCCAGGAATCGGAAGCCCACAGGATGCTGCTCAGAAAAGACCTGGACGTCGTGCTGCTGGGGTTCACGGGAGACAAGCAGCTGGCCCTGGGGCTTCTCAGGGCCATCAAAGAGACGCAGCCGCTGGTGGAGGTCATTCTGCTGCGCTCTTCCGAGGACCATTCCCTTGCGGCCAGCATCCAGGGAATGAAGCTGGGGGCATTTGACGAGCTCCTGATCCCTTTGGACATGGAAACGCTCGTGCGTCGGATTCAGGAGGCGTGCGGGAGGAAAGGACAGCGTGAATCCGCTGCCAGGCAAACGAATCGGACCCGGGGGGGTGATGATCGAGGGAAACGAGGGCCAAATGGCCAGGATCAAAGTCCTGTTGGTTGACGATGAAATGGAGCTCCTTCAGGCCCTTTCCGAACGACTGGAGCTTCGGGGCTTCGAGGTGGCGGTGGCCAACTGTGGCGAGAAGGCGCTCGCGATCCTGGAGGGAGCGGAGCCCGACCTGGATCTCAAGATGCCGGGAATCGACGGCATGGGGGTGCTTCGGAGCACGCGACAGACATGCCCGAAGATTCAGGTGATCATCCTCACGGGACACGGGTCGGAAAAGGACCGCGAGATGGCCATGCGTTTGGGGGCTTTCGATTATCTCCAGAAGCCGGCGGATATCGGGGAGCTGGTATCCGTCCTCAAGCGGGCGGCAGCCTTGGAGTCATGAGGTTTTCGGTTCAGCATTCCAGATGAAGTGGAGGAAGGCATGAAAATCAGAGTCTTGCTGGTGGATGACGAGAGGGAGTTCACGGATGTCCTGGCTGAAAGGCTGGAAACCCGGGACTTCGAAGTCACCAAGGCGTTTTCCGGGGACGAGGCCCTGGCGCTTCTCAAGGACAAGAATATCGACGTGGTGGTCCTCGACGTTCTCATGCCGGGAAAGGATGGCATCGAAACGCTCCAGGAGATGAAGGTTCTCAAGCCCATCGTGGAAGTGATCATGCTGACGGGGCACGGCACCGTGGAAACCGCGGTCGAGGGCATGAGGCTCGGGGCCTTCGATTACCTCATGAAACCCACCGAGACCAAGGATTTGATCGAGAAGCTCGTCAGGGCGTTCAAGCGCAAGAGCGAGCAGGATGACCGCATTCGGGAGGCGGAAATCCAGAGAATCATGAGAACGCGCGGATGGGGCTAGCATGCCTTGTCCAGGAGACCGCCGGAGCGTCTTCGCGCCGAAAGCCGGAGTCCGGGTATTCGCTGGATTGCCGGATCCCGCCTCCTCCGTGTTGACCAGCCACACCGGGCCAATCTCGGAATCGCGGGTTCTAAACCGGTTCTTTCATGGATGGAGGGGTGGACGATCCGATCTCGCCCTGGAGCAATACACGGCCATGGATTAGACGACTCAAGCATCCTTCGTCATTCGTGATTTCGGAATCATGCACTCATTGGAGCGTCTTGCAAAAGTAGTGTAGGTGGTTCGACAGGCTCACCACGAACGGCAAGAAGGAAATGATCTCAACCCGACATCCGTTCGCCCTGAGCTTGTCGAAGGGCTTTCTTTGACTTTTGCAAGAGGCTCATTGGACTGACGCATTCACACTTTCTTGGTTCTTCGGGAGGGCTCTATGCAGACCATAACGGTGAAGGATTTGATGGTTCCCCTGGGCGACTACGCGACGGTCTCCCAGGAGGCGACTCTGGGCGATGCGGTTTTGGCCCTGGAGGAGGCCCAGAAGCGCGTTGAGGCGGACCGGGAGAAATATCGGGCGGTCCTGGTCCTCGACGAGCAGGGCCGAGTCGTCGGCAAACTGGACCAGTGGAGTGTGCTCTGGGCCCTCGAGCCCCGCTACAAGCAGATGGGGGATCTCAAGGATACATCCCGGTTGGGCTTCAGCCCGGAGTTCCTGAGATCCATGATCGACTATTACGAGTTGTGGCGAAAGCCGCTGGAGGGGCTCTGCGCAAAGGCGGCGAAGACGCAGGTGAAGGACATCATGCTCAAGCCCACGGAAGGTGAGCAGGTGGAGGCGGATGGCGGGGAGGCGATGTCGTCGGGATCCTTCGCCTGAGCGACGTGTTCAAAAAGATCTGTGACGAGATGAGGGCCTGCAAGCTCTGATCGAGGGCCGGACGGCGCAACCACGGAAGTACCCCAGGGAGCTTTATGCTGGCGGCACCTTCACGAATTCGGTTGCTTGTGCAGCCGGCAGCATTCGCGAGAGGTGCTGGCGATCCAAACACGCACGAATGGACAAGGAGTATCCGCAATGGCTGAACAGGTCGTCGCAGCCCCCAGGAAGGCCGCTTTTGACTGGAAACGGGTAATGTTTATCGCCCTTGGCCTGGCCTTTTTCTTATTGCCCGACGCGGTGGACCCTGCCGGCAAGCATTTTCCCCTCCCGCCGCAGGGGAGGATGGCGTTGGGGTTGTTTCTGATGGCGGCGATGTGGTGGATTTTCGAGGTCATGCCCATCGGGGCCACCGCCATCGCCATCGGCCTTTTCCAGGTGCTCTTCGGGATTAGGACGGCGGATCAAGCCTTCAAAGATTTCATGGACCCGTCTGTCTGGTTCATCTTCGGTTCCGTCGTCATGGGGCTCGCCTTTTCTCATTCCGGTCTCACCAAGCGCATGGCCTACAAAATGCTTGGGATCGTGGGTGAAAACACGAACTTCATCCTCCTGGGCACCTTCCTCATCGTCGCCGGCATGACGCTGCTCATGGCTCATACCGCTGTGGCCGCGGCGCTCTTCCCGCTGCTGATGGCCATTCACTCCCTCTACAGCGACAGCGACCAGCCCACCAAGTTCGGCAAAGGCCTTTTCATCGGCATGGCCTGGACAGCCGGCGCGGGTTCCATCATCACTTACCTGGGTGCGGCGCGCGGTGTTGCCGGGGCGGGTATGTTCAAAAAGTTCACCGGCGGTGTGGAGATCGGCTTTTTCGAGTTCATTTATTACAACCTCCCCCTGGGTGTTGTCATGGTGGCTGTCATCTGGCTCATTGTGATCATTTTGTTCAAACCCGAGAGGCCCCGAATCGACGGGCTCAGGGAACGCGTTCAGGGCTTGGCCAGGGAGATGGGCCCTATGAGCAGCAAGGAAAAACTCGTTCTGGTCATGGTGGTGGTGGTGCTGTTCCTCTTCATGATGAAGTCCTTCTCCCCCATTCCCTTCTTCAAGGACATGGATCGCGCGGCCATCATGATCGTGGCCACCCTGGGCTTCTTCCTCTTCAAGGTTCTTGGTGTTGAGGAGATGGAGGGCATCCCCTGGAACATCATCCTGCTGTTCGGCGGGGCCATGAGCATCGGCTACTGCCTCTACGACACCAAGGCGGCGGAATGGATGGCCGTGAGCTGGGTGAGCTGGTTCCAAAAGGCCCCCTGGCTCCTCTTTGTGCTCGCCGTCTCCTTCTTCGTCCTCTGTATGACGAACTTCATCATGAACGTGGCGGCCATCGCCATCACGCTGCCAGTCTCCCTCGTCATCGCCGGCTACCTGGGTGTGGCGCCCCATGTCATCTTCTTCGCTTCGTTGGCCTGCGCCGGCATGCC
>JBFYYO010000055.1:0-17476 GCA_041310025.1 Syntrophobacterales bacterium
GAAAGATGCTCAATGGGCACTCGGCTGAAGAGCACCACGCTCCGGACCGGACCGCGGCAGCTGATGGAGAGGTCGGGGAGCACGAAGTAACGATCGGGATTCCGGGCGTATTCGATGGAGGAGACCACGCTCAGTTCCAGGTCCCCCAGGGCCATGAGTCGGTTCAGCTGGGCCGGCGTCCCGGAGACGATCTCGAATGGATGGGCGATGATGCCCGTCTCGAGCGGGTAGTAGATGGGCAGAACGTTCAGGTATCCAATCTTCCCGAGCCTCAAACGCTCGTGCATGAGCTGACCCATTTCCATGCTCCTCGTTTTCCCTGAAGGAGGATTGATGCCGCAAGGTCGTTGCGGGAAACGGATTCCGGAATGGCTGTTGCGAGGATCCGGGAGGATTTCCCGGGCTCGATGCTGCCGAAAAGTTGTGCCTGACCGACGGCCCTGGCTCCGCCCAGCGTGATCATGGTCAGAACGGCTTCGGGCGGGATATTTGGATACTGATCCAGGGTGAAAGCGGCCTCCCGGAAAAGATCGAGGTCGCTGTTGCTGGCCAGGCTGTCGGTCCCCAGTGCCGCAACGAGCCCCAGCTCCAGCGCCCTGGGAATATCGGGCCGTCCGGCGCTGAGGTTGTGGTTGCTGCGCGGGCAGAAACAGACTGATACCCCGCGCTGCCGGGCAATCTCCCAGTCGTCGGCATCGAGATGCACGGCATGGACCAGAAGCGTCCGACGGTCCAGCACTCCGAGCCGATCCAGGTAGGCCAGTGGGCTGACGCCCGGGGGGCTCCAGCGGCTCACCCAGCGCCCCAGTCCTTCGAGGAGATCCCGGCAGAAGCCGTTCCCGCTTCGGATAAACTCAACCTCCTCCCGATGCTCGGCCACGTGCATGCTGAACGTGCGGCCGGTCCTCCGGCACCATCCCTTGGCGTCCCGAAGGACCTCCGGGGAGGTCGAATAGACCGCGTGGCCCGCCAGGCTCATGGCCGGGCTCTTCCGGGCCGAGGAGGCGAAAGCGTTGAGCATCTCCATGCCGACGGCGTCTGTGAGTCCCTGTCGATCGAAGCCCAGAACCTCGAAAAACACGTGGCGGGCTGTGCCGGGGACGTTTGTGCTCGAATCGAGACAGGAGCCGTTGTTGATGTCGCCGCAAAGGGCGGTCCCGTTTGCGGCCAGTCTGTCCAGCCCGCGGACGACGCTTTCGCACATGGAATCGATGTTGAAGGCGGACCTGTGCTCAAAGACCTTCCTGAGCCATGCCGGGAATCCCGGTTGAGGCAGCGGGATCAGGCCTTCGAAGCCGGTGAGCTCCAGGTGCGTGTGAGCGTTCACCAGACCCGGGAGCAGGGCGGCGGTCCCGTGGTCTATCTCGAGGACCCCGACGGGGGCCATTTCCTTGACCTTCGAATATTCTCCGGTGGCGACGATGCGCTCTCCCTGCACGAGCACCGCCCCGTTCTCGATGGAAGGAGCGCTCACGGGCACCAGCCAGGCGGCACGATGCAGCATCATGGACTCAGCTCTGGTCACGATCGGACTCCTCCACCGGCCCGTAGGCCATGGTGCGCTGCCGCGGCTTGAAACCGGCGGCCTCGATGATCCGTCGGATCTCCCGGACCGACAGCCGAAAGTGGACCCCCGCCGCGGCCACGACGTTTTCCTCGATCATGGTGGAGCCGAAGTCGTTGGCGCCGAACTGGAGGGCCAGCTGCGCGACCTTCGGCCCCATGGTGACCCAGGAGGCCTGCACGTTGTCGAAATTGTCGAGAACGAGCCGCGAAACGGCCAGAAGCCGCAGGTAGGAAACGGCGGTCTCGGGGGACCGGCGGATGGAGGTGTTTCCGGGCTGGAAAGCCCAGGGAATGAAGGCCGTGAAGCCGCCCGTGCGGTCCTGGAGCTCGCGCAGGGCCAGCAGGTGCTCCAGTCGATGACACGGCTCCTCCTCGTGCCCGAACATCATGGTGGCCGTTGTGCGCATCCCCTGGCGGTGAGCCTCCTCCATGACGCCGAGCCATTCGGAGGCGGAGCACTTGTTCGGAGAGACGGCCTTTCGGACCGAGTCCACGAGGATTTCGGCTCCGCCACCGGGAATGGAATCCAGCCCCGCGGCCCTGAGACGATCAATGACCGTGCCGACGTCAACCCCCTCCAACCTGGCGAAATGGACGATCTCGGGAGGCGAAAAAGCGTGGATGTGGATGGGATACCGGTCCTTGATGAACCGGAGCATCTCCTCGTAGAAGGAAAGGGGCAGCGTCGGATGGTGGCCTCCCTGCATGAGGATCTGGGTTCCGCCGAGCCCCAGGGTCTCCTCGATCTTTCCGGCCAGATCCTCCCGCGAGAGCACGTAACCCCCTTCCTGGTCCGGAGCACGGAAAAAGGCGCAGAAGCGGCATCCACACACGCAGATGTTCGAGTAGTTGATGTTGCGGTCCACGACATAGGTGACGACGGGGTCCGGATGCTTTCTCAGGCGAAGGGAATGGGCCGCCTGCCCGAGCCCGAAGAAGTCCGCCTGCCCGTAGATGTCCGCCGCCTCGTCGATGCTGAGCCGCTCCCCGAGGGCAGCCTTCTCCAGTAATCTTCCCGTTTCCATCGTTCCTTCGCGCTCTTCGCGTCCTTCGTGGTGAATGAAGCTTTTCCTCATCTCACCCGCGTTTCACCGCATTGAAAAAACAATCCCGCTCCACCGGCCTGAAGCCGCCCTCCCGGATGATGCGCTCGAGCTTTCTCCGTGTCAGGGCCTGTTCCGATTCGGCGCCTGCCATGTGGCCGATCTTCTCCTCGATGACGGTGCCGTCGAAGTCGTCGGCGCCGAAATAGAGAGCCACCTGCGCGAGCTTCACCGTGAGCATCACCCAGTAGGCTTTGATGTGGGGCACGTTGTCCAGCATGAGCCGGCTCACGGCCATGGTCTTGAGATCTTCCACCCCGGTCGTGGGCTGCGCATCCTTGATTTGAGTGTTGGCCGGCTGGAAGGGGAGGGGGATGAAGCAAACCAGCCCACCGGTTTCATCCTGGAGCCGACGCAGGGCGTCCAGGTGCTCGATCCGCTCCCGCTCCGTCTCGAGGTGGCCGTACAGCATGGTGGCGTTGGTCTTGATCCCCATTTGATGCGCTTCGCGAGCGACGTCGAGCCAACCCTGACCGCTCAGCTTCTCCGGGCAGAGCAGGGCGCGAATGCGCGTGCTGAAGACTTCCGCTCCCCCGCCCGGAAGCATGTCGAGCCCCGCAGCCTTGAGCCGGGTGAGGACTTCGCGCGTGCTGATGCCTTCAAGCTTTGCGAAATGGGCGATCTCAACGGCTGTGAAGGCCTTGATGCGGATCTCCGGGCGGAGCGTCTTGATGCGCCTCAGGGCCTCTTCATAGAAGCTGAAGGGCAGGTCCGGGTGACAACCCCCCACGATGTGCACCTCGGTGATGGGGTCGTCGGTGCGGGCTTTGACCTTGTTCAGAATGTCATCCACGTTCAGCTCAAACGCCAGGGAATCGCCCTTCTTGCGGCCGAAGGCGCAGAAACGGCATCCGTTCACACAGACGTTGGAGTAGTTGATGTGCTGGTTCACGACGTAATAGGCCGCATCGCCGTGCATCCTCCGGCGCACCAGGTGGGCCAGGGACCCCACCGCCAGGACATTGGGGCAGGCGAACAGCCGCTCGCCCTCCTCGACGCTGATCCGCTCACCCGCCTGGATTTTCCCGTGAATGTCCTCCAGGCCCAGTTCCTTAAAAAGTTTGGTATCCACTGTGTCGGCAGCTCTCGGTTGAATCGTTCAATGCTCTTTCCCGCTCGCGAGCCCATGTCGGAGCAGGTTCACCAGTTCATCCACGCGACGCTCGATTTCGTGGGCCGGAGCCCGGTAAAACCCGGCTCCGGCATCCAGGAACGATACGCAATAGGCTTGCAGGAAACGATCCATGAGCGCATCCAGGAAGAAGACCGTCGTCTTGACATCCAGGTCTCCGCGCAGCTCTCCGCGCTCCATGCCCGCCTCCACCAGCGGCTGGAGGTATTCCGCGGAAAACAGGTGGACTTTTTGCAGGAACTGCGCCCGCAAAGGGAAGTCCTCCTGGAAGATCATTTTGAGGTAGATCCGGTAGACGCGGGGATGCTCGTCGATGAAACGAACGCCCTGGATCAGACTGCGGCGGATGCGCTCGAAGAAGTCGGCCTCGGCCGTCTCCTGCTTCACCCGTCTCAGGGACCGCCGCACCAGCTCGACGGCCTGGTCGAAGATGAAGCCGAACAACCCCTCCTTGGTTCCGAAGTATTGGAAGATGGAGCCCTTGGCGATCCCAAGCTTCTGCACCATGCGGTTGACGCTGGCCTGCTTGTAGCCCTGGTCGGCGAACTCCTCGATGGCCGCATCCAGAATGCGCTGCTGTTTGTCCGACTCGAGTTTCCTGAAGACCTCGCGTGGCTCCATGCGTCGTATCCCATCTCCCATGATGACCAGGTGGTCATTATAGAAAACGGCGTTCAAAAGTCAACGGCCTCGGTGGTTCCGTTCGGGGCGTTTCCTGGAGGCTGCTTGCCAGGGAGCGACGACCTTTCTATGCAGCAGCATCGAGTCAATGGTGTAGAGGGCGAGGGCGGACCAGATGAGGGCGAAGGTCCAGAGCTGCACCGATGAGATGGGCTCGCGAAAGACGAAGACGGCGAAGAGGAAAAAGCAGCTGGGGACGATGTACTGCATGAACCCGATGGTGGAAAGGTGCAGGATTCGGGTCCCCAGGTTGAAGAGGAGAAGGGGAAGGGCGGTGGCGAGGGCGGAGGCCATGAGCAGGAGGTCGATGCCCGGGCTGATGTGGAAAAATGCCCCCCGACCGTCGAAATAGAGAGTGCCCAGGTAGCCGAGAGAGGGCGGCAGCATGAGCAGCGTTTCCACCGTGAGTCCCACCAGGGCGCTCACGGGGGCGATCTTCCGAACGAGGCCGTACAGCCCGAAAGTGAAGGCCAGCGTAAGGGCGATCCAGGGGAACTGTCCCAGACCGATGGTCAGATAGAGGACTCCGGCCGCCGCCAGGAGCACGGCGAGCACCTGGGCGCGGCGCAGCCGCTCTTTCAGGATGACGACCCCCAGCAGAACACTGAAAAGCGGGTTGATGTAGTAGCCGAGGCTTGCCTGCAGCACCCGACCGCTGTTGACGGACCAGATGAAGATCAGCCAGTTGACCGCCACCAGGAGCGTTGTGGCCAGAAGCGTGGCCAGCACCCCGGGATTTCTCATGACCGAGAGGAATTCCCCGGTGCGCTTCTGAACGACGAGAATGGGGAGAAGGAACAGGAACGACCACACGACCCGGTGAAGGACGATCTCGAAGGCCGGAACACCCTGCAGGGTCTTCCAGTAAAGGGGGCTCAGCCCCCAGATGAGGAAGGCCGAAAGAGCGCAGAGAAACCCCTTCAAGCCCTCCCGGCCTTCGGATTCCGTTGCGGCTGAATTCATGGCCGGACCGCCTGGTATCTCACTGGACTTTGACCCCGGCTTTCGGGCGAGTCATGGCTTGGTGGCTGCGAGCTTGTAGCGGATGCGCAGCTGCCCGTCCTCGAAGCTGGTCGAGATGATCCGGAGCCTGCCGATCTCAGCTGTTGAGGCCACATGGGGGCCGATGCACGGACAGGCGTCGTAGTCGCCGATGCGGATGATGCGGATTCGATCCCCGGCATCTTCCGGAAGGCGCTCGAGGCTGAACTGCCGCTGCGCCTCGTCCCGGTCCACGAAATCCTCGGTCACGGGAAGCGCTGCCTCGATGATCCCGTTCACCCGGTTTTCGAGCTCCTGCACCTCCTCATCCCCCAGGGGACGATCGAAGAGGTAGTCCAGCTTGGATTTCTTCTTTTCGATGTGGGCGCTGAAGCACCGGCCGCATCCGAACATGCGGGCCATCGTCTGGTTCACGATGTGCTCGGCCGAATGCATCCTGGGATCGAACTGCTTCTCTCTTTGTTCAGCCATGCATTTTCAACCCGTCATCAGCGTTCAGTCGTCCCCGGTGCTTCTTCGAACCGGCCGGCTTCGCGATTCTTGGCGACCTTGTCGGCGGGAAGCACGCGGCCGCTCATGGCGATGTAGACCCCGGGCTCCAGGGCCTGCAGTGCGCCGATGGCGCAGCCGACATTGAATGGGGCATCGCTCTTCTTGAAGCGGGCGGGGGTGAGAGATCCCGTCAGCACGATCACCTTGTCCCCGAGGTTCTTGAGATAGCGGGCGGTTTCCACCATGGTGTCGGTCCCGTGGGTGACCAGAACCCGCCTGTGGGGATTCGCCTCGATGCGCCGGCGCAAGAGGAGGCGGTCTTCTTCCGTCATGTGCAGGCTGTCTTTGCGCATCACTTCTTCGACATCACAGTCGAGATGGACCCTGGCTTCCCTCAGGATATCAGCCACCTGAGGCTCCCCCACCTCGTAGGTACTGAGATCATCGAAGTAGATCTTGTCGATGGTGCCGCCCATGGTAAAAATTTTGATCGTCATGGCCCATTCATCTCTTCCTGCACTCAGCTCAGCGATTCTGCGGAACCTCTGCTACCGCGAAGTGGGATGACCTGTCAAACGCTTTCCTGTTTCTCCTCGCTTTGGCTGAACGAATCCATTATTCCTGAAACACCGAGCTATTCGAAGGGGATGCGATCGGAACGCAAGCACGAATCGCCTGGATCGTGCAGCCTGGCAGATGCTGCAGAAGGTGAGGGATCATGCAGGGAATTGAGAAACCGGGAGGCGGCAGGCGTCCTCCTCGTCCTGTGAGCCGAATGGCCATGGGGAGGCGCGCCCGGGCATCCCGCAGCGTTCAGCCCGTGGGTGTCATGAGCAACTGGGAGGACTACCCCGTCGAGGTCCGGGAGGCCTTCAAGAAGGCCACCCGCATGTATTATCCCAGCGTCCTCTACGACGAGCTCTGCGGGAGCCTCGGCAAGGAGATCTTTCCACGCAACTATTACCGGTTCATGGGAAACAAGATCCTCCAGACCCAGCTCTTCCAGCTGCTCGAAATCCCCCACCCCCGAACCCGGCTCTTCTATGGCCGCAATCGATTGGAACGCATCAAAGACGTCTTTCCCCATCCTTTCGTGGCCAAAACACCCGTCGGGTCGTCCAAAGGGAAGGGGGTCTTCCTGATTGAGAGCGACCAGGGGCTGCAGGACTATCTCGATCACCACCGACCGGCCTACATCCAGGAATACCTCCCCATCGACCGGGATCTCCGGGTGGTCGTGATCGGGGCCCGGGTGGTGCATGCCTACTGGCGAATCCGCCGCCCGGGTGAATTCAGGGACAATGTCGCCCGTGGCGCGACCATCTCCTTCGAGAACATTCCTGCGGAAGGGCTTCAGTTCGCAGCGGACGTGGCTCGAAAATGCTCCTTCGACGAGGTCGGCATGGACATCTGCCGGGTCGCCGGCCGATACTTCATCCTGGAAGCGAACATGGTGTACGGCCTGGAAGGCTTTCGGCAGGCCGGGCTCGATCTCTACGCCGTCCTGGGGAAGATGCTGGACGACGGGCTCATCTGAAACTGGATGGGGCGGTGGGCGTTTATGCCCGTCTGGGCTGAAACCTTTCTGATTTTTGACTCGCGCGGAGACGCAGAGGCGCAGAGAAATGCTGAAGAACTGAGTCTCAAGTCTCGAAACTTTAAACTTGAAACCTGAGACTTGAAACCACCACCACCACCACCACCTTACCCCCCCTTCTCCCCCCGCCGGAGGATCTCCTCGGCGTGGGCGCGGGTGGTGTCGGAAATGGCGATGCCGCCCAGCATGCGGGAAAGCTCGTCGATCCGCTCATCGCGGTTGAGGAGGCGGATTCGGGTGAACGTCTGCTCGTTTCGGCTCTCCTTGGCCACCCGGTAATGATGCTCTCCGTAGCAGGCGATCTGGGGGAGGTGGGTGATGCAGATGACCTGCTGTCTTGCAGCGAGCCGCTTGAGCTGCAACCCCACCAGTTCGGCGATGCGCCCTCCGATGCCGGCGTCCACCTCGTCGAAAACGAGGGTCTCGGCCTCTCCCTTCCGTCCGAGAAGGCTTTTGAGCGCCAGGAGGATTCGGGAAAGCTCACCCCCTGAGGCCACCTTGGCGAGAGGCTTCAGATCCTCTCCCGGGTTGGCCGAGAGGAGAAACTCCACGCGATCGATGCCGTTCGCCGTGAAGGGGGGATCGTGAGCCCCGGCCTCCGCCCCCGCCGGGACGTCCTCGAACCGGGCTTCGAAGCGCGCCTTGATCATGTCGAGGGAGCCCAGCACGCCCTGCACTTCGGTTTCGAGATGGCGGGCCGCCTCGTGCCGCCTCTCCGAAAGGACCGCCGCCTCGGCCAGGTAGCGCTCCCGCAATGCGTCGAGAGCTTTCTTGAGACTGTCCTCCCGGAGGTCCACGTCCTCTTCGCCGGAGAGCTCCCGTTTGAGCTCCTGCTGGCGCTGCAGCATGGCATCGAGGCTCCCGCCGTATTTCTTCCCCAGCCGCTGAAGCTGCGTGAGCCGCTCCTCCACCCCAGAAAGCCTCTGGGGGTCCACGGTGACCCGGTGGGCGTACTGCTGGATTCCGTGAGCCAGCTCCTCGAGATGGATCCTCGCCTCCTGGAGGTGGACCGTGAGCGGGTCCAGCGAAGGGTCGATCCTGAGGAGGGTTTCCATGTCCTTTTCGACCCCGGCAAGCTGCTCGAGGATGGTCCCGCGGCCGGCATACAGAGTCTGGTTGGCCCGTTCGGCGGCCTCCCTCAGGGTGGCCGCATGCCGCAGGAGGTTCCGTTCCTGCTCGAGGTCGACGTCTTCGCCGGGGATGAGCCTGGCGGCCTCGAGCTCCTGGAGCTGAAACCTCATGTAATCCAGCTTTTCGGCCCGCTCCTTCCGGGTTCGCATGAGCCGTTTGAGCTCGTCCTGAACCGCCGTCCATTGTGCAAAAACCTCCCGCACGCGGCTGCCTTCGGATTCCAGACCGCCGTAGGTGTCGAGAAGCTCCAGGTGGAGGGTGGTATCCAGGAGGAGCTGGTGCTCGTGCTGGCCGGAGATGGAAATGAGCCCCCGTGCCAGGGACTGGAGCTGCTGCAGGCTGACCGACTGGTCGTTGACGAAGATGCGGTTCTTCCCGCTCCTGTTGATGCTGCGGCGGATGGTGAGGTTCTCACCGGGCTCCAGTCCCTGGGCCTCCAGCCGGCGGGTCTGAGCGGCCGGATCATCAGAAAAGAGGAAGCTGGCTTCGACGGAGGCTTCCTGGGTGCCGGTTCGAATCATCTCCTGGGACGCCCGGCTGCCGAGGATCAGGTTCACCGCGCCGATGAGGATGGATTTTCCTGCTCCCGTCTCCCCGGATAGGACATTCAACCCGTCCCTGAAGCTGATCTCCAGGTCCCGGATGATGGCGAAGTTATGGACCGTCAATTCATGGAGCACGCTGCAGCTTCCTCCTTTTTGCCGTTCACCGTGAAGGGCACGAAGAGCACGAAGGGGCCAGGGAACCTCTATAAATTCTTTGGGATTCCTATCACAAATCTGCTAAATTCAACAATTCTGTTTTCTGATGAAATGGGGCGGGCTTGCCGGTGCCTGCCGTTGGGGGTGAGACACGCTCGAGCTGATCTGAATATCCATGGAGCTGCGCTGATCTGCCGGTGGCGGCTCCTGCCCGAAATACCGATGTCTGCAGGAAGGTGCGACGGATCATGTGGAAGTTCTGGCAAAGGGAGAAGGAAGCCAAGGGGCTCACGATTTCGGGCGACCCCTACGGTTATTCGGTGGGTGAGCGCCCCACCTTCCTGCTGCGGAGCGTTTTCGAGCGCTTCATCACCAAGACGTCCATGCCCGAAGACGAGCAAAAGCAGCTCGAATCACTGGCTCAGCAAGGAACGGTGGTCTACGCTGCCGAATACCGCTCGCAGTTTGACTTCATCTATCTCAACCTGCGCCTCTATCAGCTGGGGCTCCCCAAGCCCACTTTCCTCTTCGACCTGCATCCCTACTTCTGGCAGCCCAGGTTCTACGCGGTCAGGCTCATGGCCTACCATCTCTATCGCGCCATTCGGATGCAGGGGCTGCCGGACCCTTACGCGGACGGCTACTACCGCCGGAAGATCCAGGAGGGGCATTCGGGGCTTTTCTTTCTCGTGGGGAAGCGGGGTTACTACGAGCGGGCGATCCGGGTGGGAAACGATCCGCTGGAGCACCTGGTCGACATCCAGAGCCAGATGGAAAAGCCGATCTTTGTGGTCCCGCTGGTGCTGCTCTACAGCCGAAGTCCCGACCGGGAGCGCCGCGGTTTGCAGCAGGTGTTCCGCGGACCGCGCGAGAGGGCCGGTGTTCTGAGGAAATGGTGGCGGCTGGTCCAGGGGGCTTCCCTGACCGTACTGGAAGCCGGTGAGGCCCTCAATCTTCAGGAGGTGCTCCCGGAGCTCTCCGAGAGGCTCTCAGAGCGCCGCAAGCAGGTTTTTCAACTGCGGCGCGAGCTCATCGATTCCGTCGACAAGATCCGACGGGCCATCGTGGGACCGACCCTCAAGAGCAAGCTCGAGCTCAAGGAAATCATCCTCAACCATCCGCGGCTCGAGACCTTCATGCAGCGCCGCGCCCGCTCGTCCAAGCAGGAGATGTGGAAGATCCGGGCAGAGGCGGACCACTACCTGGAAGAGATCGCCGCGGACTACAACTATACGCTGATCCGGGTGGGCGAGAGCATCCTCAAGTGGATGTGGAACAATCTTTTCGACGGCGTTGAAGTGGACATGGAGAGCCTCGCCCGCGTGAAGAACGCCTCGCGCAACAATACCATCGTCTACATCCCGTGCCACAAGAGCCACATCGACTACCTGATTCTCTCGTTCATCCTGTTCGACAACAGCCTGTACACTCCGTTCATCGCTGCGGGAAAGAACCTGGCTTTCTGGCCGCTCGGAGCCATCTTCAGGCGCGGGGGGGCCTTCTTCATCCGGCGGAGCTTCAAGGGGCAGAAGTTCTACGCGGAGGTCTTCTCCCTGTACGTCAAGACGATGGTGCAGCTCGGGCACAATATCGAGTTCTTCATCGAGGGGGGGCGGAGCCGAACCGGCAAGATGGTCCTGCCCAAGCTCGGCTTGCTGGCCATTCTCCTGCAGGCCGTGGAGGAGGGGTTCTGCGAGGACCTGGTGTTCGTGCCGACCTCCATCTGCTACGACCGGATCCCCGAGGAGGATGCCTACGCCAAGGAGGTGTCGGGGGGCGCCAAGGAGGACGAGAGCATCGGGCAGCTGGTTCGGGCGCGCCGGTTCCTGAAGAAGCGCTACGGAAGGGTTTACGTGCAGTTTGCCGAGCCCATGTCGTACCAGCGCTACATCGAACGGCGCAACCTGGATGTCTCGAAGCTCCGCCCGCGGGATCGCCACGCCATGTACCGGGACTTCGCCTATCGCGTCATCAACAGAATCAACCAGTCGTCGCTGGTGACGCCCCACGCCCTGGTGGCTTCGGCCCTGCTCTCGGCATCGCGGGGCGGGGTGACCATGGCGGAGTTCCAGGACGTCTGCCGACAGTTCCATACCTACCTGACGGACCAGTCCATCGAGCTCTCCAAGACCCTGCGCAACTACGAGCTCACGGTGAACGAAACCCTCTCGGATTTTGAGCGCAGCAAGGTCATCGGCAAGCTGAAAGACGAGGACGACGACCTGGAGGAGGAGGTCTTCACCATCGACGACGGGAAGCGGCTGACCCTCGAGTACTACAAGAACAACATCATCCACTTCCTGCTTCCGGCTGCCTACGTGGCGACGTCGATCCTGGCCCAGCAGACGTTCCGGTTCAGCATTGCCCAGATCCTGGAAGATGTGGCGTTCATGAAGAACTTCTTCAAGTACGAGTTCGTCTATGACATCGAGCTGGACGACGAGGAGCTGGTTGGGAGCGTGCTCAGGATCTTCGAGCACAGGGACTGGCTGCATCGGCTCGGGGAAAGCGACCAGCCCTTCATCCTCTCCCACGGCGGGCTTCGGACGGCCCATGCCTTCCATGGGCTTCTCAGGAGCTATTTCGAAGGCTACTGGCTGGTGCTTCGGGCGTTCCGGTATCTGCAGAAGAAGCCGTACACCGAAAAAGACTTCATGAAGAAGGTCTTCAACCTGGGCCAGAAAACGCTGAAGCTCGAGCTCATCGAGCGGCCGGAATCGGTCTCCAAGATCATGTTCGGCAACGCCCTGAACTATTACCTGGAGCGGGGGGTCATCGAAAAGAAGCTGGAGGAGGACAAGGGCAAGGAGAAGGGGCAAGAGTGCTATACCGACGCGGGAAACCGCCTCCTGGTGCAGGACTACAGCCGCCAGATCAGCCGGTTTCTGAGGTCGCCCCGGTTCACGCTGCAGTGAGATTTTTCTGGAAGTCGATGGGGTATTGTTTTAAGAGCTTGCCTTGAAAGGCAAGATCTTGCACCGCAAAGGCGCAAAGGACGCAAAGAAGACCTCTTTATAGTTTTTTGGTTTTCCTTCGCGTGCTTTGCGCCTTTGCGGTGAGGGAATTTTGGGGAACCCGAAACCTGTGTTTTTGTAACCGGAGGCTTTGAAATGGAGATCAAAATCGAGCCCGCGGACGCCGCCAGGCGCCGTCCGAAACCTGCGGACGAGAGCAAGCTCATTTTTGGAAAGACGTTCAGCGATCACATGTTCATGATGAATTACGTCGCAGGGAAGGGCTGGATCGATCCGCGGGTCGTCCCCTATCAGTCCATGGCCATGGACCCGGCGGCCATGGTGCTCCACTACGGGCAGGGGATCTTCGAGGGTCTCAAAGCCTACCGCTGCAGGGACGGCAGGATCACCCTCTTCCGTCCGGCCAAGAACTGTGAGCGGTTGAACCGGTCCGCCCGACGCATGTGCATGCCGGAAATCGAGGTGGATTTTCAGATCAAGGCCATCGAGACCCTTCTGAAGCATGATGTGGACTGGGTGCCGCACAGCATCGGGTCGTCCCTTTACATCCGTCCGACCATGATCGCGAGCGAGCCCGCTCTCGGAGTGCGGCCGGCCAACGAATACATCTATTTCATCATCACGGGACCCGTGGGGGCGTACTACCCCGAGGGCTTCAACCCCATCACCATCTACGTGTCGGATGAATACGTGCGGGCCGTGAGAGGCGGCGTCGGCGAGTCCAAGACCATGGCCAACTATGCGGCGAGCCTCTACGCCGCAGAGATGGCCAAGAAGAAGGGGTTCACACAGGTGCTGTGGCTCGATGCGGTGGAGCGCCGCTACATCGAGGAAGTGGGCACCATGAACATCTTCTTCAGAATCGGGGACGAGCTGGTGACGCCCCCGCTGACCGGCTCCATCCTGCCCGGCGTCACCCGCGACTCGGTCATCCAGATGGCGAATCACTGGGGGATCACGCTCCATGAGCGCATGATCAGCATCGACGAGGTCATCGGCGCCATTGAGTCGGGAGCCATGAAAGAGGTGTTCGGCACCGGGACGGCGGCCGTGGTTTCGCCCGTGGGAGCCATCAGCTACAAGGAGGAGAGCTTCCGGATCGGGAACGGCGGTGTCGGCGATCTCTCGCAGAAGTTCTACGACGAAATCGTGGCCATCCAGTACGGTGAAAAGGAAGACCCCTTCGGGTGGGTGCACACCGTCAAGGTGTGATCCTCGCGGGGAGCAGCTCTCCGAGAGACCCTGGGGATCTCACCGCCAAGGCGCGAAGGACGCAAAGAAGCCGTTTTTTCATTTATTTCAGATCCTCCCTGGCGACCTTTGCGCCTTGGAGGTGTAATGGTTTGTTGTGGAGACAGGGCGGCTTACGGGAATCCGGAGAGGGGGTATTGAATTCCTGGAAGGGGATGGTTACTATCATCTCGTAAGGTCGACAGCATGTCGCCTTCTCCTAACCCCTCCTGGCCCCGTTCAGCTATCCCCCTCCAGCTGAACGGGGTTTCCTTTTATGTCGCCGCAGAGGCGCTGAGCTCGCAGCGAAAGACGTCAGGAAAACGACTGGGGAGGGTGTCAAACCGTGAAGACCTGGGTGGTAACGGGGGGAGCCGGATTCATCGGCTCGAATTTTGTCCTGAGGGTGCGCTCGCGCGGCGTGGCCCGTGTCATCAACCTCGATCTTCTGACCTATGCCGGGAATGTCGGCAACCTGGATGCACTGCAGGGCGACGCGGATCATGTCTTCGTGCGGGGCGACATCGGGGATCCTGAGCTGTTCCGGGGGCTTCTGACCCGCTACCGACCGGACGCCGTGGTCAACTTCGCGGCCGAAAGCCACGTGGACCGCTCCATCGACGGCCCCGACCCTTTCATCCAGACCAACGTCGTCGGGACGTTTTCCCTGCTGAGAGAGTCCCTCCGGTACTGGCAGGGCCTGGCTGATCCCGAGCGCAGCGCTTTCCGGTTCCTGCATGTGTCGACGGACGAGGTCTACGGCTCCCTCGGCCCTGGAGACCCGGCTTTCAGCGAGCGCACCCCGTACGCGCCCAACAGCCCCTATTCGGCCTCCAAGGCCTCTGCCGACCACCTGGTTCGGGCGTACCACCACACCTTCGGCCTCCCGACCCTCACGACCAACTGCTCGAACAACTACGGCCCGAGGCAGTTCCCGGAAAAGCTCATCCCCCTCATGATCCTGAACGCCCTGAACGGGAAGCCGCTCCCGGTCTACGGGGATGGGCTGAACATCCGGGACTGGCTCTACGTCGAGGACCACTGTGCGGCCATCGAGCAGGTGCTGCTCAAGGGGCGCCCGGGGGAGACCTACAACATCGGAGGCGAGTGCGAGCTCACCAACATGGAGGTGGTGCACTCCGTTTGCGGCCTCATGGACCAGCTCCGGCCCCAATCTCCCCACAGGCCGCACTCGTCCCTCATCACGTTCGTCAAGGACCGCCCCGGACACGACCGCCGCTACGCCATCGATGCCGCCAAGATCCAGAGCGAGCTCGGCTGGCGGCCGGAAGAGACCTTCGAGACCGGCCTCAGAAAGACGATTCACTGGTACCTCGAGAACGCCGATTGGGTGAGTGCGATCCAAACGGGCGAGTACCGCGAATGGATTCAAAAGCAGTATGGTGCGTCTTGAGCCGATGAAGCCAAAGACTCGGATCTCACCGCAAAGGCGCAAAGGACGCAAAGGTTTAAATCCCAGGGATTTGTTTTCTTTGCGCTCTTTGCGCCTTTGCGGTGAAATGGTTTTCTCTTTTTGAAAGGTTTGCGCATGAGCAATTCAGCTACAGGCAGCGCCTGCGGCAGTCTGAGGCCGGCGGAGCTACCACGCGGGCTCAAAGGCATCATCCTGGCCGGAGGCTCCGGGACCCGGCTCCACCCCATCACGCGGGTGGTGAGCAAGCAGCTGCTTCCGGTCTACGACAAGCCCATGGTCTATTACCCGCTGTCGGTGCTCATGCTGGCCGGCATCCGGGACATCCTGGTCATTTCCACCCCAACGGACCTCCCGCGCTTTCAGACCCTGCTCGATGACGGAAGCCAGTGGGGGGTGAGTTTTTCGTATGCCGAGCAGCCCCACCCGGGAGGATTGGCGCAGGCCTTCATCATCGGGGAGCCCTTCATCGGCGGGGACCGCGTCTCCCTGATCCTCGGCGACAACATTTTCTATGGCCACGGCTTTCAGGAGACACTCAGGCAGGCGGCGGCTTTCGAGAGCGGGGCCGTCGTCTTCGGCTACTGGGTGCGGGACCCCGAGCGCTACGGGGTAGTGGAGTTCGACGATCAGTGTCGCGTTGTCAGCATCGAGGAAAAGCCTGCGCGGCCCAAATCCCCCTATGCCGTCCCCGGTCTGTATTTCTATGACAACCGGGTGATCGAAATCGCCGGGAGCCTCAAGCCGTCGGCACGCGGCGAGCTCGAGATCACCGACGTCAACCTCGAATACCTGCGGCGCGGGGAGCTCCGGGTGGAGCTTCTGGGGAGAGGCTTTGCATGGCTGGATACGGGAACCCACGATTCCCTGATGGAGGCGGGCGCCTTCGTGGAAACCCTGGAGAAGCGGCAGGGGCTCAAGGTCTCCTGCGTCGAGGAGGTGGCCTACCGCATGGGCTACATCGACGCCGACCAGCTGAAAAAGCTTGCCGAGCCCATGCTCAAGAACGGCTACGGCCAGTATCTGATGAATCTCCTGAGCGACGGCTGGTGACAGGCGGGGGCGGAAGAGAACAGGGCGTTCAGCGCGAAGAGCACGAAGGTCACGGAGAGGAGTGCCATTCCGTTTTCAAGGGATCATTCGGGCCAGAAGGTATCGTCCATAACCCGGTCCAAAGTGTATGGGCACTGGGAGGGGAAATCCTCTTCGGTCAGTCCGGTATCCTTCGCTGTAAGCAGGATTGCGTCCTCGTACGCTTCCGAGAACAAAGCTTTCATTTGATGTTTGAGGCTGGGACTGTCCTCCAGAATCTTACCAACTTTTCTTCTTTGCTCTTTGATGGTGTATTTCCAGCTGTTGGATCTGAGCGCCGGTTGATATCGCCACTTGAGCAGATGGGCCATCAGGACTGCCATCCGGGCGACCAAAGCCCGTTTCTCGCTTCTCCCCATCGACTCCAGTTCCTCTACAAGGTTGTCCACATCGACCTCCGAAAACCGGCCGGCCCTCAAGAGCTCGGAGTTCCGTTTGGCCCAGGCGTAGAAATCCTGCTCATACAATCCGCTATCCATTTGCCACCTCCAGACTCCACAATATTGAACCCAAGTTTGACGAATATTATACACAAAGCGATCAAGAGATTTTGGCTTTTTCCATGGTTGCGGGCAATGAGTCAGTGGCTGGCTACTCCTTGGGGCCGAAGAGCTCCAGAGTCTCGGTTTCAGGGGCGGGAGCGGGGGCGGGCGCGCGCTCAGGCCTGGCTCTCTGATCGGCTTCCTTCTTCACGCGGGGCTTCGGCTTGTTTTTCGGGCGCTGAACGGTTTTGCGGGGGGGGAGCCGCGGCCCCTCCGGCTGGGGAGTGGGGGCCACGAAGCTGCGCGGCAGGGGGGTCGTCGTGATGAGGAGGAACTTCGGGATCAGGATCACCTCGTGGACCCGGACCGCATCCGATCCGTAGCCGGCATTGAAATCCGAAAGAATCGTCCAGTTTCGTGAATCCCCGGTGTACCATTCGGCGATGAGCGCAAGCGTCTCGCCCGGCCACTGCACCGTGTGCAGGTACATGTCCTCATCGGAGGCGTCTTCCGCCGTGTATTCGGCCGTCTCGTCGTCAGCGCCGACCTGGGCGTGAGCTGCCATCATCCAGCCCGGCCCGGGGGTGGTTAATGGGGCTCCGGCAATCATCGCGACGGCAAGCAGCACCAGGAGTGAGCGCCGGCGCTCGATCCCCGGGACAGCCGGGCGCAAATGGCCGCACGGTTGCTCAGAGTCCCCCATTGAGGGGGGCCAATCCTTTTGACTTAAGCTCATTGTTCATGCCTGGAGGGTGCCATGGGCTAAGTACAGGGCAGCACAATAAAGTGCTCAACATTTGAGTCGTCATTCCGGCAGTTTTCAAGCCGGAATCCACAGAAAAACCTGGATCCCGGCTAAA
>JBFYYO010000056.1:0-17335 GCA_041310025.1 Syntrophobacterales bacterium
CCGAGGAGCCAGCCAAAGTTGAGGAGATGGCGGCTCCGCAGGTTCCAGCACCGATGGGCAGTGCGCGCAGTTCTGCTCCCAGTGACACTGCCATCCAGGTTCAGAAGGAGTTGCTCCAGCCGCAGTTTGCCTATAATCCCAAGGCTCTCCTCGATCCTTTCAAGCCCTTCATTGCGCCCGCGGAGGAGGCCCCGCCCGCAGCCCCAACCGCCGGCGATGAAGATCTCGAGGCGCCACCCCCGGAACCCCAGCGTCCGTTAACTCCGCTCCAGAGGATGAGAGTCAGCGAAATCGAAGCAGGCCTCAAGGCGATCATGTGGGGTCCGTTGGGCCGCAGGGCAGTCATCGAAGATGCCTCGGGGAAGGGTTACATCGTCAGTGTCGGGACACCTGTTGGTGAGCGCAACGGAGTCGTCTCGGAGATCTTCAACGACCATCTCGTGATTCAGCAGGAATTTTGGGACAAGAGAGAGAAACGTATGGTCCCTCAGAATATATTGGTCAAACTCAAGAAGACGGTGAAGTGAGGATGCCAGCTTCCATCGGCACGGCAATCCAGATCAAAGAAGACCGAACGCATCCACGGCGACGTGAAGCGGGGCGTCTGAGGGGCGCCTGAAGCGCCAATGGCGGCTACGTATTCTCACCTTTTCGGAAACCTGCTCCCCCAATGTTGTTGCGCTCGGGGTTTCGGACAGGTTCTTGGGCGGGCATAAAGCCCGCGGCTACGACATGTGGCAACGATCTTCTCTCGGAGAGGGCTTCACGCCCGCCCCGAGCTCGGGACTTAACTCAACAACATTACCCGCGGCCGCGCTCGCCCCTCGTCGAGCAGAGCCTTTCCTCCTGACTCAGTTCTTCTGTGTTTTGAACAGGCTGATGGCCAGCAGGCAGGCCCCGATGGTGATGGCGCTGTCCGCGACGTTGAAGGCGGGCCAGTGGTAAGGCCCGATGTAGAAGTCCAGGAAATCGATGACCTCGCCGAGCCTCAGTCTGTCCACAAGGTTCCCGATGGCCCCTCCGCAGATCAGCGCATAAGCCCACCGCGTCCAGGTATCCTCTGGCTTCAGTTTGATGTAAGCATAGCAGATTACTCCCACGACCAACAGAGCGAGCCCCGCAAAGAGAATCCTTCTCAGAGCCGTCGGCTCGCCGGCAAAGATGCTGAACGCCGCACCCGTATTGCGGGCATGAACCAGGTTGAAGAGCCCCGGAATGATTGGCTTGACACTGTAAACTGGAAGGAGTCGATCCACCAGGACCTTGGTGAGCTGATCCAATAAAACAGCCGCTCCGACCACCCCGAGCAGAAATTTCATGATCCCGACACCTCTGGCAACTTTTGTTCGATCGGCTGCCTCAAACCAGGACGCTGTGGCAGCGGTGGCAGATCTTGGGATGATCCTCAAAGCGACCCACCGTCTCGGTCCGGACCCAGCAGCGGTCGCATTTATCGCCGAGTGCGGGCCCCACTTCCAGGAGCAGCCCCCCCATCTCCACGCCTTCCGAGGGGTTCTTCAGCTGGGTTCCTTCCACAAACCTGACCTTGGAGACAATGAAAGCCGTTCGGAGGAGCTCCTCCTGACCGGCAAGCCTCCCGGCGACCTCCGGGGGAAGCGCCAGCTTCACCTCGGCATCCAGTGCATGACCGATGATCTTGGCCTGCCTCGCGACTTCGAGAGCTCGAGCCACCTCCCCTTTGAGCGTCAGGATTTCAGTCCACCGTTCGTTGAGGGCACTATCCCGCAAGGTTTCGTCGACGTCGGGGAAGCACTGGGAATGCACCGATTCTCCATCGCGATGAGGCAGGTACCCCCACGCCTCCTCTGCGGTGAAAGACAGAATGGGAGCCATCAGCTTGAGGAGTGTCGTCAGAATCTGACAAACAGCCGTCTGGGCAGAGCGCCGCATGAGGCCATCCCGCGCCGACGTGTACAAGCGGTCTTTCAGGATATCGAGGTAGAAGGCGCTCAGATCCACCACGCAATAATTGTGGAGCGCATGATAGACACGATGGAATTCGAACCTTTCGTAGGCCGTCCGGATCTTTTGAATGAGATCCTGAAGCTGGAGCAAGGCGAAGCGATCCAGTTCCAGCATCTCATTGTAGGCCACCGAGTCACTGCCGGGATCAAAGTCGCTGAGGTTGCCCATAAGGAACCGACACGTGTTGCGGATTCGACGGTAAGCTTCGGTGAGACGCTTCAGGATGTCCGGGGAGATGCGGATGTCGTCCCGGTAATCTTCAGCCGAGACCCACAGTCTCAGGATTTCAGCACCATACTGCTTGATGATCTCCTCGGGGGCAATGACATTTCCAAGGGATTTGGACATCTTGTGGCCTTGACCGTCCACCACGAACCCATGGGTGAGCACGGCCTTGTAGGGCGCCCTGTTCCGGGTGCCAACGGAAGCCAGGAGTGAAGAGTGGAACCACCCCCGGTGCTGATCGCTTCCCTCGAGATAGAGATCGGCCGGCCACTGAAGGTAAGGCCTCTGTTCCAGCACGGCGGCATGGGAGACGCCTGAGTCGAACCAGACGTCCAGGATATCCATTTCTTTTTCGAAATGAGCCCCTCCGCACTGCTCGCACCGTGAGCCGTCTGGAAGCAGCTCCTCAGCGGGCTTTTCAAACCAGACATCGGCCCCATCCTTCTGGAACAATGCAACGACCTTCTCGAAAACTTCCCGGCTGGCCAGAAGGGTCCCGCAGTCCCGGCAGGTGAAGACCGTGATGGGCACACCCCAGGATCTCTGGCGGGAGATACACCAATCGGGCCGGTTGGCGATCATATTGTGGATGCGATCCCGCCCCCAACCCGGAACCCATTCCACCTTGTCGATCCACTCCAATGCATGCTGCCGAAGCCCCTGCTTATCCATGGAGATGAACCACTGCTCGGTAGCTCGAAAGATCACCGGATTCTTGCATCGCCAGCAGTGGGGATAGCTGTGGGAGATCCGCCCCTCGGAAACCAGGGCTCCCGTCTCCTTCAGCTTGGCGTTGACGGAAGCATTGGCGTCGAACACGAACTGGCCGGCGAAAAACGGGACTTCATCCGTAAACTTCCCGTCGTCATCCACCGGAGAGAGGACTTCCAGACCATACTCCAGCGCCATGTCGTAATCTTCACGCCCGTGGCCCGGGGCGGTATGGACGCAGCCCGTGCCCACATCCAGGGTGACATGGGAGCCGAGGATGAGCACGGAATCCCGATCCATGAAGGGATGTCGGCAGTTGATCCCTTGGAGCTCCTCCGAGGAAAACTTCCGAACGGTCCTGTATCCAGCCACCCGGAAAGCCTCCATGCAGCTCTCCATCAGGCCTTCGGCCAAAATCCAGATCTCGTCTCCCACATCCACCGCCACGTATTCAAAGTCGGGATGCAGTGTGATGGCCAGGTTGGCCGGGAGGGTCCAGGGAGTCGTCGTCCAGATCAACACATAAACCGGCTTTGAGTTAAGCTCGGGGAACCGTGCCGCCCCCTCGGCATTCATGGCAAATTTGACATAGATGGAGGGGGACGCGTGATCGTGATACTCGACTTCCGCTTCCGCCAGAGCGGTGCGGCAACTCGCACACCAATAGATGGGCTTCTTGCTCCGAACCACGCTGCCCGATTCAAAAAACCGCCCGAGCTCCCGCGCAATGGTTGCCTCATAATCAAAAGACATGGTCAGATACGGATTGTCCCACTCACCCAGCACACCAAGCCGCTTGAATTCGTTGCGCTGAATGTCGATGAAACGCTCCGCATAGCGGCGACAGTGCCGACGGATTTCCCCCTGGGTCATGGTCCGCTTGCGCTCCCCGAGCTCCTTGTCCACCTGGTGCTCGATGGGCAGTCCGTGGCAATCCCATCCCGGAACGTAAACGGCATTCATGCCGCTCATCTGGCGGCTCTTGATGATCATGTCCTTGAGGATCTTGTTGAGGGCGGTCCCCAGGTGAATGTGTCCGTTGGCATAGGGCGGACCATCATGGAGAATGTAGAGGGGGCGGTGCTGACTCTGCTCGCGCAACTGCTCGTAAAGTCCCATCTCCTCCCATTTGCTGAGGATTTCCGGCTCCTTCTTGGAAAGATTCGCCTTCATGGGAAAGGCCGTCTGGGGTAGATTCAGAGTGTCCTTGTAGTCCATGCCTTCCGTCCCCCTTTCGAATGATCGAGTGCCGGCCGCTGAGCAACCTGGCGAGACTGCTGCAAAAAGGATTTTTTCTTAGCACACCTCCCATCCAAGTCAAGCGGTTATGAGCTGAGGAGGATCGCCCAAAAAAACCCCTCTGCCCGATCATCGAGAACAGAGGGGTTTTTGGCAAGTCATGGGATCAGCGATTCATCGTCTCTGAAAGGTGTATCGACGGGGAATCGGGCCCGCTCGATTTCAGCTGCGGTTAGTACATTCCGCCCATTCCGCCTCCGGGCGGCATGCCGCCCATCGGAGGCATGGCATCCTTCTCCTTGGGTAGCTCGGCGATCATGCACTCGGTGGTGAGCATCAATGCTGAGACGCTGGAAGCGTTCTGAAGAGCGGAGCGGGTCACCTTGGTCGGATCGATGACACCCGCCTCGATGAGATCTCCGTATTCGCCGATTTCAGCGTTGTAACCGAAGGATCCTTCACCGCCTTTCAGCTTCTCGACGATGACGGACCCCTCTTCGCCCGCATTGTTGGCGATCTGGCGGGCAGGCTCTTCCAGGGCTCGCTTGATGATGTTCAGCCCAAGCTTCTCGTCGCCGTCAAGCTTCAAGCCGGCGAGAGCCGGGATGCAGCGCAGGTAGGCAACTCCACCGCCGGGGACGATTCCCTCTTCAACGGCTGCACGCGTGGCGTTCAGTGCATCTTCCACGCGAGCCTTCTTCTCCTTCATTTCGGTCTCGGTGGCGGCACCCACGCTGATGACCGCGACGCCGCCAACCAGCTTCGCCAGGCGCTCCTGCAGCTTTTCGCGGTCGTAGTCGCTCGTCGTCTCATCGATCTGGGCCCTGATCTGGCGCACGCGCCCTTCCAGCGCCTTGCGGTCTCCCGCGCCGTCGACGATGGTCGTGTTGTCCTTGTCGAGCCGAATGGTCTTGGCTCTGCCGAGGTCGTTCAGCCCGACGTTTTCGAGCTTGATCCCCTTGTCTTCACTCACGACCTGGCCGCCGGTCAGGACGGCGATGTCCTCGAGCATGGCCTTTCTTCTGTCGCCGAAGCCGGGGGCCTTCACCGCACAAACCTGCAGGGTCCCACGCAGCTTGTTGACCACCAGGGTGGCGAGGGCCTCGCCCTCGACGTCCTCTGCAATGATGAGGAGGGGTTTCCCCATCTTGGCGATCTGCTCGAGAATGGGCAGAAGATCCTTCATGTTGCTGATCTTCTTCTCGTTGATCAGGATCAGCGGCTCGTTGAGGATGACTTCCATCTTCTCGGGATCCGTCACGAAGTAGGGCGAGATGTAGCCTCGGTCGAACTGCATGCCCTCCACCACTTCCAGGGTGGTCTCCATGCCTTTGGCTTCCTCGACCGTGATGACGCCTTCCTTACCCACCTTGTTCATGGCCTCGGCGATGATGTTGCCGATGGTGAGATCGTTGTTGGCGGAAATGGTCCCAACTTGAGCGATTTCCTTCTGATCCTTGGTGGGCTTGCTGATCTTCTTGAGCTCATCGATCACGACCGCGACGGCCTTCTCGATACCGCGCTTCAGCGCCATGGGGTTGGCCCCCGCAGCCACAAGCTTGGAGCCTTCGAAATAGATCGACTGGGCCAGAATGGTGGCCGTGGTGGTTCCGTCACCGGCGACATCACTGGTCTTGCTGGCAACTTCCCGAACCATCTGGGCTCCCATGTTTTCGAACTTGTCTTCCAGCTCGATTTCCTTGGCGACGGTCACACCGTCCTTGGTCACATTGGGGCCGCCGAAGCTCTTTTCGAGGACGACATTGCGCCCCCTGGGTCCAAGCGTCACCTTGACTGCATCCGCAAGAGTATTCACACCTTTGAGCAAAGCTTCACGGGCTTTGACATCGTAGATCAGTTGTTTGGCCATCAGGCTTCCTCCATTCTGTTCAAGGAAAAATCATAATTAGACTGGTGCTGAAGTATCAATGAACCCTTTTGGGATTTAGCTTTCGATTACGGCGAGGATATCATCTTCGCGCATGATGAGGAGCTCATCCCCTTCAATCTTGATGTCCGTTCCGGCATATTTGCCGAAAAGCACCCGGTCACCGGCCTTGACGTCCAAAGGACGGCGTGAGCCATCCTCCATCAGCTTCCCGGAACCCACGGCCAGCACTTCACCCTGTATGGGTTTCTCCTTGGCCGTGTCGGGAATGATGATCCCGCCGGCTGTCTTTTCCTCTTCCTCAATGCGTTTGACGACGACACGATCATTGAGCGGTTTCAGCTTCATGTGGTCCACTCCTTTGTTAAGGAAAAAAGGTTAGATTTGAATAACCGTTCAACCCGTAATGGTTGATTCAGAACTGCTTGGAGGCAAGCCTCGGAACAGAGGGCAGAAGCCGTGAACCGACTTGTGGGGAAGAGAATACACCGAAGGGGTGCGAACATTCCCTGCCCGGAACCGAGCATTATTAGCACTCGCCTCCGATGAGTGCTTTTAATCAGTCGCCTACGCTTTTGCAAGTACAAAAAATTCAGACAGTGGGAAAAAAGAGGGAAAAGGTGGTTCCGGTGGGTTCATTGGAGGAGACCTGGAGCCTGCCCTGTGCGGTTTCAACCAGCTGATAGACGATGCTGAGCCCAAGTCCTGTGCCGTTCTTTTTCGTGGTGAAGAAGGGTTCGAACAATCGCTCCCGAACGTCTTCAGGGATGCCGCAACCCGAGTCCCGCACATCGATTCGGGCCTCCGCGCGCTTCTGAGAATCGCTTCCGTTACAGGGAGCGACCGAAACGACGAGATCCCCCCCTTCCGGCATCGCCTCCAGCGCATTCACCAAAAGGTTCCACACGATTTGACGGAAATGGTGCGGATCCATGACGACCACGGGCGAACACTCATAAAAGGTATCCACTCGTTGTCTTGTGTTGACTTTTTGACGTGTCTTGAGCAGCATCAGCATCTCATCGATCACGCTGCAGACGGTTATGGGCTCGATTTTTTCAGGCTTCCGCGCTCCCTTGGCGAGCCACAGAAAATCGATGACGAGCTCGTTGATCCGCTGGATTTCGCGCTCCACGATCTGCATCAGTCGTCCTTCCACTGAATTGTTCTGCATGTTCTTCTGCAGCATTTGGACGGCGCCACTCATGGCAGCGAGGGGGTTCTTGATCTCGTGGGCGATTTCGGCTGCGATCTTCCCGGCAAAATCCACGCGCTCCATCCGCTGGACACGCTCCTCCATGGCCTTTAAACGCGTCAGGTCCTGGAAAATGAAAATCCAGCCAGCACCTTCATCCGTCTCGTGTTGAAGTGCCGACAGCGTATAGCCCAAAGCCAGCTTTTCGCCTGTGGGATGCTGATAGGCGATCTCCTGTCGGGAAATGATTTCCGATGAAGAGGGGGGAAACGAAGAAGGTGGCAGCTGCGGCCAGGACCGCGGTTCAATACCGGGGAAGAGGCCTGTGAAAGACGCCTCCGACAAATCTTCATAGGGAATGCCCAAAATGTCCTGGGCGGCGCGGTTGGCGAATCGGATGCGACCCTCAGCGTTGATGGTGAGCAACCCGCTGTTCATGCTGTGGACGATGTTCTGGTGGAGCATTTCGAGCTGCTGATGATCCCGTCTCTGCAGCTCTAGTTGGGCGCTGGATCTCTGAAGCTCTTCGGCAAGGTATCCGCTGAGATAGGCGACGACAAAAAACACCGCTACGGCCATCAAGATGCTGTGGAAATATGATCCGCTGTCCCTGACCTGAACCGCTGCGGAAACGATTTGAAGTGGTTGAATCCATCCGAAATATTGAAGATCCAGCAACCCGCCGTATGCGAGGCTGCACGCGGAGGCAATGAGCAGACTGCCACGCTTGAAGAGAAGCAGGGCCGCACTGATGATGACAGGCATGTACAGGAATGGGTAGGGGCTCTCGACCCCTCCGGAGAGGTAGATGAGGAAGGTCACCGCACCCACGTCAAATAGCAGCTGCACATAGGTGAAGGTTGCCAGATTCCTCACCCGCTTGAGGCTGAAGCCGGCGACAACTGTGAAGGCAAAGAGAATGCAGGAGAGGAAATAGAGCGGCTGGAGTTGAGCCGAAAGGAGATCCCCCTCCCTTCGACTCTGGACGAGAATCGTCAACACCAGGAAGATGATGGCCAGGAGCAGCCTGAAGCAAAGCAGCCCTTGGAGCTTCCGCCTGAGCAAAACGTTGCTGGAAGCAGTCATATTCTGCCCAACAGTTTGCACGATCGAATCAACCACCGCGGGAAACCACGTCTGCGATCTGGAATATGGGCAGATACATGGCGATGAGAAGGAACCCGACTGTGACCCCCAAAAAGACGATGAGCATGGGTTCGAGCAGGGATGTCAAGGAGTCAACGGCCACATTCACTTCTTCGTCGTAAAAGTCTGCAATTTTACTCAGCATGGTATCCAACGCACCTGTCGCCTCTCCAACAGCAATCATCTGAGTGACCATCACGGGGAAGACATTCGTCTCATAGAGCGGTTCAGCAACGGGCCGCCCCTCGGCGATAGCGTTTCTGGCTTTTCGTATAGCACTCTCGATCACCGTATTCCCGGACGTTGCCGCTACGATGTCCAGCCCCTCCAGAATAGGCACCCCACTGGACAGCATGGTTCCAAGCGTCCGCGTGAACCGGGCCACAGCGACTTTGCGGACGAGCATGCCGAATACCGGGCTGCGCAAGAGGAGTCGGTCCGTGATGTCGCGACCTCTGGCTGTTTTGCGGAATTTCTTGAACCCGACGAACGCCCCCACCAAACCCAGAAGAATCCAGTGGAAGTAACTTTGAGCAAAATCACTCGCCGACATGACCATGACCGTCAATGACGGCAGTTTTGCACCTGCATCCCTGAATAACCCTGCAAACACCGGGATCACGTAGATGAGAATAACGGCGACAACGATGACGGCGATGGAGATGACGATACCCGGATAGGTCATGGCCCCCTTGACCTTTTTCTTCAACTGGGCCAGCTTCTCGATGTAGCTCGCAAGTCGATTCAAGATGACATCCAGGATACCACCCACTTCGCCGGCAGCCACGAGATTCACGAACAACCCGTCAAAGGTATTCGGATGCCTTTTGATGGCATCGGAGAGTGTGGACCCTTCCTCGACATCCCGCTTGATCTGTCCGATGATGCGCTTGAAGGTGGGATTGCTCTGCTGTTCCTGTAAAATCTCCAAGGCCTGCACCAGAGGCAGACCTGCATCGATCATAGTCGAAAACTGCCGAACGAAGATAACCAGATCTTTTTCTTTAACCCCTCCCTGAAGGGCGGGAAAGTACTCCATAATGTCCTTGGGTTTTGGTTTGAAGCTCTTGATGTTGATTCCCTTGCGCACAAGCAGTTGACGCGCAATGGTGGGATTGTCGGCCTCGATTTCACCGCTCTGCTTCTTCCCGTTGCGATCTAACCCTTTCCACACATAAGCGGGCATTTGCTTCCCCTTTCCGGCGCTCCCAATGAGCGGCAGCGCTCCCGAGCTTTCGACAACTTAGTCCTTGGCCGAGGCACGGATGACCTCTTCAACGGTCGTCATCCCTTGCATCATCTTGTTGATTCCACTGCGTCGAAGCGTGAGCATTCCCAATCGGATCGACTCCTTCTTGATTTCAGCGGCAGAAGCTCCGAGCAAAACCAGCTCTCTGATCTGCTCGTGCATGGGCATGACCTCATAGAGCGCCACGCGCCCCCGATAGCCTGTCCCGTTGCAGACAGGACAACCTCTTCCGACGAAATTTGTGAAGGTCCCCAACTCATCTTCTGCCACTCCCAAATCGAGCAACACTTCCGGTTGCGTTTCCTCTTCGACCTTGCATTCTGAGCAAACCCGCCGCACCAGCCGCTGTGCCAGAATCAGGTTCACAGCCGATGCAACGAGAAACGATTCCACACCCATATTGAGCATGCGGTTGACGGTACTCGGTGCATCGTTCGTATGCAGAGTGCTCAACACCAGGTGTCCCGTCAATGCTGCTTTGATGGCGACCTCAGCCGTTTCGAAATCTCGAATCTCACCCAGCATGATGATGTCCGGGTCCTGGCGGAGGAACGAGCGCAAGGCCGCGGCGAAATTGAGTCCGATGGATTCGTGGATGTTGACCTGGTTGATACCGTGCAGGTTGAACTCTACGGGGTCTTCGACCGTCGAGATGTTTTGGCTGCTTTTGTTCAGCTCCGACAGCGCACTGTAGAGCGTGGTCGTCTTCCCACTACCCGTCGGACCCGTTACCAGAACCATCCCGTATGGGGAGTAGATCGCTTCCCGGAAATCCTTGTACTGGGCCACCTCAAATCCCAATTTGGTCATGTCCAGCTGGAGGTTGGATTTATCCAGCAAACGAAGAACGACTTTCTCACCGAACAGAGTGGGCAGAACGGAAACGCGAAAATCCATTTCGCGTTCTTTTGCCTTGAGCTTGATGCGCCCATCCTGAGGCAGTCGCCGTTCCGAAATGTCCAGCTTGCTCATGATTTTTAGCCGCGAAACCAGAGCGTTTTTCAAAGCATACGGGGGTTTCATGTTTTCGTAGAGGACACCGTCGATCCGAAAACGCACGCGCAGGGATTTCTCATACGGCTCGACATGGATATCGCTCGCCTGCTTCCTGATGGCGTCCATAAGGATGTGGTTGACCAGCTTGACCACCGGCGCCTGCTCAGCCGCATCCTCCAGAAAGGAGAGATCGACATCCTCGGCCGCCTCGACAATGTCGACATCCACCTCATCTCTGAGCATCCCCAGAACATCATCTATACTTTCATCCGAGGCATAGAATTGCGCGATGGTCTTCTTGATGATGCTTTCCGAGGCGACGTGGATCTGGATGCTCTTACGCGTCAGAAACCGGATATCATCCACAACGAAGAGATTTCCGGGGTCCGCCATGGCCACGTTGAGGGTGTTCCCCATGAGACCGAAGGGAACGGCCTGGTACTTTTGGGAAATATCCAAGGGGATGATGGTGATGACTTCTTTAGGAATCGTGAGCTTCGAGAGATTGACCTGAGGCACGTGGAACTGCTTGGCGATGAACTCCGCCAGCACCTCCTCGCTGATGTACCCGAGCTTGATGAGCGCAGCCCCAACTCTTTCCCCAGATTGGTTCTGATCTTCAAGCGCACGACTCAGCTGCTCTTGGGAGATGAGACCTTCCTGAAGTAAGAGCTCTCCGATTTTCTTCTGAGACACTTATGAATTCCTCACCTTGTTGAATATACCGGCTCCCGCATGACCAGCCTGTGGGATGTACCAGGTCATCTGGGACTTCTACTGGCTAACATAGAATGACGGAGTTTTGACACTTGCGTACGCCGACAACTCACATTTCGACCAGCACACAAGGTTCCTTGAGCAGTTTTTCCAAACGTTCTCAAGCAACGGATCGCAGTCGCGGGTAGAGATGAGCAAGGTCTATGCCACGCCTTGGACACCTCTCGCTGTCGCCCGAGCCGAACATATTGAAAGGTGACCACCTTGGGATTCCTGTGGACCATGAATCCCTCTTGCACATGCAATATTTCTGTTCATGATTCCTGTTTTCCCCGCACGCCTCATGTCTTCCAAAAGCCTCAAACGCTTGTGCGCCTTCGATATTGAAGGATTCGACGATGCTTCCTGCAATGGAGCTCAGATCTTGACAGCTGGGAAAACTCGGTTAATATTCGCGCAATTTCACCGTCGGACATGAATATCTAAGCTTTTGAGGAGGCAACAGAGATGATTTGCACAACCGTAAAGCCGGGAACCGAATGTGGTTTCATGACGAAAACTGGCTGTGGGTATACTGGTGGGGCATGCTTACCGATTGTCGAGCAGTGTGAAGGCTGCCAGCGAATCACGGAGGCTTCGCAAGGTCGCTATTGTGTAAGCTATCCGAATCCCTCCGTGAAGTGGAAAACGAACCACTGCAACTTCGCGACCCACGCCAAACTCGACACCGGGGCGCCCGGGCAGACGAAGATCAACCCATTGAAGGCATCCAAGAGGGGCTCCAAAAAGAAATAGTTGCTCATGGGATTGGGGGGCCGCCAGAGAGGCTGTGATGATCCACCCAGCTGCGGAACGGAACCCCAATCTCTTCGGCCCCGCGCTTTTCCGGTCACCTCGGCTACGAACCCCCCTGCCAGACCTCCCAATTCCGTTCGCACGAACGACCCCTACCTGTTTGCTCCGGCAGATCTACCGTCATTATTTCGACTGCCTTTGCACCCGCAGAATCCTGCTTTTCGTTTGACTTCTTGGATCTCCGTCGTTATGGGGTTACCATCTCTTTGTATTGCACTATTTATGGAGCTTGAGGCTTGCAACGGGGCCTGCGCACCCGGCGGGGTGAGTCCCGTACCTGCTGGCCGTTTTCCACAATGGCGGCAGATTCGTCGAGAAAGGGTCGTTTGATCGTGGGAGAGACACTCATTCTGACAGGAAACCAGGCTGCAGCACTGGCAGCGAAGCTATGCCGTGTCCAGGTCATCGCTGCCTATCCGATTACACCTCAATCCAAAATCCCGGAAGTGCTTTCGGAATATGTGGAGCGCAAGGAGCTTCAGGCTGAGTTCGTGCGGGTCGAGAGCGAGCATTCGGCCATGGGGGTCTGCATCTCGGCGTCGCTTGTCGGCGCCAGAGTCTTCACAGCGACAGCTGCCAATGGTTTGGCTTACATGCACGAACAGTTGCACTGGGCTGCCGGTGCGCGGCTCCCCATCGTCATGCCCGTGACCAACCGAGGTGTGGGAGCACCCTGGACCATACTGAACGATATGCAGGATTCCATTTCACAGCGTGACACTGGCTGGATGCAGTTTTATTGCATGAACAACCAGGAAGTCATCGACCAGGTGATTCTTGCCTACCAGGTTGCGGAAAGACTGCTGGTCCCCATCATGGTTTGCTTCGATGGATTCCGTCTTTCTCACACGATGATGCCTGTGGAAGTCCCGGAGCAGCACCGGGTTGATTCATTCCTGCCGCCTTTTGCATCCCCGTACCTGCTGGATCCTGAGCATCCGGTCAACATCAACCCGGTTGTGATGAGCGATCCGCTGCCGGATGGTGACGGCACAATGTGCCCCAGCTATATGGGTTTCAGGTTCCGGCTCCAGGAAACCCTCGAGAATGCATTCCCGGTGATTGCCGATGCAGGCAAACAATTCGGGGACGTGTTCGGCCGTTCCTATGAGGATTGTTTTTACCGGTATCGAGCTGAAGATGCTGATTTCCTTTTCGTCACGATGGGGTCACTGGCCAGCGAGGCAAGCGAAGCCGTGGACCTTCTCCGCGAAGAGGGCACTCGGGCTGGTGTGGTCGGGCTCCGGGTTTTTCGCCCTTTTCCTGCACGACAACTGGTCGAGGTGCTCCAAAAAGCCAAGTCCGTCGCGGTCCTGGAGAAAGCCATCAGCTATGGTTACGAGGGTGCTCTGGCCACCGAGCTCAAGGCAGCCCTTTTTACACACAACGGTCACCATCAACCGGCAGTCTGTAATTTCATTTTGGGCCTCGGAGGCAAAGACGTGAAGCCACAGGACCTCCTTGAAGCTGCACGGGACACACTCCAGTCATCCCGTGACGGGCTCCGGCAGACGAAACCTCGCTGGTACGGCTGTGGGATTTGAGATCACATCACGACCGATCGTTTTGAACCGAAAGGACCATCAAGCCCCTATGTCAACCGCTATCATGGATCTGCCAGAACAAGAATACATCATGCCGGGGACACGAACCTGCGCCGGCTGTGGACTCCCCATCGCCTATCGTTACATCCTGAAAGCCCTCGGCCCGAAAACCATCGTCACGCTCCCGGCCTGTTGTCTGACGATTTTGCACGGCATTTACCCGAGAACCCCCATCGCCATCAACGCGGTGAACAATACCTTTGCCAGCACTGCCGCCTCGGCCTCCGGGCTGGCGGCAGGCCTCCGAGCCACGGGTCGTAGCGATTACACCGTCTTGGCGATGGCCGGCGACGGCGGGACCTTCGATATGGGGATTCAGGCTCTGAGCGGAGCCGCCGAACGTGAAACGGACTTCATCTACGTCTGCTATGACAATGAAGCCTACATGAATACCGGGGTCCAGCGATCCAGTGCGACCCCCTCCGGTGCTGTGACGACCACCACGCCCATCACGCCTAAGGAGCAGCCCAAAAAGGATTTTATCCAGATCATGGAGGCGCATCACCCACGATACCTTGCGACGACCTGCTCGTCCTACCCCGGGGATCTTTACAACAAGTTTGTTCGCGCTCGGGAGGTCAGAGGAACGCGGTTCATTCACCTGGCCGTACCCTGTCCGCCCGGTTGGGGATACGCGACGAAAGACACAATCAAAATCGGCAGACTGGCAGTGGAGGCGGGGATCGTTGTGCTCTACGAAGTGGACGACGGCCTATTCCGATTGACCGGGAAGAGCCTGAACATGGCGCGGAGCGGTCGTAAGCGCTCAGTGGACGAGTATCTCAAATCGCAGTCGCGCTTCAAGAAGATGGGGGAGGAAGGGATCTCTGCCTTCCAGAAACAGATCGATGACCGCTGGGATCAGCTCATTCGTCGAGCAGGCTTTTAGACCGGCGCTTTATAAATGACAATCATGTTCTTTCAAGATCACCCACAAGATTGCCTGAGGAATGCCACAACTCGCCCGTCTGTAAGGTCAACTATCTCGATGAGATCCACATCGTACTCGGCAAGGGTCTTTTCGAGCTGGAGGTCCATTTCTTCGGCGCCTCATTGCGCTCTGTGCGTCCTTGTGCAAGAGAATCCTCGCCTGAACGAGTCTATTGGGTCGCTCCCTTCTTTCCAGAGGGCTTCGGCGATGCACCTCCTGGACGCCCGGGGTTCTCCGCGGGGGGCGGCGTCCCGGAATTTTTTACCTTTTTGTCCACCGATTTTTTCAGGCTGACGGATTCGAGCACTTCCCGCTGGAGTCGGCGCTCGATTCTCCCGCGGGGGACAAAGATGGGGCGGAGGGTATTCCGGTCAAGGCCCGAGACATACATGGCCGTCGAGAGGGTTCCGGGTGTCGGTGTGAAGTCCTGAAATTGCCGCACTTCGAGCCCCAGTCGCAGGACCTTCGCATGAAGCTTCTCCATATCCTCCCGGGTGCTGCCGGGATGCGACGCCATGAAATATGGAGTCATACGCAGGCGCCTTCCCAGCCGCCCGGACACTCTCCGCGCTTCGATGAGGAATCGTTCAAGCAGATCGCCTGCCCCCTTGTGCATCAATTTGAGCACGTGGGGCTCCGTGTGCTCCGGGGCGATCTTCAGGGCTCCCGGGATGTGATGCTCGAGCAGTCTGGCCAGAAGCTCCGGGGTCCTCAGTAGCAGTTCCATGCGAAGTCCCGAGGAGACGAAGACGTGCTTCACACCTTCGACATGTGACGCAGCGGCGAGAAGGTCGAGCATTCCGTGCTCATTCACGTCAAGATGCCGGCAGACGCGGGGATAGAGGCAGTCGCGGCGTTTGCAGTGGTTTTTGCCTTCGCGGGTGCACGCGACCCCGTAGAGGTTGGCCGTCGGCCCCCCCAGGTCACTCACCGTCCCTCTGAAATGCGCCGCTCTCGCAAGTTTTCTGATTTCCCGGACCACGGAATCCACGCTCCGTGAGGTGACCTTGGATCCCTGGTGCCGGGTGATCGCGCAAAACGAGCAACCGCCGCAGCAGCCCCGAACGGTGGTGATGGAGTGCCGCACCATCCTCCATGCCGGTACGTCCCCGGCTGAAGGGTGTGGAAGTCCTGTGTACGGCAGCTCATAAACAGCATCCAGCTCCTCCGGGGAAAGGTTTTCGGCGGGCGGATTCTGAAGCACCCACATGACCTGCTGGTTCTGCAAAATGGTGACTTCATCAGCGGTCCTTGCGTGCTCTTCCAGTGTGAGCTCAGCATCCAGGAACCTGGAGACGTCACCCGTCAAATCCCCCAGGGAGGGCAGAATCACCCTTTCGCCTTCGACGGCCCTCTCGGCCAGTTGGGAGGGACTGAGTCTTTCGCAGGTCCCGGGAATGCCGGCGAGCAGCTGCCCGGCCTCGAGGCGCCGAGCCGCATCGACGATGGCATGCTCGCCCATTCCGTAGACGAGCAGGTCCGCTTTGGCGTCGGTGAGCACCGAGGCCCGCAGTTTCTCCTGCTGGTAATCGTAATGCACGAACCTTCGCAGTGACGCTTCCAGGCCACCAAGTATGATGGGTACCCCCTTGTATGCAGCCCTGGCCAGCTGGGAATACACGATGGTCGCACGATCGGGCCGCCGCCGTTGCGTGCGGCTCCGGTCCGCTCCAAAGTAAGGATTGCCGTCGGGCGAGTAGTCGTCATGGTCACGGACGCGGCCGTTTCCTGAATAGTTGGCCACGACGGAATCCAGGTTTCCCGCGGAAATGCCGAAAAAGAGCCTCGGCCTCCCGAAGATCCTGAAACCATCCGGGGAGTCGTGGCGAGGCTGGGCCAACACGCAAACCTTGTAGCCATGGGCTTCCAGCCAGCGTCCGATGACGGCGACCCCAAAGGAGGGATGATCCACATAGGCGTCACCGGTCACCAGCACGATATCGGCCTCCCGCCATCCCCGCGCCGCCATTTCCTCATGGGTTGTGGGAAGAAATCCACTCATCCGCGGCTCACTGATCAGCACACCATCCAGGTATTATCCAAGACCTCCCCGCTTTTGATGGCAGGGGCCAGGCCGGTTCCAGTAAACTCACTCGCTGTTCATACGCGTTGAAAACCACCACAGTCAAACTCATCATTCCTCAGGCTTTTCTTCGTGCACCGAGCAGGGATGCTGGATCAGCCAGTCACAGATTCGCAACCATCCTTCGCTGCAGATCAGCGTCAGGGACCCCTCACCCGGAATGTCTCTTTCTTCGCATCTTCCAGCCATGCCGGAAAGCTTTGTTTTCATGCCAGCCAGAAGGTCCTCGGAAGGCTCGCGGCCCGTCAAGGCCTTGATGGCATCGAGAAGCACCACTTTCCCGTCGGGCGAAAACCTCACCACATCCTCATCCAGTTTCAGCTTAAAGCCAAAATTCATGATCAGCCTCCTCTCATGCCGGTATCGGGGTGATTCAGCCATGGAACCGGTCTGGACATCGACCGTTCCCTTCACACCGATCCGGCTTGAAACGGACGAAAGGTCCGACGCAAAGAGCCAGGCAGAATCCTGGGATGTTTCGAAGATGACTATCCGTTTGACACGTTCCAG
>JBFYYO010000057.1:0-17329 GCA_041310025.1 Syntrophobacterales bacterium
CTGGGGCCCGGGGAGCTCAAGGGACCGTAGTCGTCCATCCGGAGCTCTCCATCGGATTGAGGGACATCGAAGGGTTTTCCCACCTTTATCTCCTCTACCACTTCCACCGGGTGAAGGAGACACGTCTGGAAGTGACCCCGTTCCTGGACACTCAATCCCACGGTGTCTTTGCGACTCGCGCTCCCGTGAGGCCCAATCCCATGGGTATTTCCGTCGTCCGGCTGGTGGGCCGCGAGGATAACGTGCTGCACATTCTGAACGTGGATGTCCTGGACGGCACGCCGCTCCTGGACATCAAACCGTATGTCCCGGATTTTGACGTCTTTGATGTGGATAGGATTGGATGGCTGGAACAGTCGGGCAAGGCAGTGGTTCAGCACCGGTCGGACGACCGGTTCAGCAGAAGCTGATGCCTGTGGATCACCCGCCCCCCACCGGAGGGAACAGGGCGACGCGCTCATCCCCCTTGAGGGGGGTATCCAGTTTGGCGCCCACGCCGTTCACCATCACGATCTTGATCTCTTCCTCCGGAATGGCGAGCCGCCGCGCTACATCCCGGACGGCAGCCCCTTCCGGGACTTCCATAGGATGCCCGGTGCCCGCATCGTAGCCGGGCAGGTATTTTCGCAGCGTGGCGGCCAGGAAAACTTGCAGCGGCATGAGCTGTCCGTCCTTGGCATGTGCCTCAGCAGAAACGAATCGCAGAAGGCCTAGATGCTCTGCGTCAACGGCTTGCGGTAGAGCCGCTTGACCTGAACATTGGAGACCAGGGCCATGAAGTCCTTGCCCTGCTCCATCTCGACCCGGATGCTCTGGTCGTCGATCTCCATGTAGCGGGCCAGCACGGCGAGGATGTCGTTCTTCAGAGCCTCCATGACGTCGGGGGTCAGGTCCAAGCGATCGTGCATGAGCACGACCTGCATCCGCTGACGGGCCAACTTTCCACTCGGTTTTTCACCAAAGAAACGACGGATCGCCTTCAGCATGAGTAACCTCCTGTTCAGCTCTTGAAAAACCGCTTCATCCGGCCCAACAAACCATCTCCCCGATCATCGTCCAAAGGTACGCTTTCTCCGTTCAGACGAGCGGCGATCTTCCGGAAGGCTTGTCCGGCACGACTTCCCCGATCATGAACCAGAGGCGTTCCGCGGTTCGTCGAGATGACCACTTCATCGCTCTCGGGGATCACTCCCAGGAGCGGGACGGAAAGCAGGGAGACAATGTCCGCCGTAGACATCATATCTCCTTTCTTCACCATCTTGAAGTTCATGCGGTTGATGATCAAATGGATGTCTTTCAGCATGTTGGCTTCCAGAAGCCCGATCACCCGGTCGGCATCGCGGATGGCGGACACCTCGGGAGTGGTCACCACGATGGCGATCTCAGCCCCCGCGATGGCATTCTTGAATCCCCGCTCGATTCCGGCCGGGCAGTCGATGATGACATAGTCGAATTCCTCGGCCAGCTCACTGCAAAGCGCCTTCATCTGCTCGGGCTGAACGGCATCCTTTTCCCGGGTCTGGGCTGCCGGGATGATGCACAGGTTGTTCATTTTTCGATCACGAATCATGGCCTGCTGGATCCGGCACTTCTCCTCGATGATGTCCACCAGGTTGTAGACGATCCGATTCTCCAGCCCCATCACCACATCAAGATTGCGCAGCCCTATGTCTCCGTCAATCATGACCACACTGTACTTCTTCGTGGCCAGTACCGTTCCCAGGTTGGCCACGGTGGTCGTTTTGCCGACCCCGCCCTTGCCCGATGTTACGACCATTGTTTTCCCGGCCATGGCTGCTCCACCCCGCTACCTGGATTGATTTTCAATGGATTCCAAAGACTCAACCGCGCTCTTTCCTCACACGGTGATGAGCTCGATCAAGTCGCCTTGAATCTCAGCAATTTCGTACCGTTTGGAGGCTGATTTGTCTCCTTTCGGGGGAATGGCCACCAGATCGGCGATGCGGATCTGACTGGGCTCGATGCTGAACGCCCAAATCCTGGCCGATCGATCCCCCAATGCCCCGGCATGAGCTATGCCTCGAAGGTTGCCGAATACGATGATGTCCCCGACCGCCACAACCTCGGCTCCAGGGTTCACGTCACCCAGGATCACGCAATCGCTGGGAGACTCGATGCGAATGCCTGAACGGCAGGTGCTTCGAATGATCACCGGCACGTCCTCGCGATCCTCCCGATCCCCATGGGTCGCTCTCCTCGGAGGGGGCGGAGCCGGCGGTTGAGCAGGAGCACTCGGCTGGTCCAGGGCCATTTTCAGGTCATCCGACAGCTGCACCTCCACCACCTTGACCTGGCCCTTTTCCTTCAACAGCTTGTGGAGCGCGGCAATCTGGCTCGTCTTCAGCGAGCGTCGCCGCAGATCCAGAACCATCTCGGAGCGTGCAAAGAAGTCCCGGGTCTTTGCCAGCCGGTTCTGCAGCTCGCGCAGGATGGAATCGAAGGGAGCGGCAGGATGCGGCACCAGGACGAAACCGTCCTTGTTGGCCTTGATTCGAATCAGTGTCTCGTCGGACGATCCCATAGGGTCCCTTCACTCGCCTCCGTTCCCTGAGAAAACCCACTCACCGAACTGATCCCAGCTCACGATCCTGGGGAACTCCTCCCCCTGCGGAAGGCGGTTCCAAGGCTGATCATAAAGGAGCGGCTGGATGCCGTTCCGCGCCAGATGACGGCAGGTCTCCAGCCGGTCTTCCAGGAAGAACCGAATGCCGAGATCGTGGAGCACCTGTCGCTTGGCCTCGGGTGCTCCCGTGGCAATGACCTGGATCCCCTCGCCGGGCACATCATGGAGCGTCCGGTGCAGCCACTCGGTGATGGACTCGGGCCAGATCCGTGCCGTCACGAACCGCAGCGGCCCGTGCTCTGCCAGCTTCGTCAGGACTTCGGGGGCACCCTCCATGGCAGGCACCTGCAAGGTGTGCTCATCGTCCAGGGTGAGGCAGATCAGGTCGTTGAGCACCTCGCGGTCCACGTCCAGGCACTCGTGCAGATCGTAGCACCGAAGATGGTCCTTGGTGAGCTCGGTCAGACCATAACGCTCGCGTGCCAGCCTCACGAACACGGCCATGGTATCGGCCACCACGCCGTCGATGTCGAAGGCCAGATGCGCCGGGTCAATGGGATCGGGAGGTTTGTTCCACATTCGAGTCATGAGCAATCCGTCAGGCACGCCTGTGCCGGCTCGTCAAAACGGAATGAAATCTCGTACACGCCCTCTTCCAGATGGCTGTGGATGACATAGCCCACCCGGTGAAACACTGCCAGCATGCCCCGGTTGGCAGCGAGCACGTAAGCGTCGAAGCCGCTGATGCCCTTGCTCCTGGCAATCTGACAGAGATAGTGCAGCAGAAACGAGGCAATGCCCCGCCGCTGGTAGCTTTCACGAACGGCAAAATCAACCTCGGCCATGTTGGTCTTCTGATCCAGGATGTACCGGCCCAGAGCCACAACGGTTTCGCTGCCCGCCTCTCCCGTTACCCCCACAATGGCCATTTCGTGCTCGTAATCGATGTTGCACATGGCCTGAATGTTCCTGTGCGGGAAGGCCCGCATGGCGGAGAGGAACCGGTAATAGACATCCTGGTCCGGCATCGCGTAGAAAAACTCCTGCACCGCGCGCTCGTCCGTGGGCTTGATGGGGCGAAAGAAGACTTTCTGCTCCCCGGGAAACAGCTGGTAGGCCTCCCACTGCCCCGGATACAGCGGTTCGAAAACAGGGGGCAGGATCTGATCCTGGTAGACGTAGCGCAGCGTTTTGGCCTCGGAGAGCAATCGCTCCCGGAACTTGGGATGGGCGATGTTGATGAGCGCCTGCGCACGCTCGCGGATGGTCTTCCCGTGCAGATGGGCGATGCCGAACTCGGTCACCACGTACCGAACGGTGCTGCGCGAGCTGACCACGCCCGCCCCGTGGGCCAGGTGGGAGACGATGCGAGACCTTCGCCCATCCGAGCTGGTGGACGGCATCACGATGATGGTCTTGCCTCCACGAGCCCGCGATGCTCCATGCGTGAAATCCACGTATCCGCCGATCCCGCTGAGCACCCTGTGGCCCAGCGAGTCGGCACAGACCTGGCCGGTCAAGTCGATTTCGAGGGCCGAGTTGATGGCCACCATCCCATCGTGCCGGCTGATGAGCCGCCGGTCGTTGACGTATTCGGTGGGGTAGAATTCCACCTCGGGATTGTTGTGGACGAAATCGTAAAGCTCCTGACTTCCCATGGCCGAACTGGCGATGATCTTGCCAGTGTGCGCGCTTTTGCGGCGTCCGGTGATGGCCCCTTTCTTGACCAGGTAGAGATGGGCGTCGGTGATCGTTCCGGTGTGGATACCCAGATCATCCCTCAGATCCAGATACCTGAGGACGGAATTGGCGATGCGCCCCATGCCCACCTCAAGAGTGGAGCCGTCTTCAACGAGGGATGAAACATACCGGGCGATGCGCTCGGCGACCGCGCTGGGCTCCCTCCAGACCACCTCGATGAGCGGCTCTTCATGTTCCACGAAATGATCGATGTCCGTCACGTGGAGGAAGCTGTCGCCGAGGGTCCGCGGCATGCGCGGGTTGACCTGAGCCACCACAATGTGTGAGGCGTCGGCTGCGGCCTTGTTGATGTCCACCCCGATGCCCAGCGAGCAAAACCCATGCTCGTCGGGCGGCGAGACCTGGATCAGACAGACGTCCAGCGCACAGGACGCTTCCTCCCGAAAAAGCTTTGGAATGGACGAGTAGTAGGCGGGAATGTAATCGGCAAGCCCCTTGTTGACCGCTTCCCGGGTTCGAGGCCCGACGAAGAACGTCTTCAAGCGGCAATAATCAGCCAGCTTGGTCCAGTCCTCGGGAATGCTGCCCAAGGAGAGGTTCTGCACCAGCTCCAGATCCCGATATCTCGGGATGAAATAGGCCAGAGTGCGTGTCAGGTGCTGGGGTTCGGAACAGCCCGACCCGATGTAGATGCGATGGCCGTCTTCCACGACATACCGCAAAACGAGACCGGCTGCGTTCACTCGCTCCTTGTAATAAGCTTTCCAGCCCTGCCCGAAAACCATCCGCCTTTTGATCCCCTGACTCGGACGATCAGGCTGCCCCAACCCTCTCGAGCGCTCCAATATCATTTCGTTCCGGCGTCCGCTTCCTGCCTGCGCGATGACTCGCCACGGCCACAAGTCCAGTGCACGGGGTTGAAGGAGTTGGAAGAGACGGCCCGGATGTGGAATTCTTGGAAGCACTATACCTCAAAGGCGGTTCGGTCAACAATGTCAAACTCGTGAGCCCTCCCCATACACGACGGGGGAAGGCGATGGCGCCTGTTTCCATCCGGCTCTCTGGGCCAGCAGGTCCAGGTGCAGGGTGGTCAGCTCCTCCAGCGGCAGGAACGGGGGGTACAGCCTTTCGCGGGCGTCGATCTGCTTGAAATAAACGCCGCAGGCCTCACAGTACTGCACGCGGTAGTGCGGTTCGGCCTCCACGTAGAGGTAACCCCGTGAACCGTGGTCCTGGTTGTCACAGGCGGGGCACTGGAGGCGCCGGATCGGCCAGAGAGATCCGCACCACGAGCAATATGACTTCTGCTCCCCCTCTCCCTCGAGGATGAGCAAGGAGGGAAGGGATCCGCAGACCGGGCAGTAGCCCCTGAGCCATTCCTTTGCGACGGGAAATCGATTCAGGAGAGCCCGGGCCACCTTCTCGATGGACGGTTTGATGCAGCTCCGCGCCAGAAAAATCAGGGATGCGAGGTCCACCTCGTCCGTGGTCACCCATTCCTCCCAGGGCTCCCAATCATGGTGCATGAAACTGCGCCAGAGCTCCTCCCTCTGGTCGGCATGATCCAGCAGCGCAGCCTCCAGCTCCCGGTGAGCCGTCCTCAGGAGTGCATTGTCGTCGGGAATCAGTTCCTGCACTCCCTTGAGGATGACCTCGGCCGCATCGGTGTCCAGGGGGAGCTCCCATCGCCGAAGCATTGGAAAACCGGCCTCGCGCCGGGTGCCAACCGTCACCGGATCCAGGTCCGGCGGCGCCACCTTCAGGGTCTCCCGCACCTCTGCCTGCAGGATGAAAAGGCCTTCCAGGAGAGGGTAGAGCTGAGCATACGCCGGCTTGTCATCCCGGGCCCATGCCACGGCCTGTTGAATACGATCCTTGTCCTGAGTCGATACGGTCTCCAATTGGCCATCCTCCGGGTCGTGCTTAAGGGGGAGTTTCAAGTTTCAAGTTTCAAGTCTCAAATTAAAGACCCGCGTTGGCGGTTGATGGTTATCATCAGGCAGGTCGCCCTCTGAGCCTGTTTGGAAGAGCGGGCCGGGCGCGGTTTATCCCCGCCCGAATCCCAGCCATTCAGGCGGTTCTCAAACAGGCTCATGGGCAACAGACAGACTGCTCAGCCCCAATGTAAAGGGGAAGCCTTCCCTGGAAGACTTCCCCTGACTCGACCCGGTCATCGCATGGGGTTCAACATCCACCTGCAAATCGGTCACCCGGAAGGCATCCTGTCGAGCTCCGGGCTACCCGATCCCAGGTGGAATCCTAGTGCATTCCTCAAGCTTCTGCAATCCCCTTGAGGAAAGCCTTGGCCGGCTTGAACAGACTGCGCAAAGCCAGTTGGCGGGTCATGCCCGGATGAGCGCTGGCGATGGCGCTCTTGTGGTATTTCCTGGGATCGTCCACCACCAGGTAAACGACCCGGATCTCGTTGGAATCGACGAGCTGGGCCTTCGGATACTTGGCTTTCATCTTCTCCAGCCGCTCGTTGGCCAGCTTGAGCATCTCATCGCGGTCTCCGAAGTTCATGGCGCCCGTTGGACAAACCTTCACGCAGGCGGGCTGCAGCCCGTTGCTGACGCGGTCGATGCACATGGTGCACTTGACAATCCGCCCGTCTGCCGCCTTGCGCGGGATGTCGTACGGACACGACTCACGCACCTCCTCAAACGGGACCTGCTTGCTCTTTTCGTTGTAGACCACGGCTCCAGTGGCTTCGTCCTGGACGACCGCCTCGGGAAGGTGGCTTTCGATGGCGTCCTTGCACGGAGGGATCAGGCAGTGACGGCACTGATCCGCAAAGAAATACCAGGCGATCTTCCCGTCCGTTTCCACCTCGCTGAAACGCACCAGCTTGAAGGTCGAACCGTCGAGGTCCGGCGGATTCTGATGGGATCCCGTGTTCTTGGTCGGAACGGTCCCGTTGCGGTTCCAGTTCTTGCAAGCGATCTGGCATCCCCGGCAGGCCGTGCAGCAAGTCGTATCGATGAAAAAGGATTTTCCGGCCATGGCTTATGCTCCCTTCTTGCGAACGTTCACCATAAAGGCTTTGGTTTCCGGAATCCGGGTGTTGGGGTCCCCGGCTGAGGGAGTGAGGAGGTTCGCACTGTCCCCACCGTTTTTGGGCCAGATCCATCCGTAGTGGTAAGGCATTCCCACCAGATGAACTTCCTGCCCGTGAACCATGAACGGCCTCAATCTCTTGGTTACAATGGCCACGGCTTCCAGCATGCCGCGCGGCGACTCTACAATGACCAACTCACCGCTCTTGATCTGCTTGAGCTGAGCCAGCTGCTCGCTCATCTCGACAAACAGCTGGGGCTCCGCCTCAATCAGCCATGGGAGCCAGCGCGTCAGGACCCCCGTCTGCCAGTGCTCGGTCACGCGATAGCTTGTGCCCACGAACGGAAACCGGGGGTCGCAGGTTTTGATGGCGTCTCTTTCCGTCGCGTAGACGGCCGCCACCGGATTGGTAAACTGAGGGCTTAGAAGGTTCTTCTCAACGGGGCATTCCATGGGCTCATAATGCTCCGGGAATGGGCCGTCCTTCATGCCGGGGCCGAACATGGCGCCACGTCCGTCCACTCTCATGATGAATGGGAGCTTACCGTCTTCCCGTGCCGTGCCGTCGGGGTTCCTCAGAGGATACCAGGGGCCGTCGGGAACATCCCCTTTCCATTTCTGAGACGTCCACTTCCCATCCTTCACTTCACCGACGAATTCCACGACCACTCTCTTGGGATCCCAGGGCTTTCCAGTGGGATCGCAGGAGGCGCGGTTGTAGATGATCCTGCGGTTGACCGGCCATGCCCAGGCCCACTTGGGATAGAGGCCGATGCCGCTGTCGTCCTTGTTGTCCCTCCGAGCCATGTTGTTGCCGTCGGCATTGTAGCTCTGGCAGTAGATCCAGTTGCCGCACGAAGTGGAGCCGTCGTCTCTCAACATGGCAAATGCGGGAACCGGGTCTCCCTTCCTGTACTGCTTGTCCTGGATGGTCACATCCTGGGTGAAGAAACCGTTATTCGATTTGGCCACCAGGTGAGGATCGAACTTGCTCTTGGTGACATAATCCCACTTGAGGTTCAAAATGGGGTCCGGAAAGGCCGATTTCTTGTCGGGCTTCTTGTAGAGCTTGCGGACCTCGTTGAACAGCTCGACGATGATGTCGCCGTCGGGAAGGGAATCTCCCACCGGTTCCTGAGCCTTGTAGCGCCACTGCACCCAACGTCCGCTGTTGGCAACGGATCCCTCCTTCTCCATGAAGGCGGAGCAGGGAAGGAAGAAAACCTCCGTCTTGACTTTTTTGGGGTTCAGACCCGGCCCCTTCCAGAACGAGGCCGTCTCGTTGTCGAATAGGTTGACCACCACCATCCAGTCGAGGTTGGCCAGGGCAGCACGGGTCTTGCCGGCATTGGCCCCGCTGCAAGCCGGGTTCTGGCCCCAGGAGAAGAACCCGGTGAATTCCTTCTTGTACATGGCATCGAAGAGGTCCAGCCACGTGTAGGATTTTCCGTCTTCAGTCTTGGGCAGCCAGGCATAACCGAACTCGTTCTCCGGTTTGGCTGCATCCCCATACATGGACTTGAGGAAGCTCACGATGTACTTGGGGCGATTCTGCCACCAGTTGGCGCTTAGAGGATCCTTGGTGACGGGAGTGAATTTCTTGTTGTAATCGGCCAGGGTCGCCACGGATGCTGAAGCTGTCGGCAGGTAGCCGGGCAGGATGTGGAAAAGGAGTCCCTGGTCTGTGGAGCCCTGTACGTTGGACTCGCCGCGCATGGCATTCACACCGCCGCCCGCAATGCCCATATTTCCCAGCAGAAGCTGAATGATGCACATGGCTCGAATGTTCTGGACCCCTACCGTGTGCTGGGTCCACCCCATGGCATAAAGGTTCGTGCCCGCCTTGTCGGGTACGCCTGTGGCCGCATAGGCCTCGTAGACCTTCATGAGGTCTTCCTTGGGGGTGCCCGTGATGGATGAAACCGTGTCGAGGTCGTATCGCGCGTAATGGGCCTTCAGCAACTGAAGGACGCAGCGTGCGTCCTGAAGCGTCAGGTCTTTCTTGGGCAAGCCCGTTTCGTCCATCTCGAAGGCCCAGTTGGACGCGTCGTAAGAGTTTTTTTCTTTGTTATATCCGGAAAAGAGACCATCCTTGAAATCGAATTTCCCGCCGACGATGTAGGAGGCATTGGTGTAGTTGACCACATATTCCTTGAAGTATTTCTCGTTTTCGAGAATGTATTTGATCATCCCACCCAGAAAGGCGATATCAGTGCCCGACCTGAGAGAGGCGTAGATGTCCGCCTTGGTCGAAGTGCGCGTGAACCGGGGGTCTACATGGATGACAGTGGCCCCTTTGTCTTTCGCCTTCATGATCCAGCGGAAGGAAATGGGGTGATTCTCGGCAGGGTTGCTCCCCATGATGAGGATGCAATCGCTGTTGGCCAGGTCGATCCAGTGGTTCGTCATTGCGCCGCGTCCGAACGACTCTGCCAGAGCCGCAACAGTGGCGCTGTGTCAGATACGGGCCTGATGCTCGATGTACACCAGTCCGAGGGAGCGCAGCATGGCCTGGTAAATCCAGCACTCCTCGTTGTCGAGTGCGGCACTGCCCACCGAAGCGATGCCATTGCAACGGTTGACCACCTGTCCCTTGTCGTTGGTCGTTACGAAGCTCTTGTCGCGGCTGCCCTTGACGCGCTTGGCGATTTCCTTCAGAGCCCAGTCCCACTTCTTCACCTGCCACTTGTCGCTGTTGGGAGCCCGGTACAAAACCTTGGTGATGCGCTTGTCGTTCTGGGCGATCTGGTAAGCCGAAGCCCCCTTGGCGCAAAGCGATCCGCCGTTGATAGGGTGGTCGGCATCGCCTTCGGTGTAAATGACTTTCCCGGTCTTTTTGTCTGTGTGGCAGATGATGCCGCAGCCCACGCCACAATAGCAGCAGATGGTCGGTGTTTCCTTGGCGTCCTTGGTGCGCAGTTCCCAGGTAAAGGCCTGAACCGGGCTGAGATCAAACCCCAGTCCGCTCAGAGCCAGCCCTGCCGTGGCCGCACCCGAGACCTTCATGAAATCCCTTCGTGTCAGCTTCATGCTATCCTCCCTCCCCTGGGTCCAAAACGGGCCCGTCTCATGACCTCCTGGAGCCCCGGATCAGATTCCAACCTCAAGCGCCGGGGCCCTGAACAAACCGGCAACCACAGGGCTGCCCCCGCATCTTTGTACAAACCTGGCGGCTTTTCATGACTTGCAGCTTTCCAACTGCACCCTCCCACACAGAGTCTCGAGGCCTCCACCCCCTCAACGTGCCGTTCCGTGAGATGCTTCATTTTGTTATGTTACAATTAGCATAAACTGCACAATACCAGTACGACGATCCGTTCCGTTATGCAAACAAAACAGTCGGACCTCAGCAGGGCGGAAACAGTCCGTCGAAGCTCTCGACGCCGCCTTTCATGGCTCTTTCGGGCCACTTTGAACGATGAGAAAATCCATCGCCAGGGGGGCCATGTCCTGGAATTCGCAACCCTAAACGCGAAGCTTTTCAGTGCAGCTTAAACTGCCCTTACGCGATGCACAGGCGGCGGACCATGGGCCAGCGCTTTGGTGATACGGGATAATTCCGGTATGGGTCGGGAAGCTCTTTGGGGTTTGCATGGCATCAACTGCCTCCACCGAAAAGCCTGTCAAATGCGATCGTGGGCTCGAGTCTCATGCACGCGCCAGGACAGAGTATTGTGTGAGGTGAGATCACTATAGGCCAAGACCGCGCCTGCTGCAATTCCTTTCGTAAGAGCTAAAGATCTCTTGTTCATTCAGCCGGCATGGTTTCTCTGACCTAAATTGAGCGATTAGCTCTTAGCTGTTAGGTATTAGCTCAACCATTTTGATAGGTTATCCCACCATTCATCCGAACTTGGTGAGTGAGAATCTATGCGGCACAAGTCACTGAAGTCTTTAACTAAAAGCTAATCGCTAACGGCTAACCGCTCAGATTAGGTCTGAGTATCCCCCCATGGACGGGACAGGCATTGCGGTCTTCTTCGAGGTAACGGGAGAGAGCCATGGCCGTGGCCGATCGGGGGGCTGCTGAGATGATGTCCGCCGGAGGTCCTTCCGCCACCAGGCGGCCGCCCGCCTCGCCGCTCCCCGGGCCGAGATCGATGACGTAATCGCTGGCCCAGACCAGGTCCAGGTTGTGCTCGATGACGAGCACCGTGTGGCCCCGCTCAGTGAGGGCATGGAGTACGGCGATCAGTTTGATCACATCGGCTCGGTGAAGCCCGGTGGTTGGCTCGTCCAGAATGTACAGCGTGGCCGTGCGATTGGAGCCGAGCTCACTGGCAAGCTTGATGCGTTGCGCTTCGCCTCCCGAGAGCGTCGGGCTGGGCTGACCCAGCCTCAGGTAGCCCAGACCGAGGTCGCACAGGACCTGCAAAGGACGGTGTATGCGGGGATAGGCGTCGAAAAGCTCCGCAGCCTCCTCGATGGTCATGCCCAGCACGTCGGCGATGGAGCGCTCCCGGTACCGTACGGCCAGGGTTTCGTCATTGAAGCGGCTCCCGCTGCAAGTCTCGCAGGAAACCCGCACATCGGGCAGGAAATTCATCTCCACCCGAATTTCTCCCTGACCTTTGCAGTCCTCGCAGCGGCCCCCGGCGATGTTGAAGGAGAACCGGCCGGCCCCGTAACCTCTGGCCCTGGCCTCAGGAAGCATGGCGTAGAGCTTTCGGATTTCGTCCCAGATGCCCACGTAGGTCGCCGGAATCGATCGGGGGGTCCGTCCGATGGGATTGTGATCCACCTTCAGCACGCGTCGGACCGGCTCCCAGCCCAGGATCGCCTCCACGGGAGCCGAGGATCCACCGTAGCTCCTTCCGAGCTTCTCCTGCAGCCCTTCATAGACCACCTCGTCCACCAGGGTGGATTTCCCGGCGCCTGAAATCCCCGTCACGCAGGTCAGGGCCCCCAGGGGGATGCGAACGTCGACCCCCTGAAGATTCCGGGCAGACGCTTTCACCAGCGTGAGCCACCCCTCTCGGCCGGGCTCCCTTTTTCCGTTGGGGCCCAGCAGGGTGTCCAGGGATGCACCGAACCAGCGGCTCGTCAGGCTTCGGGCATCGCGGCAAAGCTCGGCGAAGGGACCCTGGGCGACGAGCTCTCCCCCGGCTTTCCCAGCCCCGGGGCCCAGTTCGATGAGCGTGTCCGCCTGCCTCATGGTCTCGGCGTCGTGCTCCACGACGACCACCGTGTTGCCTTTCTCCTTCAACCTCTGCAGGCATATCAGCAGACGGTCGTTGTCGGCGGGGTGGAGGCCGATGGTGGGCTCGTCCAAAATGTAGCAGATCCCGCGGAGGTTTGAACCGAGCTGCGCGGCCAGTCGGATTCTCTGGGTCTCGCCCCCGGAGAGCGTGTCCCCGGCCCGATCCAGCGCCAAATAATCCAGGCCCACCTCCCGCAGAAACGACAGCCTTCCCGAGACCTCCTTCAGGACCGGCTCCGCGATGGGGCTTTCGTCGGGTGAGAACCGAAGGTCCGTCCAGGCCCGCTCGAAGTCGTTGACGTTCAAATGAACCAGGTCCCCGATGGTCCAGCCGTGCAGGAAGACGCCGCGGGCCTGGGCATTGAGGCGATGGCCGCGGCAGTCGGGACAGGGAACCTCCTCGTAGAGACCCTGAACCGCTGCCCAGGCCTTGTCCTCCTCCCCCACTTTCGCGAGTACGGAAAGGAGGCCGGGAAACTCTTTCCGCAGACCGTTCAGAATGCCATCGCGCTGGGAGGCGTCGAGCTCCGCCGGAGCCCGCTCGGGATCGATACCCAGGTCCCTGAGCCAGTGCTGCTCCAAACGTTTTCCGAGGCTTTTCAGGCCCCCCTGCCACACGGAAGAGCGCAGGAAGCTCATCAGCCCGTCCTTCAGGGGCAGTTGGAGCGGCCCGAGAACCCGGTCCGGGTCGAGCACCCTCGACGTCCCCATCCCCATGCAGGCGGGGCACCAGCCCTGGCGGGTGTTGAAGGAGAAGAGGCGGGGGTCCAGCGGCGCCAGGCCCTTCTGGCACGTGTGGCAGTACAGGTGCTGGCTCAAGACCTGTTCCGTCTCGCCGGCAAGGATCAGCGATCCGTTGCCGAGGGCGAGACTTTTGCGGACCCTCTGAACCCATTCGTCGTCGGACGCGACGGGCCGCCCGGCCATCGGCACCACCGCCTCGATATCGTGCTCCCGATGTCGCGCCAGCGCCGGAACAGGGTCCAGCGGGAGGCGGTCGCCGTCCACCCGGACCGTATCGTATCCCAGCTTCTGGAGGCGCTGGAAGAGATCGCGGTAGATCCCCTTGCGTCCGCGTACAACGGGAGCCAGGATCTCGACACGGCGATCCTGCGCCGCCCGCTCGATCATCGCGAGGATCTGATCGAGGCTCAGGGCCACCAGCTCCTGTCCGCAGCCCGGACAGTGCTGTCGGCCCAACTTCGTGAAGAGGAGACGAACGAAGTGATAGATCTCGGTGATGGTCGCCACCGTGGACCGCCGATTGAGCCGGCTCATGCGCTGCTCGATGGCGACGGTGGGGGGAAGGCCCAGGATCTGATCGACGCTGGGTTTTTCGAGGATCTTGAAATACTGCCGGACATAGCTGGAGAGGCACTCGAGATACCGGCGCTGTCCCTCGGCAAAGAGGATGTCGAAGGCCAGGGTGGACTTTCCCGACCCGCTCAGGCCCGTGAGGACAACCATCCGCTCTCGCGGAAGGCTCACACGCTCGATCCTGAGATTGTGCTCGCGGGCTCCTTTCACGACGATGGCCCCGGACGGGCTGCCGGACTCCCCGGGAGTCAGGGCGTGGGCAGGCAAGGTGGCAGCGGTTGTTCGGGTCGACGAGGTCCACGTGCGCTGGACCTCTGCTGCCTCAAGAAGCGGTTCTTCCCGGGGGAGCGTGAAGATCTGGACGTCTCCGTCGGAATGCAGTCTGGCCTGAAGGAAGCGACCGGTGTGGCTCTCGGGTGATCGCGCTATGGCTTCAGGAGGGCCGACGGCCACCACCCGGCCTCCGCCCTCGCCCCCCTCGGGCCCCAGGTCGATGATCCAGTCGCAGGCAGCCAGGAGGTCCAGGTTGTGCTCCACGACAACGACCGTGTGTCCCTGCGTCACCAGGTTCTGGAGCACGATCAGGAGCTTGGACAGGTCATGCGGATGGAGACCGGTGGTGGGCTCGTCCAGGATGAACAGCGAGGATTTGCGCCGCCGCCCTCTGAGTGCCTCGACGGCCGCCGGCTGTCCCAGGTGGTGCACTAGTTTCAATCGCTGCGCCTCTCCGCCCGAAAGGGTGCTCAAGGGCTGTCCCAGCTTCAGGTAATCCAGGCCGACGGAAGAAATGGGGGCCAGGGCCTGCACCAGCGGCTCGCAATCCGCAAACCTCTCGGTCAGCTCCTGGGCGGTGCACTCCAGGATGTCGGCGATGGAAAGTCCCCGGACGCGGATGTCAAGGATTTCATCCTTGAAACGCCGCCCCCCGCACTGGGGACACCGGATATACACATCGGCCAGGAACTGCATTTCCACGCGCTCGAAGCCTTCGCCCCGGCACTGCTCGCAGCGCCCCCCCGCCACGTTGAAAGAGAAGTGGCGCGTGGAGTAGCCGCGCGCGACGGCTTCGGGGGTCCGGGCCAGGAGCTTGCGCACGGGATCCAGAGCCTTGGTGTAGGTCAGCAGGTTCGCCCGCGGCGTCCGGCCTATAGGCTGCTGATCCACCAGGATCATTTCCTGAATGTGGTGGGTGCCTTCCAACATCTCGCAGGCGCCGGGTGCTTCGGTCTGGCGCCCGGTCATCCGGAGCCAGTTGAAGAAGAGGGTCTTCTCGATCAGAGTGCTCTTTCCGGAGCCCGAGACACCGCTGATTCCCACCAGGAGCCCCAGGGGGAGCTCAACGGTGATCCCCTGGAGGTTGTTCTCCCGCGCGTTGTGCACGGTGAGGATGAGCTTCGGGTCGACCGGCCGCCGCTCCTGAGCCGCCGTGACCGACAGCCTTCCCGAGAGATAGCCCCCCGTGATGCTTGCGGGACAATCCGCCAGGCCCTCGGGCGGCCCGCTGTAAAGAATCTCTCCTCCGCGCTCGCCGCCGCCGGGCCCCATGTCCACCACCTGATCGCAGAACCGGATCATGCCCGGGTCGTGCTCGACCACCACCACCGTGTTGCCGACGCCGACCAGTCGATGGAGCTGGTCCATCAGGCGCTTCTGGTCCCTGGCGTGCAGCCCGACGCTCGGCTCGTCCAGAACATACAGCACATTGACGAGGGCAGAGCCCAACGCCCGCGTCAAATGGACCCGCTGGACCTCTCCGCCCGAAAGCGTCCGCGATTGGCGGTCCAGGGTCAGGTATTCCAGGCCGACCGCTTCAAGAAACCCCAGGCGCGCCCGGATTTCTTCCACCAGCAGCGCGGCGGCGGCATCGCTGGCCAGCTCGGGCCAGTCCTGGCCGAAAAACTCCGCGCAGCGCTCGATGCTCCATCCGCTGACGGTGTCGATGGAGACTCCCCGCAAGCGGTAGAGCCGCGTGGAATCCTGGAACCGGCTTCCACCGCAATGTTTGCAGGGCGTATAAGCCCGGTAGCGCGACAGAAAAACGCGCACGTGCATCTTGTAGGTCTTGGTTTCAAGCCACTCGAAGAAGCCGTTGATGCCGTAGTAGCGGGAAGTGCCGTTGATGACCTTTGATCGGGCGGCCTCGTCGAAGGCCTCGAAGGGTACGTTCGTCGGGATTCCTTCACGGCGGCAGAAGACCAGAAGCTCCTCGTATTCCTCACGCCCCGGGGGCCAGGGCTTGATGGCTCCCTGTTCCAGACTGAGCTTCGGATTGGGGATGACGAGATCCAGGTCTACGCCTATGGTGCGCCCGAACCCTCTGCATTCGGGACATGCACCCAGGGGGCTGTTGAACGAGAAGAGACTGGGGGTTGGCGCCGGGATGGACGTCGAAGGACGGCATTGGGCACAGGCCAGATTCGAGCTGAACCAGAGGAGCACTTCGGGCAGGACCACCGCAACAGCCCGTCCGCCCCCCATACGAAAGGCCGTCGCCAGCGAGTCGACGGCGCGCTGGGGCGGCACGTTTCCCCACGATATCCTGTCCACCACCACCAGCGTTTCTTTCCCTGCCAGGTCGCTTCTCATCCTCGGAGAGAGGCTGTCCAGATCCAGGGTCTTCCCGTTTGAGAAGAGGCGCAGGAACCCCTGAGCAACAAGATTTTCGGGCCAGTGCTCGGCATCCCCCGGAATATGAGGGAATGCGATCAGAACACGGCTGGAGTGCGGCAGCCCCTCCAGCCTCTTGAAGGCGCTCTCCGGAGTGTCCCGGGTCACCGGCTGCTGACACTGCGGGCAGTGGGGAACGGCGAGCCGGGCATAGAGCAGTTTGAGATAGTCGTTGATTTCGGTGATGGTCCCGACGGTGGACCTCGAGCTGCGAACCGCCGTGCCCGACTCGATGGCGATACTCGGGGGGATGCCGTCGATGAGGTCCGCTCGCGGGGGATCCATGCGTTCGAGGAACTGCCGCGTGTAGGGCGAAAAGGTCTCGATGTAACGCCGCTGACCCTCTGCGTAGAGAGTATGAATGGCCAGGCTGGATTTCCCCGAGCCGCTCACCCCGCAGACAGCGATGAGCCTGTTCAGGGGCAGATCCAGATCCAGATTCTTGAGGTTATGCTGTCTCACGCCGCGAAGGCGAATCATCGAAGGTTCGGTCAAAGCCGCTATTCTCCACGGTCACATTGTTGACGCCTGTGAACAGATGCTGACAGGATAATGGTGGCCCCAAAGCCATAGCACGTCGATTCCCGGACCGCCCGCTTCGAAAACCGGCATGGGGGTGCTCCTGTGTGAGAGTCACGCTTAATAGCCGTACCCTAAATTGAGCGATTAGCTCTTAGCTGTTAAAGGTATTAGCTCAACAATCCTCATAGGTTATCCCACCATTCATCCGAACTTGGTGAGTGAGAATCTATGAGGCACAACTTACTGAAGTCTTTGGCTAAAAGCTAATCGCTAACGGCTAA
>JBFYYO010000058.1:0-17151 GCA_041310025.1 Syntrophobacterales bacterium
CCCTCCGGCTCGGTGAAATCTCCGGCCGGGTGCAACTTCCACGATCGCTGTTTTGACAGATCATCCGAGTGTGAGGACCGTGTCCCCCCGCTGAAGGAGGTCGGCCCGCACCACTGGGTCCGATGCTTTCGGGAGGGTCTCTGCTGAGCGAAGTTTCGAGTTGCGAGTTTCGGGTTGAAAAGCATCCCGGCCTTGAGCCTTTTCATAGTTTTGGGTGGCCCCCAAGGGGGATGAGAGACTGCTCTGAAACGATACACCTCAACCGGATTGTATTATTCCTCGGCTTCCGCCTTGATCTTCGTGTAGCGGACACTCGAGGAGATCTTCTTCAGCCCGGCCTCTTCCGCCTCCTCACGGGTGAGATGAATGGCGCCACACTCGGGACAGGTGACGTTCACGTTCTCCCCGACAATCCTCTCACGGATCTCGTCCACCGTCATGTGGCCCAAAGCCCCGCACCGGGTATCCACCCGCTCCGCACGAACCTTCTTTCGGCCTTCTTTCGTCATCATCCAGTCTCCAAGGTCGCAGCAGCGATCATCCCCGTCTTCATGCAGTCGCAGGCAGGGCTCACGCCGGCCTGACGATCGCCGGTTTCATGGGTGAAGGACCCAGCTCTCTCAGCTGATCTGTCATATCCGTCACCGCAGCCGCTAATCGTTCGGCTTCGGCAGCTGAGCACCACACCAGGCGGAACCTCTCCTCTTCGAGCCCCATCGTCTCCAGCATTTCGTTCAACACAACGAGACGCGCCTCTGCCTTGAGATTGCCATCCACGTAATGGCAATCTCCAGGGTGACACCCCATGACCATGACCCCGTCCGCTCCGAGCTGAAATGCCTCGAGCACCAGGTTCGGGTGGACCATCCCCGTGCACATCACTCGGATCATGCGCACGCTGTGGGGATACTGCATGCGTATGATGCCTGCCAGATCAGCAGCCGCATAGGCGCACCAGTTGCACGTAAAAGCAACAATCTTCGGTTCGAACCCCATTCGGTCGCCTCTCGGATACCCGGAGCTCCGGGCGGAATCAGCTCAAGGCGGCCCGAACCTGGGCCGAGAGCTGCCGGTAAGTGAATCCTCCCACATTGATCGCATCTTTGGGGCATGTCGCCTGACAGATGCCGCATCCCTTGCAACGGGTAAGGTTCACACGAATCCGCTGCTTTGCCTCCCCATCCGCAATGGGCTCCATGGTGATGGCATGGTAGGGACAAACATCGAGGCAGAGAGCGCAGGCATCGCACGCTGCATCGTCTACGCGGGCCTTGATGGAGTCCAGCTCGATACGCCGATTGGAGAGCACCGTAGTGGCGCGCGCCACCGCCGCCAGGGCCTGAGACACCACCTCCTCGATGGGTTTTGGGTAGTGAGCCAGCCCTGCCAGGAAGAGCCCCTCGCTGGCGAAGTCCACGGGCCGGAGCTTGACGTGGGCCTCCTGAAGGAAACCGTCTTCATCCACGGGAATCCTGTAAATCCTTGCCAGATCACGGACCTCCGGATGGGGCACAATGGCCGCAGCCAGCACCACCACGTCGGCCCGGATGGAGAAGGGGTCGTGCAGAACGTGATCCCAGGCAACCACGCTCAGGTCAGCATCCTGCACCCTCACCACGGGCTTTTGATGAAGGTCGTAGTTGATGAAGATGACTCCCAGCTCACGGGCTTTCTTGTAGAGCTCTTCCCGCTGCCCGAAGGAGCGAATGTCGCGATAGAGGACATAAACGTTCCGGCCAGGCTCCTCGTCTTTGAGGGCGATGGCGGACTGAATGGAATGGGTACAGCAGACCCTGGAGCAGTAGGGCCTCTCGGGGACTCGGGACCCCACGCACTGAATGAATACGAAATCCCGCCCGTGCTTGATCCGCTCATCGCCCACCAGGTGCAGCTTGTCGAACTCTAGGGCGGTCAGAATTCGTGGAGACTGGCCGTAGCTGTACTCCTCGGGCTTGTAGGCCTGCCCACCCATGGCGAATATGGCCACCCCGTGGTCCATGGCGGTCGTGCAGTGCGGCTTGGTGATGGTCGAGCGATAGCTGCCCATGAACCCCTCGGCCTGGGTGACCTGCCCGCGCATGTGCACGGTGATGAGCGTATGCTCTTTGACGCGGGTGACGAGCTGGTCCACGAAGTCCTGAATGGGCTCGCCCCTCCAGGTCTGAAACAGATGCCGGGCGTTGCCTCCCAGCTGGCCGCTCTTTTCGACCAGATGAACCGGAAACCCCTGCTCTGCCAGTCCGAGGGCCGCCACCATGCCGGCCACCCCGCCTCCCACCACCAGCGCCTGGGGGTTCACCGTCACCGTGACGGGGTCCAGAGGCTCCAGGAGAGCCACCTTGGCCACGCTCATGCGAAGGATATCCCGGGCCTTGGCCGTGGCCGCCTCCGGATTCGCCGCATGGACCCATGAGACTTGATTGCGGATGTTGGCCATTTCGAAGAGGTATTCGTTCAAGCCGGCGGACTTGAGAGTCTCCTGAAAAAGGTGCTCATGGGTCCGGGGCGTACAGGCAGCCACCACGACCCGGTTCAGCTTCTTCTCGACGATCAGGTCCCTCAGAATCTGCTGGCTGTCCTCCGAGCACGCAAAGAGGCTGCGCTCCACGTGAGCCACCTGGGGAAGCGTCGCCGCGTATTCCGCCAGAGCCTCCACATCGATGACGCTGGCCACGTTGGAGCCGCAGTGGCAGATGAAGACGCCGATCCGCGTTTCCTCCCCGCGAATGTCACGCCCGGGAGCGGACTCCGGCTGCTCCGTCAGGCTGTAGCGGGCGTCGGCCAGCGGAATCATGGCCTCGGCCGCTGCCGCCGAAGCCTGGATGATGGACTGGGGAATGTCCTTGGGCCCTGAAAACGTTCCGCAGATGTAGATCCCGGGAATGGATGTTCTCACCGGGGCGAAGGACGAGGTGACCGAAAAACCGTCGCCGCTGAGATGCAGGCCCAAGCTCTCCGCCAGGGCGACCCCCTGCCTGGAGGGCTCCATGCCCACCGAGAGCACCACCAGGTCGAACTCCCCATGGGCCTGTTTGCCTTCATCCGTGATGAAGCGAAAGTAGATGTCCCCCTGCTCGTTGGCCGGTTCGAGCGAGTGCACGCGGCATCGGTGAAATCGGACCCCGCGCGACCTGGCCCGTTCATAGTAGCGTTCGAAACCCTTCCCGTGAGTGCGCATGTCCATGAAGAAGATGGAAACCTCCAGGCCTTCGACCTGGTCCAGGGCGATCATGGCCTCCTTGAGCGATGTCATGCAGCACACTGAAGAGCAGTAGCCGTGGCTGGCCTTGTTGTAGTCCCGGCTCCCCACACACTGCAGGAAGGCGAGGCGCTTCACTTCCTTGCCGTCGGAAGGACGCACCAGCTTGCCCTCCGTGGGGCCGCTTGAAGCCAGGTAGCGCTCGAACTCGATGGAGGTCACCACGTTGGGAAAGACATCGTAGCCCCAGGTGCGCACCCCGCTGGGGTCGAAGGTTCGATGGCCGGGGGCCAGGATGATGGACCCGACCCACAGCGAAATGAGCCGTTCAATATCGTCGAACCGGATGGCTCCGGCGGGGCAAATCTTTTCGCAAATGCCGCATTTGCCTGAACGCAGCTTCTGGCAATGATCGGCATCGATCTGGTACTTGAGCGGCACGGCCTGGGCATACTGGAGAAAGATGGCCTTGCGTTCGTTGATCCCTTCATTGAGCTCGTCCGGGACCCGCTCGGGGCAGTTCTGAGCGCATTCCCCGCACGCGATGCACTTCTGGGAATCCACGTAGCGCGGGTGCTCGCGCAGCGTCACGTGAAACTGCCCCAGCTCTCCCTGGATGCGATCCACCGACGTCAGAGGCATCAACTGAATGCTGGAGTGCCGACCGCACTCGACCAGCTTGGGCGAGAGAATTCACATGGAGCAGTCGTTGGTGGGATACGTTTTCGAAAGCCTCGCCATAGAACCGCCGATGGCGCCCGAACGCTCCACCAGGTAGACGTAATAACCGCTGTTGGCGAGATCCAGGGCTGCCTGGACTCCGGCAATCCCCCCGCCCACCACCATCACCGACCCGACCTTTTCAAGGAGCATGTCTCTGTAATCCTCTAAAACCTGATGGAATTGACACTCAAAAGACAAAAAGCTTTCTCGTGCAGAGACGCGGAGACGCGGAGAGAACCCATAAGATATTGAAATGCTTTTCTCTGCGCCTTTGCGTCTCTGCGCGAGATCCAAATCATTCAGATCGTTTGTTGGGCACGACCGCCTGGCGTGCTCCGCGGGAGGGCGGCACCAGGGAGTCGGCCACCAGCTCCCATAGATTCTTGACGACGATGTCCAGATCGAATTCCTGGCTCAGACTTTTGGCGATCTGGTCTTTGCAGCCATGGCACGGAGTGATGACGAGCCTGGCCCGGGTGTTCCGGATCTGGCGCGCCTTGACCGCTCCGTGAAACACGCGCTCCTCCCGAAAGGGCATGGCCCAGGCCCCTCCCCCTGCACCGCAGCAGTAGTTGCCGTCCCGGTTGGGATACATTTCGGTCAGCTGCGGGGCACATTGCCGCGTGATCCAGCGCCCCTCTTCGAAATAACCTTGACCGAAGGTTTTCAGTGACTTGCGGCCGTAGTGGCAGGGATCGTGGTAGGTGGTGAGCTCCGGATGGCGCGAGGGATCCACCTGGATTCTGCCCTCCTTGAGGTAGTCCACAAGAAGATCGAAGACCGAGAGGACCCGGAAATGCTTCATCTCCTCCGAGTACCAGCGCTCCAGTCCGTAACGCGTGGCGTAATAGGCATGGCCGCATTCGGGCAGAAGCAGGGTCTTGCAGTGATAACGATGCATGTTCTCGACGATCTTCCCCACGATGGCCTTCATGGATTCGTCATCGCCGGTGTAATACCCCCAGTTCACCCCTTCCCAGTCCTGCGACGGGATGGTCCAGGACTCGCCTGCCGCGTGAAAGATCCTCCACCAGAACTTGAGGGCATCCGGTTCGGCAAAGGGTTCCACGGAATTCATCGTGACGAGAAGATTGGCGCCTTCGACATCGATGGGAACAGCGAAATCAGGGCTTCCCTCGGTGCGTATTTCCCGAGCCAGATCATTCAGCAGCTCAACGAAATCTTCGGAAGGTATGCCCATGTTGTTGCCTTTGGCCAGGCACACCTGCACTCCCTTGTGGAGGGCCCCCGGCACCCGGTCGCGCTCACGGAGGCCACGGACCCTCCGCATGAGCTGAACGATCTCCACATTCATGGGACAGGCTTCTTCACATTTTCCACACAGTGTGCATTTCCACGGCCACTGGGAGGCGATGAGCTCCTCTTCCATGCCGAGCGTCACCATCCGGATGACTTTGCGGGGATCAAGGCCGTCAACCCCGGAAAGGGGGCAGGCACTGGCGCAGCTCCCGCACGTGAGGCAGACATCCCCCCACTGGGGGTTCGGTCTGAGGAGGTCGGACTTCCGACCAATGGAGCGGAGGTTCTCCTCGAAAACGGTGAGCTCGGTCTCCTCCACGGCGGCAGCCCCACGCACGTATTTGAGCTTCAGGTTCGAGCGGTCCAGGCCGAACTCCTGGCACAGTCTCCCGAAGTCGCTTTCCGTGACGAGATAACGCTTCCCGGAGACCGAGCGCGCCGGCAGCTTGCCGCATTTGATCCAGTTGCGCACGGTGTTTCGGTGGACTCCGAGCTGTTCAGCCAGCTGGTTGATGCGGATGACGATCATGAATCCTTTACCCTTCCGGGAAACCCTGGATGTTCGACGCATGAAACCGGGGGACGGGCGCAGCCCCACCGGCTGTCGCATATCAGTTTGAGAAAAGGCCTCATAGCACTCCCTCAAGAAATGCATACTATGCATAAGTTGCACAACACATATTCTTTTGTGAGCCCCCTGTCAACCTTTCATTGAAAACGCATCAATCTCATATAGTTGAACGAAATCAGGACGGCTTCATTCCTCCGATCCAGGATCGAAAACCCCATTTCCTGTTCCATAATGCACAAACACGCCATGGACCTGAGTCTTGACCGTGTCCCTGAGCTCTGCTAGAAGTCCCACCTGACTCACTACCGGGAACAGTCAGCTTTCCGGGGTCCGGAAAGCCCGACATTCAGGAGCATGCCTTGACGGTGAACAGGATATTTCTCGGCAACGAAGCCATAGCCCTGGGACTTCTCGAGGCGGGGTGCACCCTGGCCGCGTCCTACCCCGGAACCCCGGCCTCGGAGATTCTGGGAGCGATGATTCAATGGAAGGGCGCTGAGAGGCTTCCCCTCCACCTGGAATGGTCCATCAACGAGAAGGTCGCCTTCGAAGTGGCGCTGGCCAACAGCTATGCGGGCAGAAGGTCGGCTGTCATCATGAAGCAGGTGGGGCTCAACGTGGCGGCGGACCCCCTCATGAGCGGCGCCTACACGGGTGTGAAGGGCGGGCTGGTCGTCGTCGTGGCCGACGATCCCGGGCCGCACAGCTCCCAGACCGAGCAGGACAGCCGCTTTTTCGCCATGATGGCCAAGATTCCGGTCCTGGATCCTTCAACGCCCGAAGAGGCGCGCCGCTTTGCCAGGCTGGCCATGGAGCTTTCGGAGCGATTCGAGATTCCGGTGATGCTGCGTCCCACGACGCGCGTCTGCCATGCTCGGCAGGATCTTGTCCCGGGCGTTCCGGTGGCACGGGACTCCGAGCCTCTCTTTGAGAAGAACCCGGCCCGCTGGGCGGCCACACCCAAGTTTCGCCTGCTGCTCCACCAGCAGCTGAATGCCAAGATCCTCGAGATCTCGCGAGAAAGGGATTTTCAGCCCCAACTGGTCGAGGGATTCGGACCGGCAGCCGAAGGGGTGAAGAGTCACGGCCCCAAGAAAGCGTTTCGCGCCTGCATCGTGGCCTCCGGCGTGGTGCTCGCGCACACACGGGAGATCCTGGCGGACCTGGGTCTCTCGAATGCCATCGACCTCTACGCGGTCCCTATGCCGCATCCCCTCCCCCACTCTTTCCGCGACAACATTCTCGGGAATTACGAGCGTGTCCTGGTTCTGGAGGAGACCCAGCCCGTCATCGAGCTCCAGTTTCAGGACCACACGCACGTCTGCGGCCGCTTGAACGGGCTTGTCCCTTCGTCGGGGGAGCTGCTGCCCGAAACGGTCGAAGTCATTCTTCGGTCTTTTCTGGGACTGCCGCCCGCTCCCGAGATCGGGGCGCCGGCGGCGGGCGGTCGAAGGCCCACGCTGTGTGCCGGCTGCCCCCATCGAGCGGCGTTCTTTGCCATCAAGAAGGCGCTTCCCAAGGGCATCTATCCCAGCGACATCGGGTGCTACACCCTCGGGCTGAACCTGGGTGCCGTGGACACGGTGCTTTGCATGGGAGCCGCCATCAGCCAGGCGGCCGGGTTCTACCACGCCTACCGCTCCAAGGGAGAGGACCGGCCCCACATCTGCGCCACCATCGGAGATTCGACCTTCTTTCACGCCGGCGTCCCGGCGCTCATGAACGCCGTGGTCCAGGACGCCCGATTCGTGCTGGTGGTCCTCGACAACAGCACCACGGCCATGACGGGCCACCAGCCCACACCGGCTTCGGGCTCGACCCTGGACGGCACACCCGTGCCGGCCCTTTCCATCGAGAAGATCGTCGAAGCCTGCGGAGTGGGATTTGTCCGGACCATCGACCCTTATCGCATCGAGGAGATGATCGACCTTTTGAAGGAGGCCGGCAGCTACGTCCGATCCGAGGAGGGAGGTGTGGCCGTCGTCATCGCCCGCAGACCCTGCCTCATGGACCGAAAGCAGGCCCGGACCTGGATTCGCAGGGAAATCCGGGTGACCGACCAGTGTGTGGGCTGCGGGTACTGCGTCAAGCACTTCGAGTGCCCGGCCATGCATCTCAAAGAGGAGAAGGAGCCCGTGGAGATCGACCGGGTGATGTGCTCGGGGTGCGGGGTTTGCCTGGTCGTGTGTCCCCATGAAGCCCTGGCCGTGGCCGGAGAGTCCGAAACCTGAACCGCTCCCCAGGGAGTCCGAGAGTTCATCATGCAGCAGATCATCATCAGCGGAGTGGGCGGCCAGGGGATTCTCTTCGTCACGAGACTGCTGGCTGAAGCAGCTTTGGATATGGGTTTCTCCATCCTGATTTCCGAGACCCACGGCATGGCCCAGCGAGGAGGCAACGTGGTCAGCCACCTCAAGGTCTCCGCCCGCACGTCCAAGCAGAAAGCGGGCTCCCCACCGCCTTTTGTCAGCCCCCTCATCCGGCCGGGCCGCGCCGATGTGCTGCTGGCAATGCACCCGGACGGCGAAGTGGCTCATGGTCACTATCTCAGAGCGGGCGGGACCGTCATTGCGAACCGACCGGAGCCTTCAACCTCCTTCAGTGTGGATGCAGCCGGCATTGCTCTCAACCTGGAATCGCCAGTTTCGACAAACCTGGTGCTGCTCGGCTTCGCCGCAGGATCGGGGCTCCTTTTCTGCCCTCCCGAGCAGGTGCGGGCCACTCTGGAGCGCTTGGGAGGCAAGCAGCTCGAGATCAGCCTGAAAGCCTTTCAGGCGGGCTGGGACGAAGGTGCACGACGAACTGCGGGCGGCGCTGAGCGCGTCTCCGAACCCCCCGCATCGTAGCCCTGCGCATCGCAGCCATGTTCTGGCAGATCCTCCCCCAATTCCTGGTGGCCGGCATCACCAGCGGAAGCATCTACGCCCTCATCGGCCTCGGGTTCTGCCTCATCCAGAACGCCACCGGGCTGGTCAATTTCGCACAGGGGGATTTCGTCATGCTGGGGGCAATGGTGGCCGTCTCACTGATGCAGGCCGCCGGGCTTCCCATGATCGTGGCTTTCCCTGCATCCATCGCCGTCGTGGCGCTGGCGGCGGTCGCCCTCGAGCAGGGTCCGCTCAGGCTTTCCAGAAACCGGGACATTCTGACCCTGGTGATGATCACCGTGGGTGCGTCCATGTCCTTTCGGGGTTCGAGCATGATGCTCTGGGGCAAGAACGCTCACATCTTTCCCGCTCTCGGGGGAGAAACCCCCATCGTGCTCTGGAATGCGGCCATTCTTCCCCAGACGCTCTGGATCCTGGCCATTTCGCTGGTGGTGCTCGTCCTGCTCTATCTCTTCTTCCATCGCACCCTTCTGGGAAAGGCGGTCCGCGCAGCAGCCGACAACCCCCAGGGAGCGCTGCTCATCGGGATTCCCGTTCGAAAGGTGGTGGCCCTGGCCTTCGCCCTGGCGGGGGGACTCGGCGCCCTGGCGGGCATCCTCGTGACCCCCATCACGAGCATGAGCTTCGACGGCGGACTGATGCTGGGGCTCAAGGGATTTGCCGCGGCCATCCTGGGCGGCTACGGAAGCACGCTCGGAGCCGTGGCCGGGGGGCTGCTCCTCGGCATACTGGAATCCCTGGGGGCCGGGTTCATTTCTTCAGCATACAAGGACGCCTTTGCCTTTCTCATCCTTCTCGCGATACTGTTCGTCAGGCCTGCCGGGTTGTTCGGGTCCGTTCGCGTCAAAAGGGTGTAGGGGGGAAGGTTTCTAGTTTCTAGTTTCTAGTTTCTAGTTCCGAGTTCCGAGTTCCGAGTTTCGGGTTTCGGGTTTCGGTCGTGAGACCGGGTGGGGTTGGCCGGGATGAATGAAAAGCAGGGAGGCAGTGGTGGCAAGCGGGAGCGGGGCGTGAGGCTTCGGCCTTGGATACCCCGGCAATGGCCGCCGCTCCTTGGCCTTGCGGTGACGGCAGGACTCCTGCCCCTGGCGATTCAGAACGACTATCTCTTTCTCCTTTTCAATATCATGGCGCTCAATGCCATGGTGGTGCTGGGGCTGAATCTTCTCATCGCCGCCACCGGCCAGGTCTCCCTCGGGCATGCTGCGTTCTATGGGCTGGGCGCCTACCTTTCGGCCATCGCCAGCACGACCTGGCAGTGGCCTCTTCCCGCCGCCCTCTCCTTCAGCCTCGCGTGTGTGGCGCTCAGCGGGTTTCTGCTGGCCCTGCCCACGCTTCGACTCGAGGGTCATTACCTGGTCATGGCCACCCTCGGCTTCAACATCATCATTTCGATTCTCCTCGGGCAGATGGAGGGCTTGACGGGAGGACCGTCCGGGTTTCCGGGGATTCCCAAGCTCGCCGTTGGTCCCCTGGTCCTGAGCACTGACCGCGCTTTCTATTACTTCCTGTGGGGGCTGTTTCTTGCTCTGCTGGCCCTGACGCTCAATTTGACGGACGGCCGCATGGGTCGCGCCTTCACGGCGATCCACGAAAAGGAGCTGACGGCACAGGCTCTCGGGATCGCGACGTTCCGAACCAAAGTGCTGGTCTTTGTTCTGAGCACGCTGTTTGCGGGGCTGGCGGGATTCTGCTACGCCCACTACCTGACCTTCATCAGCCCCAAGACTTTCGACATTTTCTATTCGGTGCAGGTGGTGACGATGGTCGCCGTCGGCGGTATGGGAAATTTCTGGGGAGGCCTGGCCGGGGCAGTGCTTTTGACGGGGCTGCCGGAAATCCTGCATCGCTTCGAGGACCTCCATGTGCTGCTGTACGGCCTCATCCTCATGGGCGTACTGGTATTCTGCCCCCAGGGGCTGCTCTCGGTCCTCCTCTCCTGGATTCCCGGAATGAAGGAGCCGCTCCACAGCGACCAGAGTCCTCAAGGTGAACGAATCGCTTCAACCACAGGTTTTGCGGACTCGTCCTCATCGCCGGCGGCGACATCTCAGAGTATTGAAGGCTCCAGCACCGGCAACCCCCTGTCGGGTGAGGAGACCGTACTGGACCTGAAACGACTTTCCTTGAGCTTCGGCGGTCTGCAGGCTCTGAGCGGGGTCGACCTGGATCTCCGTCCCGGGGAAATCGTCGGCCTCATTGGACCCAACGGGGCCGGCAAGACAACGCTTCTCAACGTCATTTCGGGCCTGCTCCGGCCTGAACGGGGTGAGGCCTTCCTCAACGGGCGGCCGTTTCTCGGGCTTCCGGCCCACGAAGTCGCACGGCGCGGCATGGGCAGGACTTTCCAGGCGACCCAGATCTACTCCCATTTGACCGTTCTGGAAAATCTGCTGCTGGGATACCATATCCACGGACGTGCAGGGATGGTATCGGCGAGTTTTCATACACCGGGGGAGCGCAGAGAGGAAGCCGGTCTCCGGGAAGAGGCCTTTTCGCTTCTTCATCGATTCGGATTGAGTCGGCAGGCAGACAAACATGGGCAGCAGTTGAGTCTCATCGAGCAGAAGCTGCTGGAGCTCGCCCGGGCCCTGGCTCTGAAGCCTCTTGTGCTGCTCCTCGACGAGCCCGTGGGCGGGCTGAATCCGCGGGAAAGCGAGCACTTCATCGAGCATGTGGCCCATCTGCGGCAGGGGGGGCTGGGAATCGTCCTGGTCGAGCACGATATGAACGTGCTCATGCGCATGGCCGATCGGGTCGTGGTGCTCCAGCACGGTCAGCGCATCGCGGCGGGAACCCCGCGGGAGATTCAGCAGAACCCGAAAGTCATCGGGGCCTATCTCGGGACGAAGAGACACGGACATCGAAGCTGAGTCTCATGATTCCGAGCCGGACCGGGAGAGGCTCAGGTTTTTCCTCTGCGCCTCTGCGTCTCTGCGCGAGGATGTTCTTTCAGGATACCGCCAACCGGGGATTGTTTCTGTGCTGCAGGTAAAAAGTCTCTCCGCTCGTTACGGCCCCATTCAGGTACTTCGGCGCATCACCTTACACGTGGACCCCGGGGAAATCGTGGCTTTCATCGGGGCCAACGGCGCAGGCAAGAGCACCTTGCTCCGGACCCTGAGCGGACTCCATCGGCCATCCGAAGGGGAGATCCTGTTCGAGGGGGAGCCGATCCACCGCTCACAGCCCGACCGCATCGTCCGGCTGGGTCTGGTGCAGGTTCCCGAGGCGCGTCAACTCTTTCCCAACATGACGGTCCGCGAGAACATCGAGCTTGGTGGATATGTTCACGGCCGAAAGCACGTTGAAGCCCAGCTAGCCTCCATTTTCGACCTCTTTCCCCCGCTTGCGGCCCGGCCGGGTCAGAAGGCCGGGTCTCTCAGCGGCGGCGAGCAGCAAATGCTCTCCATCGCCCGAGCCCTCATGGCCCGGCCCCGCCTGCTCGTCCTGGACGAGCCCTCCATGGGTCTGGCCCCGCTGGTGGTGGAGGAAATTTACCGCACCATCGAGGCCCTGCACGACCAGGGAACGACGGTCCTCCTGGTCGAGCAGAACGCCATGGGGGCTCTGGCCATGGCCCAGCGTGCCTATGTTCTCGAGTCAGGTCGCATCGTGCTGTCGGGCGACGCCGCCGAACTGATGGACCACGATGATGTGCAGAGGGCTTATCTGGGCAAAGAGTATCGACACAAATGGGAAAGGTAGGTGAGGAGCCATGCCCGTAGGACCTGTCGAATCCCTGTCTCGCGAGGAAATCCGGCTGCTCCAGATGGAGCGGTTGCAGGTGACCCTGAACCGGGCGTTCCTCAATGTGGACTTTTATCGCAAACGGTTGGACGAGCTCGACCTGCTGCCCGAGGACATCCGCACCCTGGAAGACCTCCGGAGGCTGCCGTTCACGACGCGGCAGGACCTGGCCGAGCACTATCCCTACGGGCTGTTTGCAGTACCTCTGAAAAGCATCGTTCGGCTCAAGATCACCAATTCCGTGCTCCGGGACCGCGGCCAGCCCATCGTGGTCGGCTTCACGCGCCATGACGTCGGGATGTGGCAGTCGCTCATGAAGCGCCTGTACGAGCAGCTCGGCGTCATGGATCGCGACATCGTCCAGGTCGCCTTCAACTTCAGCCTCTTTCCCGGGGCTTTCACGTTCAACCATGCGGCCGAAGCCATCGGCGCCACCCTGGCGCCGTCGGCGACCATCTCCGCCAGGCTGCAGCTCCAGATCATGCAGGACTTCCGATCGACGGTGCTGGCCACCACCGGGGCGTTCGCCCTGCACATCGTGGAGACCATGGAGACTGAGCTCATCGATCCGCACCATCTCCATCTGCGGCTCGTGCTGCTGGGCCCCGATCCTTTGCCGGCAGCCACGCGGAACCGGCTGGAGGATGGGCTGGGAGCTCCGGTCTACGGGTTGTACGGCGTCAACGAGATGGTGGAGCCGGGCATGGCCGGCGAGTGCCCCGAGAAGGCTGGCATGCATCTCGCCGAAGACCAGTTTCTCGCGGAGATTGTCCATCCTGTGACAGGGCAGCCGGTGGCTCCCGGCCACGAAGGCGAACTGGTGCTCACGACCCTCACAGCCGAGGGCTATCCGCTCATCCGGTACCGCACGGGGGACGTGACGGTTCTCCAGGAGGCCCGATGCGGATGCGGCCGAACGCTCGCGCGGCTGAGCCCCATCCATCGGCGCACCGACAACCGGTTGTCCATCCGGGGGATTCCGTTCTACCCGGAGGAGATTGAAAATCTGCTGAGGGAGCTCGATCCCGTCCTGGATGACTTCCGGCTCGTCATCACCACGTGCCATGGCATCGGCGATCAGTTGGAGCTGCTTTTGCTGCGGGAATCGACCCGGGACTTTCCCGGCGGAAGCCGGTCGCAATACCTGGAGGCGATCAGGAGCCACCTGAGGAGAGTGCTGGGGCTCGGCGTTCGAGTTTCCCTGACGGACCGTGAGCGCATGCCCGGTGAAGGTCTCATTTACAAGACCGTCTTTCGAAGCGCCGAACCTTTCTGCCCGGCTTGAGGCTGTCTGCAGGCTCGGGTGCCCGGAGATCACGTCTATGCACAGCACACACCGCGTGCGTGCCGGCTCCGGGCATCACCCGTCGAAACAAGCACTTGCCTTCCTGTCCCCTTAAGAAAACCCTCATGACGCCAGACGCCTTGTTCCGATGACTGTCTCGACGGCTCCGTCGCGCCCCACGCCGCCTGGCTGTCCGGTGGCTGGGTGAGCAGAGCATAAGCGATGCAATGGTGGAATACCCGGACACATGGAGGAAATGCAAGCGATGCAGTGCCCCAAATGCGGCCATGAGCAGGAAGATGAGGTGGAATGCTTTCGCTGCGGAGTCATCTTCAGCAGGGTCCTGCCGGACACCGACGCTCCTCGTGCGAGGGCTGCCCTTCTGCCGCGAATCACGATGTACGACCATGCTCGCGAACGAAAACAGCTCTTTTTGCTCGCTGTCCTGATGTCCGTGCTGGCCTTCGCGCTCCTTGAAGCCTGGACCGGCGGTCCCGTGACGCATCCACCGGGCATCCTGGTGCCCGGAGCCCCTGAGCAGGTCAACCTGCAACAACCCCAGGCCTGGCGAAAGGGGGATCGTGTCATCGTCGCCCTCGCCAGGTTTCACCTCCGGGGAAGAGTCCTCAGCACGGAACGCTACCGCTGGGACGCCACTTCGGATCTCTCCCCCATTGATGTGGCCATGGGGTGGGGCCCTATGTCCGATCAGCGCATCGTGGACTCGCTGGAGATTGCCCAGGGAAACCGCTGCTATGTGATGGCTCCCACCGGAGACCGGCCGCCGCTGCCCTGGCCCGCCCTGATGGTCAGCAGTTCCAACATGCACATGATCCCCGCCGATTCCGACATCGAGAAAAGCTTGAAATCACTCCGCAGCGGCCAGATCATCGAGTTGTCAGGGTTCCTGGTGGGTGTCCAGGAGAACGGCCGCTGGGTGTGGGTGAGCTCCACATCGCGCACGGACACGGGAGACGGCGCCTGCGAGATCATCTGGGTCGAGCGGCTCTCGGTGCTCAACGGATGACGCCCGTTCCCATCCAGTATTCCTCAGAAATCCCAGCAGTTTAATTTGACAGGGTTCCGCTCCTATTATAGTAGGGGGGCAATCTGGAGAGTGCGGACTCTCGGATCGGCCAGAACCTGGAGCTTGCCTGAGACCTGTCGGGGCCGGCCGCGGTTCGTGCCCGGTCGAGTGACTGTCGCTCGCGGTGAGGTGATGAAACGAGGGAGTGATGCATCCCGTGCAGAAGAATGTGCTGTTGAGTACCGGAAACGGGACGCCGCGAATCAGCTTGAGCCGACCATCGGGAGATCGTCTGCTGGTGAGTCTCTCGGGGGATTGGACACTGAGTCGGGAGCTGCCCTCCACCCAGGACGTCGAGCAGAGTATCCGCTCCTCCGAGGCTCCGCAAAAGCTGGTTTTCGACTCTCAGGATCTTGGGGCATGGGAGAGCGGCCTCCTGACCTTCCTGCTCAAAATTCGGGAGCTCTGCGACCGGGAGCAGATCCCTCTTGAGGATGACGGGCTCCCGCCGGGCGTTCGACGACTTCTGGCTCTGGCTACGGCGGTGCCCGAGCGCAAGGGCGCCCGGAAGGAGAAGCGGCGCGAGGGTTTCTTCACGACCGTGGGGAGCAGCGCCATCGCCTTTTGGGAGTCCTTTCAGGAGATGCTGGCCTTCATCGGAGAGGCGGCTGTGGCCATGGGCCGGCTGCTGACGGGCCGGGCCCGTTTTCAGCGCTCGGATTTCCTGAAGCTGCTTCAGCAGTGCGGAGCCGAAGCTCTGCCCATCGTGTCGCTCATCAGCATGCTCGTGGGACTGATCCTGGCCTTCGTGGGAGCCGTCCAGCTTCGCATGTTCGGGGCCCAGATCTATGTGGCCAGCCTCGTGGGGATCGCCATGGTGCGCGTCATGGGGGCCATCATGACCGGAGTCATCGTGGCCGGCCGTACGGGGGCTTCCTTTGCCGCGGAGCTCGGAACCATGCAGGTGAGCGAGGAGATCGACGCACTCAAGACACTCGGCATCCCTCCCATGGAGTTCCTGGTGCTCCCCCGGATGCTCGCCCTCATGCTCATGATGCCTCTTCTTTGCCTCTATGCGGACCTCATGGGGATCCTGGGGGGGCTCATCGTGGGCGTGCTCATGCTGGATCTGAACGTCATGGAATACTTTCAGAAGACCAGGGAATCCGTGACCATGGTATTTTTGTGGATAGGCTTGTTCCATGGCGCCGTGTTCGGGGTGCTGGTGGCGCTGTCGGGGTGTCTGCGCGGCATCCAGTGCGGGAGGAGCGCGTCGGCCGTGGGTCAGGCAACCACCTCGGCGGTCGTGACATCCATCGTGAGCATCATCGTGGCCACGGCCATCATCACCGTGGTCTGCGACGTGCTGAACATCTGAAGGAGTCCTGGTCAACTTGGAGCAAAAGCCGCTGCAGCAGGTCCAACCCCACATCGTGGTCCAGAACCTCACCATGGCCTTCGGAAGCTTCGTGCTCCAGAGGGACCTGAATTTCACGGTGAACCGGGGCGATGTGTTCATCATCATGGGAGGCAGCGGCTGCGGCAAATCCACGCTCCTGCGCCACATGGTCGGCCTGCAGAGTCCGGCCGCCGGCAGGATCCTGTACGACGGCACCTTGAGCTTCTGGGATGCGGAGGCGGAAGCGCGGGACCGGATCATGAGACGCATCGGGATTCTTTACCAGAGCGGCGCGCTGTGGAGCTCCATGACCCTGTCTGAAAACATTGCCCTTCCTTTGCGGGAATACACGGCGCTCAGGGAAGAGGAGATCAGGGAAATCTGCGCCCTGAAGCTGGCACTGGTGGGGCTCTCGGGGTTCGAGGACTACTACCCCTCCGAAATCAGCGGGGGCATGAAGAAACGGGCCGGGCTGGCGCGAGCCATGGCGCTCGACCCGGACATACTCTTTCTGGATGAGCCTTCGGCGGGCCTGGACCCCATCAGCTCGAGACTCCTCGACGACCTGATCCTGGAGCTCCGATCGAGCCTGGGATCCACGCTGGTGGTCGTCACCCATGAACTGGCCAGCATCTTCACCATCGGAAACAACTCCGTTTTCATCGATGCCGATGCCAGGACGATGATCGCCCAGGGGGACCCCAAGGTGCTGCTGGCCGAGTCCCGGAACCCCACCGTTCACAATTTCCTGACTCGCGGCGGAGGCGGCACCTGATGGGAGCACAGAGCGCTGCAGCCTACCCACCGCACCTCCGGGACGATCTCCATCATGGAGGCGCCCGAGCCACCCATGGCAGTCATTGATTTGTAACCTTGTAACCAGGAGCTCGAAACCTCTCGATACAGGGAGTAAGGGAGAAAACGGCAAATGGGCAATCCAGGCAGCAAAACGCTGATCGGGGGCTTCGTGGTGGGGGCTCTGGCACTCCTGGTTGTGGGAGTGATGGTGTTCGGCTCGGGCAAATTCTTTCAGAAGACCTACCCGTTCGTGA
>JBFYYO010000059.1:0-16988 GCA_041310025.1 Syntrophobacterales bacterium
ATGAAGCAAAGCGGGGGCAAAGTGACCCGAAAGACGAGCCTCATGCTGGCCAGAAAGGCCTTCTGCCTGACGCACACCTACGACGGGAATATCTGCGAGTACCTGGAAAAGGTCATTCGGGGCTGATATTCGGCTTTCCCCCTGAGTGACTTCCCGGGTTTTTGCGGCCGGCTGGAGATGAGTCTTCATGAAAGTACTCGTGATCGGAAGCGGTGGGCGGGACCATGCCATCGCCTGGAAATTCGCCCAAAGTCCCCGCGTGAAAGAAGTGTTCGTTGCTCACGGCAATGGAGGGATCGCTCAGACGGCGACCTGCGTCAATGCCAGGACGGTTGAAGAGATGCTCGACTTCGCGGAAAGGGAGCGCATCGATCTCACCTTTGTCGGCCCGGAAAAGCCGCTGTCGTCCGGAATTGTGGACCTATTCGAGAGCCGTGGCCTGAACATCGTCGGGCCGAGCCAGCGGGCCAGCCGCCTTGAGTCGAGCAAGTGCGACGCCAAGGTCATCCTCCGGGAACTGGGGATTCCGGTGCCCGACTTTGCCGTGTTTTCCGAATCGGAGCCGGCCCGGAGCCATGTGAAACAGGTGGGCCATCCCGTGGTTGTGAAGGCGGACGGTCTTGCGGCGGGGAAGGGGTCGTTGGTGTGCTCCACGGTTGAGGAGGCCGAGCAGGCCATTCACGACATCATGGAGAAGAAGGTTTTCGGCGACGCGGGCGCCCGGGTGGACATTGAGAAGCGGCTGTATGGACGTGAGCTCTCATTCTTCTGTTTCACGGATGGCACCTCCATTGTTCCTATGGTGGCGGCTCAGGACTACAAGCGGGCACGGGACAACGACGAGGGCAAGAACACAGGGGGCATGGGGTCCTATTCACCCCATCCCTGGCTGGATGACCGTCTGGTCCGGACCATCATGACGCGGGTGGCGGAGCCTCTGATCCAGGGTGTCCGCGAGAAGTACGGATTGTTGTACCGCGGCATCCTCTATCTCGGTCTCATGCTGGTGGAGGAGGAGGCCGAGATCGTCCCCTACGTTCTGGAGATCAACATCCGCCTGGGGGATCCCGAAGCTCAGGTCATTCTGCCTCGACTAAAAACGGATCTCGTGGACGTCTGCGAAGCCATTCTCGCGGGAAGGCTTCGCGACATCCAGCCGATCTGGGAGGACCAGTATCGCCTCTGCCTCATCGCAACCAGCGGTCCCACCAAGGGCAAGAAGGGCTGGTACAAGGGTTACCCCGACCGCTACAAGATCGGGGTGCCCATCCAGGGGCTGGAGGCCGTGGATCCCGGTTGCCTGGTGTTCCATTCCGGGACCGAGCGAAACCATGACGGCCGCTGGATCACCACGGGCGGGAGGGTCCTTTGCCTCGTGAGCACGGGGGAGACGCTGGCTGCAGCCAGGGAAACCGCCTACCGTGAGATGGAGAAGCTGTCGTTCGAGGGGCTGTATGTTCGCAGTGACATCGGAAGAGAATGAGATTTGAGGGGGAGAGATGTTTGGAGGAAGAGCATGACGGGAGGAGGAAATGCACCGCTGGTGGGCATCCTGATGGGCAGCGATTCGGATCTTCCGGTGATGGAGGAGGCTTTCACGGTCTTGGACGCCTATGAGGTGCCTTATGAGGTGAAAATACTTTCAGCGCATCGTTCGCCGAAGGCTACATCCGGGTATGCCGCCACAGCTGCCGAACGTGGAATCCGGGTCCTCATCGCCGGTGCCGGATGGGCCGCCCACCTGGCAGGGGTTGTGGCCTCGGAGACGATCCTGCCGGTCATCGGGGTTCCCATCGACTCCTCCCCTCTCAAAGGCATGGATTCGCTGCTCGCAACGGTGCAAATGCCTCCCGGGATTCCTGTGGCCACCATGGCCATCGGCAAAGGCGGGGCCCGCAATGCGGCCCTATTTGCCGTGCAGATCCTGGCACTTCAAAATCATGATCTGGCGGAAAAGCTGAGGGGAAACAAGCGAGGCATGGCTGACGAGGTTGTGATCCAGAAGGATCAGAAGCTTCAAGAATATCTTTCCAGGAGAGGGGCGCGCTAGCAGTCTCACCGCCGCACCTCCAAAGGATCTGGCATGGAGGGAGCCCAGACTCTTGATGTGTAACCCTTCTGGGCGGCTTTTGGGTTTGTGGTGAGTGCTGCATCGCTGTTTGCCGTGAAGATGCCAAGACTGGATTCCTCCTCATCACAGAATCCCCATCTCAGGAGAGCTCTTTCGGCCCTGGCTCAAGGGGGAATCGCCATTTATCCGACGGAGACGTTTTACGCCCTGGGGGGCGATCCGAACAGTGATTCCGCAGTGAACCGAATCTTCGTCCTCAAAGGGCGGGATTTCTCCAAACCGCTCCCGCTCATCGCTTCGGATCTCTCGGCCATCCTTCGAGTGGCTTCCCGGTGGCCCGAGGCGGCAGATCGTTTGGCCGATGCTTTTTGGCCGGGGCCTCTCAGCATGTTGCTGCCGGCGGCAGATTCCGTTTCTCCCTTGCTTCATGCTCACACCGGCCGGCTGGCTGTAAGGATTTCGTCTCACCCCGTCGCCGAGTCGCTGGCGAACGGGCTGGGCGGGCTCATCATATCGACCAGCGCCAACCTTTCGGGCGAGCCCGCCTGCCGACGGTTGGATGAGATCCCCACGGCGCTGTTGGATGGTGTGGATGCGGTCATCCCGGGGGGGGAGCTTGCGGGGAAGCGTCCTTCAACCATCGTGGATCTGACGGTCACGCCGCCACGCCTGGTGCGTCAGGGGGCGATCTCCTGGGAGGCGGTCCGGCGGACCCTGGGTCTTTGAGGAGCTCCGAATCAGGCTGTCCGAGCAAGGGAAATCGCTCGGTTTGGGGCAAGCCCTGCATGATGAGCAAACGGACCGGCCGGCAATGCCGGCCTTCGGCTCCATGGCAGGTGAACGGAATGTTGAACGAAAGCGTTGAATTCACTTTTTAGCGAGGAATGAATCACTTGCTCACGAGTGTTCCAATAATACTGCTGCTGTTCGCTATCTCTGTTCTCCTGGCGATGGGGCTTTTGAAGTGGAGATGGCGTCGCCTTTCATCTCTGGAATGCCGTGTCATGCTGTCGGGAGGCGGCACGGGGGGCCACGTGAACCCCGCGCTCGCCATCGCCGAGGGAATCCGCAAACGGGAGCCCGATGCCCGCTTCTGTTACCTCGGTGTCCGTGGCAAGGCCGAGGCCGTCATCGTCCGGCGGGCGGGATACCCGCTTCATTTCGTCTCCTCGACCGGCTTTCCCGGACTCAGGCCATCGTTTCGCACGATTCGCTTTTTCATCAAGCTGGCAGTCGGCATTCTCCAATCGTCGTTTCTGCTGCTCTGGTTCTGCCCGCGCTGGGTCGTGGCGACGGGGGGATATGTCAGTGCCCCAGTCATCATCGCAGCCCTCATTTTTCGGACTCTGGGGATCGCCCATACCCGCATTTTCCTTCACGAGCAGAACAGCATTCCAGGCCAGATGAATGGCCTCCTGGGGCGATGGGTGGACCGGGTTCTGCTCACCTTTCCCCAAACCCTGTCATTCTTTCCCAGAAACGGGAGTGTTGTGGGGTACCCCATACGCCATTCCATCGTTCAGAAGTCGCGCGATGAGGCTGCCTCAAACCTCGCCTTCCGAATCCCGGAGGGCAGGTGGGTGGTGTTTGCGTTCGGCGGCTCCCAGGGGGCGAGGACCATCAACCGGGCTGTGGTGGACGCGCTGCGCCATCTTCTGCCCTACCGGGAGCGGCTCTTCATCATTCACGGGACCGGTCTGGCTCAATCGGAGAAGTACGACCCTGCGGCCGATACGGAAGGCCGGCTCGAGCGGGTGCTGAGTGCCGAGGAACGGGTCCTGCTGGAGGGGTTCTACTACCGCCAGGACTACTTCCACAATATCGCCGACGTCTACTCGGTGAGCGACCTCATCGTTTGTCGAAGCGGGGCGGGGAGCCTCAATGAGATCTCGAGCCTGGGCAAGCCCGCCCTCCTCATTCCCAAGGCCAATCTGCCCGGCGATCATCAGGTGATGAATGCACGCGCCATGAAGCATGGCGGGGCGGCGGAAGTGCTCTTCGAGGATACGGTGCTGGAGGAGGGGCAGGTCCTGGAGACTCTGCAGGGACATGTGCTTGCTGATCGCATTCTGCGGCTCATGAACGACCCCGGGCGACTCTCCGACATGGAAGGCCGGAGCCGGCAGTTTCTGCGTCGGCGCGCCAACGAGAGGATTCTCTCGGAGCTTTTCCAGGACAGCAGCTACAACAACGGGCTGGAAGCCCACGGTCTGCCCTTCAAACGCCTCATGACCAACCATGGGCTGCTCCAGGCCCTTTCGGCCGCATATGCCAGATCACCCTCCTCCTACGATCCACTGGACGTTGTCGAAGATGAGGATGATCTGGTCTACTACAGGCATCGGGCGGCCGGCCTTCTGACCCACGAAGCCTGGCAGGATCGCAACGTCGGGGTCAAGCTCATCGGATACACCCATTATCATGAAAAGACCCCCGCGCTGCTTCATATGCTCGCGGATCGGACACCCGCTTCCCGCCTGAGGCGCTTGTTCGGGGGGGATTTCAAGGAGGTGGGGTTCATTCGCCGCAACATCGTTCAAGCCATCCAGGTGATGAAACTCTATGATCCCGAAATCGAAGGCCATCTGCTCGTCGCGGCCGGGGATCCCTACTTCGAGGTGCGATCTCAGGTGTGCCAAGCCTTTGCCTTCTTCGGCTCCCGTGTTTTCGAGCGAGAGACCGTCTTTCAGACTGTCCTCAAAGGCCTGGAAGATGACTGCTTCGAAGTGTCGGTGGAAGGGGCTCGAGCTATCGGCGAGATTGGCATGGATCACCGGGCCCTCGAGATCCTCCTTCTGCTGAGAGAGAATCACTACTGGCAGGTTCGGGACGCCGGGCTGAGAGCGATCCATCGATTGCTGGAGCGGGGCGTTGTCCCTCCCACGGATTCGCTGACTGCCGAAATCGGAAGCTTTATCCTCACGGCGACGGATTTCCGCCCTCATTTCTCCATCAAGGAATCTTACAAGGTTGTCCAGACGTCCTGCCGGGAGCGCCTGAAGGATGGCAAGCCCTTGTGCGAAGACGTGCCTCTCCTGACCGAGGCGTCAGCAAGGAAGCGTTGAGATGATTTACGAAATCTGCAATCTCCTGATCCCCATTTCAGATTCTTTTTCGTTCTGCCGGCTGGTGAACTACATCACGTTTCGGTCCATCATGGCGGCCCTGACGGCGGTGATCTTCATCTTTCTGTTCAGCAAGCCGTTCATCCTCTACATGCATCGACGCTCTCTGCTCGATCAGGCGCGGGATACGGGCATTCGGTCGGCGTTTGACAAGAGCGGGACTCCCACCATGGGGGGGGTGCTGATCATCGGGGCGGTGCTGAGCTCCATGGCCATCTGGGGCAACTGGCACAATCCTTTTCTGGTGGCTTCCATGGCGGGGATGCTCTGGTTCGGACTGCTGGGATTCTGGGACGATCTCTCCAAAGTCAGGCGCCGCAGCGGAGACAGGGGGCTTTCGGAGCGTACGAAACTGCTCCTGCAGGGCTTCTTCGCTGCGGCGTTTGCCTGGGTATGCGTGGGTCCGTTCGGCCCCATGGGACCTGAGATGGCCAGCAAGCTGTATATCCCCTTTTACAAATACCCGCTGTTCGATATGGGGCCCTTCTTCTATGGTGTTTTCATTTTCCTGTTCGTGATCTTCGTGTCCAACGCGGTGAACATCACGGACGGACTGGACGGGCTGGCCATCACACCGTCGCTTTTCGTGATGGCGGTTTTGGGCATCTTCGCCTACGTCGAAGGAAACCGCATCTACTCCAGCTATCTTTACTATCCGTTTCTGCGAAACGCCGGCGAGCTGACCATTTTCGGGGCGGCCTTTGTGGGGGCGGGACTGGGATTCCTCTGGTACAACGCCTACCCGGCGCAGATCTTCATGGGGGACACGGGCTCCCTTGCCATCGGCGGGACCATGGCCGTTGTCTCGGTGCTGCTCAAGCAGGAAATGCTGTTCCCGCTTCTGGGGGGCCTGTTCCTGGTGGAAGCCCTGAGCAGCCAGATCCAGGACAAGATCGGCGTCCAATGGCTCGGAAGGCGGATATTCTTCCGAGCCCCGCTTCACCACGACCTTCAGTACAAAGGCATTGCCGAAACGAAGGTGGTGATCCGCCTCTGGATCCTCTCGGGAATTCTGGCGCTCATCGCCCTGGCTACCCTCAAGCTGCGCTAGTGTTCTGTCAATTTGGTTTGCCGGATCGCGGTCGTAGGGTGGGCAAGGTTTTTCGTGCCCACCGGGGGTCTCGGATCCGCCGATTGGTGGGCAACGCTTCGCTTTTGCCCACCCTACCGCCGACGCAGACCCGGCACAACAATGCTGACACATCACCAGGTTGATCCGATCAGAGAATGAGCTTATTCCACCTCGCCAGGATATCTTCAGCCCGAATCGAGCCCAGCCCGTTCACCTCGAAGAACTCGTCGATCTCGTGCTGATTCCCCTGGCTCCACCAATTTCTCAGGATGTCCCCCGTCTCCCGACTGAACATCCATTCATCACCCAGCGCTTCATGGAGATGGCGCTGCAGGTTGGCTTCCGCGGTCCAGGAGATGACATAGTCCAGAGCGTAAAGCTCCGGAGCCAGGTCGAAGAGGTGCGTTTCGGGCTTGTAGGAGAAACCTGTGTAATGCCGGAGCACATCGGCATAGATCTGGCCGTTGGAGAGGTCCCCGGACTGGAACATCTGCATTTCACTGAGGAATTTTGCGCCATAGCGACGATAGAAAGCCATGTCTTTCAGGGCCTTGTAGCGCAGCACCGTGTCGATGTCCCGGGATCCGAGGTGCAGAACCTTTTCAAGGAACGGTGGAGTGAAGCACAGGTTCTGCAGCAGAAACGCGTAGGTTTCCGAAAGGATGGGCGAAGTGTTGAAATCTTTCTGAGCGGGGGCCAGGTCGGCATGGGTGTGAACGATGCTCAGGGCATGCCCCATCTCGTGGAACAACGTCTCGAAGTCGATCCAGCCTCCCGAGGGATTCATCACCACGTGAGCCTCCCGCGGGATGTTCAGGGCAAAGGTGAGCGCCTGATGGCCCTTCTGCCGCGAGGGTTCCAGGTGCAGGTGAAGCCCGGGCAGGGCGGAGACGTCCATGGACCAGGCTTTGAAGAAATCCAGCAGCTGGGGTATGGGAATGTGGGATGGAAACAAGTGGTCGAACTGGCCCAGGCCCACGAGATAAATGGCGTCGAAGCGATTGGATTCGGAAAGCGGCATTCCGAGCGTTTCACGGACCCAGGAGTCCATGGCGCGGAAGTAAAGGTCGGAGGTCTCGTCCATGAGGGACCGGATCCAAAGGGAGTACCGGCCGTAGTCCATCCCCTTCTTGTCGGCGCAGTAGGCCACGTAGTCCGTGTAATCGAGCTCGTCCCGGAGAATCCCCAGCACGACGTCCCACGGGGCCAGTGCGAACGGCTTCAAAAATTTGGAGAGGCTGCTGGTCTCCTTTTCCATGATCAGGCGTTTTGCGACGTCGCTGTTCTTCTGGCACCAGGTGTGGATCTCCCTCAGATAGACTTTTTCGCCGTTGACGGCGGCCGACGCCCCCCGGGCCCACTGAGACAGCTCGTTCTCATAGGGCATGGCCTGCAGCTGAAGGTAGTGTGAGAGGAGGGTGTGGTAGATTCTTTTCCCCTCGCGGGTCGCAGGAGTCTGGCGCGCAAATGACCGCAGGCTTGCCGCCTGGAGCAGATCTTCAAAGCCATTGTAGAGGTCGCCGTCGGATGTTGGAGACTGGTCTCCCAGAGCCGCGTTCAGGGCTCGCGAGGTGATTCGGTGGTTGAGCTCCAGCAGCGCGGGCTCGAGCCCAGCCGGATGTTGATCGGCTTTTTCCTGTGAGGTCTGCATTTCTGCTTCCTTGAGATGAGGCGATCATGGCATTAGGTTCAACGAACAGGTCGATGCAGTCCGTCATGGAGCCGGGCAGGACAATGCCGGAGGCTCGCTCGTTTTCCCGGACGTTGAAAGGCTGATGGAGTTGAAATGTGAAAGCCGGAACATCATTGTACCTGATCTGAAGAAAATTTGGGATACATCACGTTTTTCGTTTCGAGGTCGACTTGTTGCTGTCGGACGATGACTATGGAGTATAAACAAGCATGCAGAACCATGAAAGGCGATCGATCCTTTGTCCCAACTGCCGCGGGCTCATCAGCATGGACGAGTCCGCCTGCCCGTATTGTGGCATGGCGCATCCCGGTTCACTGAGCTGGACCCAGTCCCTGAGCGGTCTGTTTTCCAACCCGGAAAAGACGGTTCGGGTGATCATCATCGTGAATGCGGCGATGTTCATCCTCTCGCTGTTGTTGAATCCATCCAGGGCCGGTCTCTCCATGAACCCCTTCGCCTTCCTGTCCCCGGATCATCGAAGCCTGGTGCTGCTGGGCGAAACGGGGGCGATTCCCATCGGACAGTGGGGACGCTGGTGGACGCTCATCACGGCCAGCTACCTGCATGGGGGCGTTCTGCATATCCTCTTCAACATGATGGCGTTGAAGCAGATTGCCCCTCTGATTTTCCATGAGTATGGCTTTTCTCGTCTGGCGGCCATCTATACACTGGGTGGTGCGCTGGGGTTCTTTATTTCGTATCTGGCCGGGATCCCCTTCACCATAGGGGCCTCGGCGTCCGTGTGCAGCCTCATTGGGTCGGCCCTGTATTACGGCAAGAGCCGGGGCGGGGCCTACGGGGAGGCCATCTACAGCCAGCTTGGTGGATGGGTCCTCGGGATTTTCGCGTTCGGGTTTCTCATGCCTGGCATCAACAACTGGGGGCATGGGGGAGGTCTCCTGGGGGGTGTCCTTTTGGGTTTTCTGCTTGGATACCGAGAGAAGCGACCCGAATCGATCGGCCATGTCCTCCTCGGGTGGGTCTGCGTGGTGGGAACGGTTGCCGCCCTCGGATGGGGAACGATCACCGGTCTGCTCCTCGCCTTCTCTTCCATGGGCGGATGAAGACAGAATCGGATATGGTTCCATTGGGCAGATTCATACTCAAGATGTCGAGGCTCAGGAGGCAGCTCGCGCTGAGATTCGTGGATTGGTTTCGCCCAAGCCGGTCATCTGAAAATGAATCACCGGAAGTCACCCATGTTTGTAAAGTTTTCTCTGCGCCTCCGCGTCTCTGCGCGAGAAATGATAATCCCATAACGCCGTGCTGCTGCATTGTGGAGGGTTTTGAATGAGTACGGAAGCCAACAAGGTCATCTATTCCATGGTGGGAGTGAGCAAGTTTCACGACAAGCGTCCCATCCTGAAAGACATATACCTCTCTTATTTCTACGGCGCGAAGATCGGCGTCCTGGGACTGAACGGTTCGGGGAAGAGCTCGCTTCTGCGCATCCTGGCCGGGGTCGACAAGGACTTCAACGGCAAGACGGTCGTGTCTCCGGGCTACACCATCGGGTTCCTGGAACAGGAGCCTCTGGTCGATGAAACGAGGACGGTGCGCGAGATCGTCGAAGAAGGCGTTCAGGGCACGGTGGATCTCATGAACGAGTTCAACCGCATCAACGAGCTATTCGCCGAGCCCATGACCGACGAGGAGATGCAGAAGCTGCTCGACCGGCAGAGCGAGGTGCAGGAAAAGCTCGACGGTCTGAACGCCTGGGATTTGGACTCGCGGCTCGAGATGGCCATGGATGCCCTGAGGTGTCCTCCGGGGGATACACCGGTGAACATCCTTTCGGGGGGCGAAAAACGGCGGGTGGCGCTGTGTCGACTGCTGCTCCAGGCCCCGGACATCTTGCTCCTCGACGAGCCCACCAACCACCTGGACGCCGAGACCGTGGGCTGGCTCGAGCAGCACCTCAAGCGCTATGCGGGGACCATCATCGCCGTCACCCACGACCGCTATTTCCTCGACAACGTGGCCGAGTGGATCCTCGAGCTGGACCGGGGCCAGGGCATTCCCTGGCACGGTAATTACTCCTCCTGGCTGGAACAGAAGCAGGAGCGGCTGCGGCGCGAGGAAAAGGTGGAGACCGAGCGACAGAAGACGCTGGAGAGGGAGCTCGAGTGGGTGCGCATGTCCCCGCGCGGCAGGCACGCCAAGTCCAAGGCCCGCATCAGCGCCTACGAGACCTTGCTCGAGCAGGACAGCGACAAGGGCATGAAGGACCTCGAGATTTACGTTCCGCCGGGGCCCCGCCTGGGCGATGTGGTCATCGAAGCGCGAAATGTCTCCAAAGCCTACGGGGACCGGCTGCTCATGGAAAACCTCTCCTTCATGCTGCCTCCCGGTGGCATCGTCGGGGTCATCGGGCCCAACGGTGCCGGCAAGACCACCCTCTTCAGGATGATCACGGGCGAGGATAAGCCCGATTCGGGCGAGTTCGCCCTCGGGAAGACGGTGAAGCTGGCTTATGTCGAGCAGACGCGGGACGTTCTGGACCCGGAAAAGCAGGTCTGGGAAGTGATCTCGGACGGTGAGGACGCCATCCAGCTGGGCAACCGGACGGTCAAGGCAAGGGCGTACGCCGCCCGCTTCAACTTCACGGGCGCCGACCAGCAGAAGAAGGTGGGGGTTCTCTCAGGCGGAGAGCGCAACCGGGTGCACCTGGCGAGGATTCTCAAGGCCGGGGCCAACGTCATCCTCCTGGACGAGCCCACCAACGATTTGGATGTGAACACCATGCGCGCCCTCGAGGACGCGCTCCTGAACTTCGCCGGCTGTGCCGTTGTCATCAGCCATGACCGCTGGTTCCTGGACCGAATCGCCACCCACATCCTGGCCTTCGAAGGCGACAGCCAGGTGGTTTACTACGACGGCAATTACACGGAGTACGAAGCCGACCGAAAAGCCCGGCTGGGGGCAGATGCCGATCAGCCCCACCGCATCAAATATCGTCATCTGACCCGATGACGTGCAGGTTCGGAATGCCCGACCGGTCGACAGTCACGAGGCGGGCGGAGCCGGCCGGGTTCTCGGTGTCGAGGAGCAGGGCACGGAGTAGCTGGCTTTCCTGGCCCACGTTGAACGAGGGGGCGTGCCCGAAAAGCTCCCTCATCCGTCCGGACATCATGGGCGATTCGTGGATGTGCCCGTGAAAGGAAGCCCGCAGCCTGCCCGTCGCCGCCCATCGCTCGATGAATCGACGTATGGCGAGGCTGCCCACGTGGGTATGCATGGAAGTCAGGTCCAGGGCCGAATTCCTCGGGGGGCAATGGCTGACAAACAGGAAGTCGTGTGATTGCCAACGGGGGCCCTGCAGCAGGATTGAAAGCTCCTCCAGATCGTGTTCGATGGTTCCGTTGGCCGGGTCCAGGATCACTGGCGCATCGTTGCCCGAGACGGTCACCTCTCCCATTCTTCGGACGCCTTCGACATCCAGTCCGGTCCAGCCATTCCCATCGGGTTTTTCACGATCCTTGATCCCAAATGGAGTCGGATTTACGGCCATGTAGCCGACCAGGGCCAGCTGGGGAGCGATTCGGGTCACTCGCATGTGGAGCAGCTCGAAGTCGATCCCATCCCTGGCTTCCAGCAGCGGAAGGGCTGCAGCCAGGTCGTCATTTCCCAGGTCGAGCAGGATGCGGACGTCCGGAAATGACTGCCGGAAAGTCTGCACGGCCGGCAGAAGCTTCTGCTCCACCCAGGCCCGATGGGACGATATTGACTCCCTGATGGTGCGCTTCCAGTCCGGAATGAGGTCGCCCCCGAGCACGACGATCTCCGGGAGGAGCTTCGCAGCAGCCTTCAGCATGCGGGTCAAGTGACCCGGATACACGTGGGTGTCTGAAGTGTAGAGCATCTTCATACAGGGTGACCTCTCGAAGAGTATGCTTTTGACTGACCTGTGCCGAACGGGGCTGCGCACAGGCTATCCTGGCGCTACAGCGAGAAATGAACCCGGATGCTATTCCGGCGTAGGGTGGGCAAGGGTTCTGTCTTGCCCACCGTGGCCGTGAAACCGCATTTTTCGGTGGGCAACGCCAACGCTTTTGCCCACCCTACAAAGAGATCTCGCTTTTTAGTAATAGGCGGTGCTGTGGGCAGGTCAAGCAAAAAGGATATGAGGGGCCGGCTCGCCTCGACAGGAAGAAGGCACCTCTCATCTCGTTACAGTATCAGGCAGGGGGCCACAAATCCGCACAGAACATGGATCCCCACCGGAAGCATGCGGGGATGACCTGCGAGGAAGAGGACACTGCATCCCGTGGACCGGTACTCAGATCAGTCGGCCCATGTTGAGGGCATTGCGGCTGATGCTGATTCCGAGGTCGGGCTGGAGCAGCTCGCTGCCCTTGAGGGTGAATGGGAAGAAGACCAGCTGAGAGCTCAGGTGTTTGAAGTGCATCCGGCCGAGCATGGGGAGATAGGTTTTCTTGGGGACGGCCAGGGAGCCCACCAGGATGGGAAGGGTTTCCAGAGCCTCCTCGAGGGGCAGGGTGACGGGGTGGAGCGGAGCCCTGGGGAGCTCTTCGCCGGGGCATGCATCCGGTTGGCTGAGCGTGAAGGTGCGCGCCAGGCGGAGGAAGAGCTGCGGATGCACCTTGAACGCTGCAACATAGTATCCGAAGCTGCGCCCCTCCATGCTATGTTGGACTACCTTGGGCACATTGGCCAGCCGGATGAGGTCGGCCTTCGTTTCCAGTTGGAGCTCGGGGGTACTGGCCCGGATCGCCCAGAAGGGAAGGTAGACATCTCCCGGGTCGCGGCGGGCCGCGACTGCGAAGGGCAGTTCGCGCAGAATTCCTGCCCTGGAGTCCCACAGGGTGTGGCAGTTTCTGCAGACGGGAACCAGGGTGTCCTTCTCTCCGGCGAGATCCCAGCCGCATTTCGGGCAGATCATGGGAAGAAACCGGAGCGACTCATCCGATGCCGGGCGCTGCACCATCCGGTCCAGGGCTTCGGTGTCGGCTCCCGCCAGCGGTCGACGGAGGATGGGATCCCAAAGCACATCGTCCCTGGAGATGACCGGTGAAAAAACCAGATGCACCGTCTCACCGATGAGGGACTCGAATGTCTTCGGCAGCTCGAACCCGCCTGGGAGGTCCGCACTTCCCCACCTTGAACCGTTCGTGCTCGTCCGCACCTGATCTAATGAGCGCTGTGGCTGCAGGAAGCGGTTTCCTCTTCCGGGCACCAATGGCCTGAGCCTGAGAACCTGAGGCCGAAATCCGAGGGTCGGCGGGAGCCCGGACACCGGAATGGCCAGATGCGAGTTGTCGGCCACCCGGTGTTGGATTTCCAATCCCTGAACGTAAAACGACATCCCCCGGTAGCGCCAGTAGGGGACGTAGATCAGGTCTTCATCGGGAAGATCCGCCGTGGTCAGGCAGTATTTTGCCGAACCGTCAAAGGAGAGGCAGAGGCGAACCCGGCAGAAGGCGCAGGAAAGGATCCGGTCAGTCTCCTCCAGGGTGACGGGGGCGCTGCATTGCGGGCACCGCACCTCGATGGGGATTTCCGCTGTCATGACTGGAGACGCTCCCCGCACTGGTTGCAGAAGACCGACTCGGGCAGATTCTCGGAGCCGCACTGGCTGCATTTCCTGGGCGCCGGTTTGACTTCGACGGCCTGGCCGCATCGCGAACAGAATCGGGCATGCGGGGGCAGGTTCTTGCCGCACTGGACGCAGCGGCTGAAAACCATTAGTTGGTGGCCGCAATGAAGGCAGAATCGCGACTCGCCGGGGACCGGCTGTCCGCATTCCGGGCAGGCCGATGATTCACCTTCGGGATTTGCCGACGACGCCTGGCTCGCCCACTGGCCCGCCATGGCCGGCATCATGAGCCCCATGCCCATGCCCAGACCGGCTCCGGCTTCCCCCTGTGCGGCCGATGCCTTCTCGACAGCCATGGCCATCTTCATCTTCATGAGCTGGTTCAGATCGTCGAAAACGGCCAGACGGCTCTTGTCGTCGATGGCCTGCTGGACTTCCGGGGGAGGCGTGATGGAGTTGATGTAGAGCTGAGAGAGCTCAAGGCCGAATTGCCGGAAGTCCTGCTGGAGGCGCGCGGCAAGCCCAGATGACAGGTCGTCGTACTGCCCGGGAAGATCGAAGACCGAATCCAGCTTCTCCCCGAGGTGATCGTTGAAGCGGGACACGATGACCCGGTTGAGATACTCTTCGATTTCTTCCGTCGTGTAAAACCCCTGCGTCCCCACCAGGCTGTTGATGAGCAGCATCGGCTGAACGACCCGCACGTTGAAGACGCCGAAGGCGCGCAGCCGGATGAGCCCCAGGCGGGAATCCTTGAAAGCCACGGGATCGCGGGTTCCCCACTTTAGATTCGTGAACACCTTGAGGTTGACGAAGTAAACTTCGGCCCGAAGCGGGCTGTTCATGCCCCAGGGCAGACTCAGGACCTTGGTGAGCAGGGGAATGTTGGCGGTCTTCAGGGTGTGGCGACCGCCACCGAAGACTCCGTAAGCCTTTCCATTGTAAAAGAAGACGGCAGCCTGGCTCTCTCGGACCACGACCTGGGCTCCGTATTTGATTTCACCGGATCCCTCCTCGGGGATGCGGTGAACGATGGCCTTCCCCGATGGGTCGAACCATTCAATGACCTCCAGGAAGATCAGGTTGTTGTTGCCCATATGCGTGTTCCTCGCCTGTGTGATGTTGGGTGTCGAGTGAAGGGTGCTGAATCAGTTGGGCCGGGCCAAACAGGAACCGCGTGACTCCATGCACCTTTGTGGCTCCCTTCTCATGCTCAAGACCCGCTGAGGCTTACAAAAAACGTTCCAGCGGGTGGCCGAAGGCCCACCGTGGCTTCTGAACACCTTGTGCTCGAGCCCATCGACGTCACATGAAGGATGCGGGGATTCTGACAGAGGTACCTGGGAACATTAAGAAAACAACCATCCAGGGTGATGGACCACCGTCCGCCCCACACCATGAGCAGGAGGATGATCGTGACCTACCGGGAAGCATACCAGTGGCTGTATGAAAACAGTAAAGAAACCGGTGTCTTCGACTCCATCCGGAGTCTTCTGGCCTGGGATCAGAGGACCGTCATTCCGAGCAGGGGCCACGCCCACCGGGCGGAGCAGACGGCAGTGCTCACGAGGCTTCTCCATTCCCGCCGGACCAACCCGGTCATCGCCCAAAGATTGGATGCGGTGGAAGGCTCCGAGCTGGTAGGGGATCCTCTATCACCGGAGGCTGTCAATACTCGGGAGTGGAGGCGGGCCTATGACAAGGCGATCCGGATTCCCGAGAGACTGGCGGTGGAACTGGCCCGAGCTGCATCCGAGGGGCAGACCTGCTGGCAGCTGGCGAGACCCCGCAACGACTGGGACGGTTTCAAACCTTTCCTGGAGCGCATCGTCGCGCTCAAAAGGGAAGAGGCCGAGCATCTGGGGTACATCCGGGAGCCGTATGACGCTTTGCTCGATCGCTACGAGCCCGATGAGACTGCGGAAGGTTTGGGATCGATCTTTTCGGCGCTTCGGGAGGATCTCGTGGAGCTGCTGCAGCGGATCACAGGCAGCCACCGGAAACCCGATCCCTCAGTCCTGCGCTCCCCCTTCCCGGCGGATCGGCAGGAAGCTTTTGCGCGCCGCGTCCTGGAGTGCATCGGCTATGATTTTGAAGCCGGACGACTGGACCCCACGGCTCATCCCTTCACCGTGGGGATCGGACCGGGGGATGTGCGCATCACCGCCCGCTACGACGAATCCTTTTTCGGGCAGGGACTGTTCGGAGCGGTCCACGAGGCGGGGCATGCCCTCTACGACGCCGGACTGCCGACGGATCACTGGGGGACACCCATGGGGGATTCGGTGTCGCTCGGGATTCACGAGTCCCAGTCGCGCATGTGGGAAAACATGGTGTCGCGTTCCATCGGCTTCTGGGAATTCTTCTATGCCGAAGCCCGCACCCAGTTCGACTCCCTGCGCAGCGTACCGCTTAAGCCCTTCCACTTCGCCATCAACGAAGTTCGACCCAGCCTCATCCGCACCGAGGCCGACGAAGTGACCTACAACCTGCATGTGATGCTGCGATTCGAGATCGAGCGCGACCTCATTCGGAACGCGGTGACGGTATCGGATCTCCCGGAGATCTGGAACGAAAAGATGAGGGCTTACCTGGGTTTGACGCCACCCGATCCATCCAGCGGCGTCATGCAGGATGTCCACTGGTCATCGGGAGCCATCGGGTACTTTCCCACTTACACTTTGGGGAATCTTTACGCGGCACAGTTTTACCACCGCGCTGAGCAGGAGCTGGGAGATCTGCAGGAAGATTTCCGAAAAGGCGACTTTGCGCGGCTGCTGGCCTGGCTGCGCCGGAATATTCACGGCGAGGGGAGCCGCTGCCGACCCAGAGAGCTGGTGCGCCGGGTGACCGGCGAGGACCTGAATTCCGGATATCTGATGGCCTATCTCAAGGACAAGTACGCCGAACTGTACGGTTTCACGGCCTGATTCTTCGTCCCGCGCGGGCAGGGACTTCTCCCCTCTGCCCGCGCGAGTGCTCTCACACTTGAGCCCTGAACCCCGAAACTTTCCCAAGCTGTCACAGTTGGGATGTGCAGTGGGGGCACCGCGTGGCGGGAATGGGGATCGCCGTGTGGCAGAAGGGGCAATCCTTGGTGGTGGGCTCGGCCTCAGGGGCCGCCTGTTCTCGCCGAAGCTGGTTCATGCCCTTGATGAGGAGGAAGAGGGCAAAGGCCACGATGAGGAAACTGATGACCGAGTTGATGAAGAGGCCATAGTTGAGGGAGACGGCACCCGCGGCCTGTGCCTCTGCCAGGGAGGGATAAGGCGGAGGGGTTTTTCCGTCCTTGAGGAGCAGGAAGAAACTTGAGAAATCCACGCCTCCCAGAAGGAGGCCGACGGGCGGCATGATAATGTGGTCCACCAGGCTCTTGACGATGGTGCCGAAAGCACCGCCGATGATGATACCCACCGCCATGTCCACCACGTTGCCCTTCATCGCGAATTCTTTGAACTCTTTGAACATGT
>JBFYYO010000060.1:0-16807 GCA_041310025.1 Syntrophobacterales bacterium
AAGCACGGTCTTCCCCGTTCGAGCTCCCGAAGAGCTGCCCCACGTGGAGGGGCGGCTGCCCTCCGAACGTCCCATGCTGCTGCAACGATGGGTGAATCATGGGGGGATGGACCTTCGCGTGGTGGTTTACGGGAAGCAGGCCATCAGCTACTTTCGCATCGGGGACGGCCGATTCTATAATAACCTGTGCCGCGGAGGCCGACTGGACCACGAGTTGCGGCCTGACCTTCAGCAAAAGGGTGCCGACGCCGTTCTCGCCTTCTGCGACGCAACGGCCATCGATGTCGCGGGATTCGACCTGATGTTTCCGGATTCAGGGAAGCCGGTATTCGTCGAAATCAACTACCATTTCGGCCGCAAAGGTCTCGGCGGCACGCCTGGGCACCGGCGCTTCTGGTCCAGGGCGGTTGAGCAATGGAGAGAGGCACGTCTGGACGAAATCCGGAACGGATCAGATGGAGGGGCTTGCGCTCGCCAGCCCATAGCCGGGTGAGTGTCTCTCGAGACTGTCTGAACCTCATTCAAGCTCCGCTGCCTTCCTCTCGTCGAACACCTCCCGAACGAGCGAGAGCAACTGCCGCATATGATGAGTTTTTTGATGAACCGGCGCGCCCCCATTTCCAGGAAATCCAAGGCGCTCTCTTCCTCCGAATAATCGCTGGCGATGATCACTCCGGCCCGACTCACCCCCACGGACTCATAAAAGCGGAATCGTCCGGAGAATCCCCCGCGCCCCGGTATTCATTCCTGCCGACGTCCTCCAGGGACCCGCGACAATGCTGTTGAATTGAGCCCATCTGCCCGGTCGGGTCGGGTGCCATGGGCTAAGCGGAGCTTGCCCATGCGTGACTTCTCCACCACGGGCAAGCTCCGCTTAGCCCGTGCCACCCCTTAAGTCAAAAGCATTGGGGGCCCGCGAAGCGAATCCGGCCCAAATCCATGACCGTCGCCACGACCTTTTTTGGACTCATCCCCATCATGTGGTCTCCAGGCACCGACGCCGAGGTCATGAAGCGCAGCGCGCCCCCCATGATCGGAGGCGTCTTCACGTCTGTCCTTCTGGGGCTCCTTGCCTATCCGGTCCGTTTCGAGTTCTGGAAATGCAGCTTAGTACATCTCCACAGAATTGAATGACCGGTTATGTCGTCATTCCCGCGTGTCCCTGGCGGGAATCCAGAGGCCTTCAAATCTCTGGATCCCCGCCAAAAGCATGCGGGGATGACGTGCTTATTCAATGGACACTTTATTCTGTGGATGTGTACTTAGAGGTGAAGCGGGAAGGTCATCTGGTGGGGTTGCGGGCAGGAGCCAGTGCCATGGCCTTGGCTCCTGCCCACGTTGAGAAGGATGGATCAACCCGTCTGGATCTTCCTGAAGTCGGCGACCTGGGTGAAGAGGTCGTGGATGCGGGTGAGCAGGGCCAGCCGGTTGCGCCGCACTGCATCGTCCTTGTCCATGACCAGAACCGAGTCGAAAAACGAGTCGATGAATCCCTTGAGTCGGGCCATGGCCTCCAGAGCGCCGTCGTAGTCCCCGTTGCCAACGCACTGGCGCACGATGCCCTCGGTGTCGCTGAGGTTCATGAAAAGGGTCTGCTCGGCGGCTCCCGCAAAGAGCTCGGCATTCACCGGTGCGGTCTCGGGCTCTTTGATGATGTTCACCACCCGCTTGAACGCGGCGGCCAGGCTCTCGAAATCCGGCCGGGCTTTGAAGGCCGCCAAGGCCTTGGTTCTCGCCACGGCCCCCACCAGGTCGTCGATGCCGACGGCCAGGGAGGCATCCACCACGTCGGCACTGTATCCGTACTGGCTCACCAGGTAGTGGTGCAAACGGCCGTGGAAGAACTCGAGGACCCCTCGCTTCACGCTATCCCGGGGCTCGGTCATCTTGGCGGCCAGCAGGGGCATCGCCTGGTCGATGAAATCGGAAAGTGAGACCTGGAGGGGCTTTTCGAGGATGATCCGGATGATGCCGAGCGTCTGGCGCCGCAGCGCGAAGGGATCCGCCGCACCCGTCGGGATCAACCCCACCCCGAAGCACCCGACGATGGTGTCCATCTTGTCGGCCATGCTGAGGAGCGACCCCTCGATCTTCTCTGGAATGGGCCCGCCCGCCCGGTTGGGCAGATAGTGCTCGAAGATGGCCTCGCAGACTGCGTCGGACTCCCCCTGAAGCCGGGCGTAGGCACGCCCCATGGCCCCCTGCAGCTCAGGAAACTCGCCCACCATGCCGGTGACCAGGTCCGCCTTGCAGAGGTAGGCCGCCCGCAGGAGCGCATCCATGGAAGCCTGCGCCAGCCGCTCACCCAGCCAGCGGGCAACGGCCGTGAACCGTTCGACCTTCTCCCAGCTGGTGCCGAGCTTCGAGTGGAAGACCACGCCCTTGAGCTGCTCGGCCCGGTTGTCGAGCCGGACCTTCTGGTCCTCTTCGAAATAGAACCTGGCATCCTCCAGGCGAGCCCGCACCACCCGCGCGTTCCCCTCGGCCACCAGGCCGAAATCCCTGGGCTTCGTGTTGGCGACGGTCACGAAATAGCGCATCAGCGCCCCGTTGCCGTCCTTGATGGCAAAGTACCGCTGGTGCTTTTTGATGACGGTGATGAGCAGCTCCGGCGGAAGCTTCAGGAATTTTTCCTCGAATTCCCCCACCAAAGGCTGGGGGAGCTCGACCAGATGGGTGACCTCGTCCAGCAGGTCTTCATCTTCCAGAATGCTCCCCCCGACACTGGCAGCCGCCTTCTGAATCCCCTCCCGGATCAGGGACTTGCGTTCAGCGATGTCCGCAATGATGAAATGCTTCTTGAGGTTTTCCAGGTGGCTTGCATAGTCTGCAACGGGCACCCAATGGGGACTCATGAATCGATGCCCGAACGACCGGTTTCCGCTCTGAACGTCCCCGTACTGAAAATTGAGCGTTTCACCGCCCAGTAGCCCCACGACGTAATTGATGGGACGGGTGAAGGTCACCGGGAGGCTGCCCCAGCGCATGGATTTGGGAAAAGGGATGTGGGCAATGAGCTCGGGCAGCATCTTCTCGAGCAGCTCACGGGTCGCGACTCCGGCCTCCTCGCGCACGATGCACAGGTACTCACCCTTGGGGGTTTCCTTGATCCGGATGTCCTCGACCCGCACACCCTGCCCCCGGGCAAAACCTTCGGCAGCCTTGGTGGGCCGTCCCTCGGCATCATAAGCCGCCTGCCTGGGGGGGCCGATGATTTCGGTGGTGCAGGCCTCCTGCTGAAGCGCCAAATCCGGAACATGGATGATCAGCCGGCGGGGTGTGGCTGAGGTCACAGGCTCCCCGTGCTGAATGCGGTTTTCGTCGAGGAACCTTGTCATCTGGGCCGACATGGCCTCCAAGGCGGGAAGGACATAGCCCGCGGGGATTTCTTCGCTTCCGATTTCCAAAAAAAACGCTGCTCCCACATCACCCTCCATACTCGAACTGACTGTTGACCCACTGCACATGGTAGCCGTCGCCGCGTCTCCCTGTCGGGGCAGCGTCAGCCCGCCTTTTTCAGGAGCGGATAGCCCATGGCCTCGCGCTGAGCGACGTAGGCGTGCGCCACCAAGCGGGCCAGATTGCGGACGCGCGCGATGTAGTTGGTTCGCTCGGTAACGCTGATGGCGCCTCGTGCATCCAGCAGGTTGAAGGCGTGGGAGCACTTGAGACAGTAGTCGTAGCTCGGAAGAACCAGGCCGCGCTCATTCATTCGCAGGGATTCGGCCTCGTACATGTTGAACAGTTGAAGGAGCATCTCGACGTTGGCTTCTTCAAAATTATAGTGAGACCATTCCACCTCGCCCCGATGGTGCACATCCCCGTAGGTGACGTCGCCGCTCCAGATCAGGTCGTAGACGTTGTTGACGCCCTGCAGGTACATGGCAATCCGCTCGAGCCCGTAGGTCAGCTCGACGCTCACCGGGCTCAGGGCGATGCCTCCCACCTGCTGGAAATAGGTGAACTGCGTGATCTCCATGCCGTCGAGCCACACCTCCCAGCCAAGTCCCGATGCACCCAGGGTCGGCGACTCCCAGTCGTCTTCCACGAAACGGATGTCGTGGTCGAGGGGATCGATGCCGAAGCTTTTCATGCTCTCGAGATAAAGACCCTGGGAATCCGGCGGAGAGGGCTTGATGATGACCTGGTACTGGTAATAGTGCTGCAGCCGGTTGGGGTTTTCCCCGTAACGACCGTCCGTGGGACGGCGCGACGGCTCGACATAAGCCACTTTGTAAGGCTCCGGCCCAAGGACGCGAAGAAAGGTGGCGGGGTTGAAGGTTCCTGCCCCGACCTCGAGGTCGTAGGGTTGCTGAATGACACAGCCCCGGTCGGACCAAAACTTGTCCAATGCAAGGATCAATTCCTGAAACGTCATTCCGGGCTCCTTCAAAACGTTTCATCGTCTCACGGCAGTGAAAACCGCAAAATCGAGCCTAATACTCGCGTGGGAACAGAGAGGAACAGAAGAAACGAGCGCTTTTCCTCTGGATTGGCTGTAGAATCCGGTCTATAGACGTGGATTCTTCAGGTTGTCAAGGGCAAAACGCGGCAGGGTTGCATTCAATGAGCAGAGGAAAAGGACTCATGACGAAAGAAATGGAACAGATCGCTCATTCCGCCATTCTCAAGGCGGGAGAGCTCATTCGCGAACGAATCGGCCGGCTCACCCGCTCCGACATTCACTCCAAAGGACCCTCCGATTTTGTCACGGAAGTCGACCGTGCGAGCGAGGCTCTCATCATCGAGGCCATCCGAAGCCGATTTCCCGACCATTCCATCATGGCGGAGGAATCCGCGCAGGGACCGCTGGGAGACGGCATCACCTGGATCATCGACCCGTTGGACGGAACGACGAACTTCATCCACGGATTTCCCTTCGTGGCGGTTTCCATTGGTGCCTGGCAGGATGGAAATCCTATGTTGGGGGTGGTGCTGGACCCCATCAGGGGCGAGCTCTTCTCAGCCCGGCGTGGAAACGGCGCCACTCTGAACGGTCAACCGATTCGAGCACGGGACGAGGTCCCGCTCCACGAGGCCCTGGTGGCGACGGGGTTTCCCTTTCGGGCTAAGGGGCTGATCGATCCTTATCTCGCCAGCTTCAAGGGGATCTTCGAGAAGGTGAGCGGTCTGCGGCGTGCCGGCGCGGCGGCCCTGGACCTGGCCTATGTGGCTGCAGGCCGCGTCGATGGATTCTGGGAGCCGGGCCTGGCACCCTGGGATGTCGCGGCCGGGAGTGTGCTGATCCTGGAAGCCGGGGGGCAGGTCTGTGATTTCTGGGGGGAGCCGAACTACCTCACCAACGGCCATGTGATTGCCGGGAGCCCATCGGTGCTCCCGTTTCTGGTCGAGCAGGTGCAGGCTCACCTGGCCCCGGCCGTTGAACGAAACCGCAAATGATGCTACGTGGCCTCCTGCCCCGCCCGGCGTTCCAGGATGCAGGAGGTCCCTTCGCTTTCATCGGTTCCGTAGCTGACTCAACCGGGCCAACAGGAGCCAGAAAGCCGAAACTCGAGAGGCGAAACCGGGAGTGACGAGAAGCGAGCGATTCTCAGCTGATCGTGTCCGGAGGAGTCGCATTCATGGCCATGAGCTTCTTGCTGGTTTCGAAGATCACTTCCATCTTTCTCGTCGAAATGACTTTGCTCACCACGCCCAGCCCGAACTGGGGATGGTCGATCAGGCCGCCTTCCTTGTAGGAATCGCTGATGAAGTAGGTGGGAATGCCCTCCCGGCTGGCTTCCAGGAGCAACTGGCGCCAGTCGTCATCCGTCTTGGGGCGGGAGACACCCTTGTAGAGCACGGAAGGAAGCACGTCATCTTCTTCCCCCTCTTCAAGCAGAAGATCTTCATCGCCCGCAAAATCCAGCTCATCGCCCTGGTCGAATCCCAGGTCGCCCTCGTCGTCGTAGTCCTGTATCAACTGATCGTCTTCAATGTTCTTGGCCATTCTCATTCTCCATTCCACATTTTCTGCTTTATCTTGAACCACGCACCGTGTATTAAAACCCCGCTCAAAGGTCAAGTATTTTAAAGATTTGGATCAAAGAACCTCCACCTCTCGAGTGGAGGGTGGTCGCAACAGACTCAGGGACCCGCAGACGACGTGTTGGAAGTTCTGGCAAACACCATCATTCCGGTCTTCAGCATCATCCTGCTCGGATACGTGTTCAAGCTCAGGGGGACGATACAGCCCGCCTACTCCCGGACGGCCAATCAGATCGTCTACTATGTAGCCATGCCGGCCATGCTTTTCAATGCCCTGGCCAAGGCTCCCTTTCGGGAGTACTTTCATCCCGGTGCCGGCCTCTGCCTCCTGGCCACACTGGGTCTCGTGGCGAGCATCGCTCTGCTCACGGCGACCGTATTCAAGGTGGCCAGGTCCAGCAAAGGGACCTTCCTGCAGACGAGCTTCCACGGCAATCTCGGCTATATGGCTTACGCCATTGCATTTTACGCGCTGGGGTCCACTCATTTCGCGAGGACGGCCATCCTCAGCAGCTTCCTCATCGTCGGGCAGAACCTGCTCGGCATCCTCTCCCTCACCGTCTTCCAGGACAACCCGGCAGGCAGAGGGCTCTCGGGCTTCGATCTCTTGCGCAGAACGGTCCAGAACCCCGTCATTGTGGCGGTTTCAGCCGGATGCCTCACCTCCGCCCTGTCCATCCCCCTGCCTTCCACGGTCAGGCAAGGCCTGGACATCCTCGCCGGCATGGCGCTCCCCACCGCCCTGCTCCTCATTGGGGCCAGCCTGTCGTTCAGATCGCTCCATTCCCAGGCCCAGGAACTTGCGGAAATCGGAATTCTGAAGCTCATCGCCATGCCGGTCATCGGCTATTTCCTGATGAAATGGGCCGAAGTGCCGGAGCCGCTCATTCTCCCCGGGGTCATCCTGCTGGCCTCTCCGCCGGCAACCGTTACCTACGTCATGGCGGCAGAGCTCGGGGGCGACGTGGAACTGGCCGCATCCAGCGTCTCCGTGCTGACCCTGCTGTCGGCCTGCTCCTACAGCCTGATTCTCTGGATCTTTGTGTGAATTCCAGTGCCGCCTCTCACCGCAAAGGCACGTAGAACGCAAAGGAGAGCCAACCCAAATCCCTTTGCACTTCTTTGCGACCTTTGCGTCTTTGCGGTGAATGGGTTTTGGCGTGCTTCACCCGGCTTCCGGCGGCCTCGGTCGTCCAATCCCAGTCAGGCCAGGATCGCGCTGATCAGCACCACGACGAAAAACGCCAGAGGATACGTGCTGGCCTGGTTGAAGAGAGCGGAAGCGGACTGGACACGTGGATCGGCTTTGAGCCGCGAGGCCGGGCGCAGCAGCAGGAGGATTCCCGCACCAACGACACCAGGCAGGTATAGGGGGCTCAATTGCGCGGGAGTGACCCAATAGAGGACCACGCTCAAAAGGACCGCCACAGAGAGGGTGACGACAACAATCGACGCAGAGATCTCCACACCAAACCGAACCGGAATGGTGTCGGTCTGCAATTCCTTATCTTCCTTCATATCGGCCCAGTCGTTGGGGACGTTCTGCCCTCCGACTTCCCACAAAAACAGCCACAGGAAGAAGACCACAAGAAAGAAAGGCGACGGGTCGGGAGCCACGGCATAGACGGCCGCCATCCCACCCGCGGTCTTCACGACGCCGCTCACCAGGGTCCGGAGATAGCTCACCCTGAGCATGAGGCAGTAGACGGCTTCAGCCACGCACCCGCCAATGAAAATGACGGCGCACTTCGGGTTGAGCAGATAAGCTCCGAGGAGCGCCACCGCTCCCCAGGAGACGGTCCAGAGGATTCCCTCCCGGAGGCTCAGCAGTCCCTGAGCCATGGGATGTCGCGCGCACACGGCATCGAGGTCGCCCGAGGCTTCGGGCAGCCCGCAGTTCTGGACCTTCTCACGGTCCACACGGTAGTCCACGACGTCATTGAGGGCATAGACCGCCGTGTAGCCCGCGAAAGCCGTCAGGATGCCAAGCAGAACAACGGGCAGAGGCGGCACGGTTCCCAGGTAAAGCAGAGCACCCAGTGCCGGGGTGGCCATATCCAAGACGCCATGGGGAGTACGTGAGAGAGCCATGAAAAGCTTGAGGCGGGAAATTCCGGGATCACCGAGAACGCTTGTGGTGCTCAAATTCAACCTCCCGAAAACACCGTTTTTTCTAGTTTCTAGTTTCTAGTTTCTAGTTTCTGGTTTCTGGTTTCTAGTTTCTAGTTTCTAGTTTCGAGTTTCGAGTTTCGGGAGTCGGCCCGAAGATTCGGGCGGCATTTCCTCCCAGGATCGCCCGGGTTTCCCTCTCGCCCAGCCCCTCATCAGCCATCTCACGGAAATAGCGGTCGGGAGAGAGAAGCGGGAAATCGCTCCCAAACAGTATCTTGTCCGGGCCAATGATTCCTGCGGCGACCCCGTAAATCGAGGGTCGGTACAGGTAGGGGGAAGCTGCCGTGTCGTAAAAGACCTGAGCGAGGGCTTCCGGCACTTCCTTCTTCAAAAGCTCATAGAAGCAAAGGCCTCCTCCCCAGTGGGCCAGGATCAGAACCATTCCTGATGCCCTGCGTGCCAGGGCATAATAAAAATCGAGCCCAAAGGGAGCCTTGCCGGGGTACTGATGCCCAATGGGCTCGTTGGCGTGGATCAGGAGGACCCCTTTGTGAGACCTGCAGCATTGAATGAGGTGATCGTACGCGCTCAGGGCCTCCTGAGCGTCGCAATGCTCGTAGACCGCCAGCTCCCCTAAACCACGAGCCCCCGCCCGCAGGCATCGATCGGCCTCCTCGAGACTCCCCGCGCTCAGGGGAGCGACACAGGCCAGTGGAATCAACCGCTCGGGGAATTTCGCCGCTGCCTCCAGCACATAGTCGTTGTGGCGGCGGCTCAATTCAGTGCTCTGCCAGGGAAACCCGAAAACGACGGACCGGTCGACGCCCGTTCGATCCATGTTTTCGATGAGCGTCTCGGCCGTGGCCAGTTTGGACTTGTTGGACTCGTAGAGGAGCCGAAAAACCGGTTCTCCTTCGAAATAGCTCTCCCGATGGCTGACCATGTCGGGGGGGAAGATATGCGTGTGAACGTCGATTCGCATGACCGAAGGACCTTGCCTTTCCGTTTCTGATTGAGCCTCTAACATGTTTCGAGAGGTGCCTTCACGATCGGACACTCTTTCATCCCGAGCTCCCGAAGTGCGTTCCTGTTACTCTTACCACTACAGCTTCGAGCTGGTCAATTCGTGCTTATATTGATGAAACTAACAGGGGCTGAGAAATTTGCCCCGATTGGCGGAGCAAACGGGTTGCACCAATCCTCTGGTATGGGCTGTCGGATAATCTGGATCGCGTGCCGATCGAGTGGGAATCTGCCGCACCGTGTCTGCATCCATGTTAGCTATGAAATCCAAACTGCCCGGATGATGAAGGAAGCGGGCTCATTCCGGCATTCACTCGAAGGGAGGATACCATGAAGAGATTGAACCTGTACGAGGCCAACGATTTTGCGGAAGGCGGCTTCAAGAGGCTTCTGGTCCACGATTCCCCGTACATGAAGGTGCTCAATTTCAATTTCAAGGCCGGGCAGGAGCTCCCCGTCCACTCACACGACATCGAAGGAGAGGTCAGCCTGACCGTCATCGAAGGAGAGGGCGAATTCCTGGGCAAGGACGGAGCAACTATTCCGGCCAACCCAGGCGACGTTGTCATCTCCGAGATCGCAGAGCCACATGGCTTGCGGGCGAAGACCGACCTGCGGCTTCTGGTGACGATCGCTCCGCCCATTTGATGTGTGTCCTTTCTTCAAGAGATTATTACGTACACGTGATGGTTCAGGCTCAAAAGATCGTCCTTCCCGCGAAGGCGGGAATCCAGGTCTCTTGATGCTTCCTGGACCCCTGCTTTCGCGGGGGTGACGGCTTGAGAGACTATCGGGATAATCACTGAATCGCATTTGACCGCTTCGATGGTGACCGGCGAAGACACGGGCCATACCCTGAAGGTTGACTGTGGACGGCTTCTTCGGTAGAGAGAATCCATGTTCAGAAGTGCGAAGGAGCTTGGGACGGGAGGGCTGACCAAGGCCGCCATCGCGTCTCAAGCCCGAACCTGAGAAACGGCAGACTATTCCCGAACCGGACGTCACCCCTTAGCGGAGATCCGAACATGGCGATACATCCCCTGGCCGGGCAGCCCGCCCCCAAATCCATCCTGGTCAATGTTCCACGACTGATCAGCGCTTACTACACCCAACGTCCCGATGTGGCGGACTCGACACAAAGGGTGGCTTTCGGAACGTCCGGCCACCGGGGCTCATCGTTCAAAAACAGCTTCAATGAAGCACACATCCTGGCGACGACCCAGGCCATCTGCGACTACCGAACCATGAACGGCATACGGGGGCCTCTTTTTCTGGCAAAGGACACCCACGCCCTGTCCGAGCCCAGCTTCATCACCGCCCTGGAGGTGCTCTCCGCCAATGGAGTGGATGTGATGATCCAGGAGGATCTGGGATATACCCCGACTCCCGTGGTTTCCCATGCCATTCTGATCTACAACCACACGCGCCCGTCGGGGCTCGCCGATGGCATTGTCGTCACTCCATCCCACAACCCTCCCGAGGATGGTGGATTCAAATACAACCCTCCCCATGGCGGGCCCGCAGACACGGGAGTCACCCGCTGGATCGAAGATCGGGCCAATGCCCTCCTGGATGGCGGAAACCGTGAAGTGCAGCGGATGTCTTTCGATGCAGCACTGAGGACGGACACCACCCACCGGATCGACTTCATCCAACCCTATGTGGACGATCTCAAAAGCGTCGTTGACCTCGAAGCCATTCGGTCTGCGGGGGTCCACATTGGCGTGGATCCCATGGGGGGGGCCGTGGTGGCTTTCTGGGAGCCCATTGCCGAGCGCTACGGGCTGAACCTGGAAGTGGTCAATCCTGACGTGGACCCGACCTTCGGCTTCATGACCGTGGACAAGGACGGCAAGATCCGAATGGACTGCTCGTCCCCTTACGCCATGGCGAGTCTCATCCAGCTGAAGGACCGTTTCGACATCGCCTTTGGAAACGACACCGACTGCGACCGGCACGGCATCGTGACCCCCAGCTCAGGGCTTCTCAACCCCAACCATTACCTTTCCGCGGCCATCCACTACCTCTTCCAGAACAGGCCCGGATGGCCGGAGACGGCGGCCATTGGAAAAACCCTGGTCAGCAGCAGCATGATCGACCGGGTGGCCCGCTCTCTTCATCGCAAGCTCGCCGAGGTTCCCGTGGGCTTCAAATGGTTCGTGGACGGGTTGATCGACGGCTCCTTCGGTTTTGGCGGCGAAGAGAGTGCCGGAGCCTCATTCCTCAGGATGGACGGCACGGTCTGGACCACCGACAAGGACGGGATCATCCTGGACCTTCTGGCAGCCGAGATGACGGCGCGCACGGGAAAGGACCCTGGAGAGCTGTACCTGCAGCTTGTGGAGCGTTTTGGAAGACCCGTTTACGAGCGCATCGACGCTCCGGCCACGCCCGAGCAGAAAAAGGTCCTCCAGAAGCTCTCGCCGGAAAAGATTTCGGCTTCGACCCTGGCCGGTGAAGCCATCGTCGCCAAGTTGACCCATGCTCCCGCCAACGACGCCCCCATCGGCGGCATCAAGGTGGTCACGGAGAACGGCTGGTTTGCCGCCAGGCCGTCAGGAACCGAGGACATTTACAAGATCTACGCGGAGAGCTTCCTGGGCTCCGAGCACCTCAAGAGGATACAGGCTGAGGCTCAGACCATCGTGGACCAGGCGCTGGCGGGCGCTGAGTAGGGCCACCTCCTCGTCCCCTCGCAGTCCTTCATGGCTCCATCAGACCACTCTGAACGATGAACAGGACGGCGGCGCGCAGCGATTTTCAACTCGAAGCCCGAAACTCGAAAACTTTCAAGGCAGCTGAGCGTAAATCACCACACCCTCGTGAAAGGCCTGCAGAGCTCGCCGCAGGCCTTTCAGTTTCTTCCTTCCCCTTCCGATAGACAATCCAACCTCTGCAGGGACCGGACCCGTTCATGCCGCGGTGGCCCCGTCACATCATGAATTCCGGTTGTCCCGCCCAGGAGACAGCAACCTTTCATCATGATGGAGTGCAGCCATGTCCGCCGTTTTCAATCTCCGCCGAATGCTCGACGAGGTCCTCGAGGATGAAAGAGTCAGTACCTCCAAGACGAAGAGGGTCTCCCAGGAGGACATCAAGAGGCTGTTGAACGAGCGGCAGAAGCGACGCTGTGAATCCTGCGACCCGATGACGTCCGGTTCCATTGATTCGTCCATTCCTCCCGAACAGAGTGAAAGCAGCCCTGGCTCGGGATCTCGGGAACCACAGAACATCATAGAGCGTGGGAGCGAACTGGCGGTCATCGGGATGCGCCGCCACCTTTCCGGCGGCATGCTGCAGGGAGATGGGAACGCCTCGGGTCACGAGGGGGACGGCCATCCGAGCCCTCATTCCCGGCGATTTCCGATTCCGCCGGACGTGATCCCGGTCCGCATCATCCTGAAATACCGGGTTATCCCTCTTCGCGTGGGAATTCGAGTCATTGAACTGGCCATGGAGAATCCCTCAGACGGCGCAGCCGTCCACGAAGTCGAAATATTGACGGGAAAGCGCGTCGAACCTGTCAGGGTTGACCCCGAAGTCCTGAATCGCGTGCTCGAGTCGCTGAGTGCCGAGCGGATGCCCACAGGCCCTGGATCGGCTTTTTCCCCGCGTCCTCCAGTTTCCGGACCCCTCTCAAGCCTGCTCGAAATACTGGTCATCTCGGAGGGATCGGATCTTCTCATCTCACAGGGCGATTCCCCCTGGATCAGGACCTCGGTGGGCATGGAGCGCACCGGACTCCCGGTGGTGGAGCCCCTGGAATGCGTGCAGTACGCCAGGTCGATGATGAAGGAGGCCCAGTGGGAGCGGTTCCTGGCGGAGGGTGTCGTCAGATTCTCGTGGGAATCCGCTGCACACGGTCGATTCCGCGTCCAGGTCTTCCGGGAAAGGAGTGTTCCTTCGTTGGTCCTCCGTCGCGTTGCCGATCCGCTACCAACCATGGAAGAGCTCGGCCTGCCCCAATGGCTGGAGGACATGACGCAGGCGATCAGCGGGCTGATCATCATCACGGGACCCTCCGGCCATGGCAAGACCACGACCCTTCATGCCCTGGTCCACCGGATCAATGCCGGGCGGGCCTGCCAGATCGTCACCCTGGAAGACCCCATCGAGCATGTCCACCGCTCCATCATGAGCACGGTCTGTCAGAGAGAGGTTGGGGCAGATGTGGGCTCCTGGCGGGAAGGCATCAAGCAGGCGCGGAGACACGGTGCAGACGTGATTGTGGTGGGGGAATTGTGCTCTTCGGAAGCATTCCTGGAGGCTCTCGCCTCCGCACAGGCCGGGTGCCTGGTCCTGTCGACTCTGGAAGCTGCCGAGCCAGTTCAGGTGCTCAATCGGTTGATCGATTCCGTTCCCGTCTCCTTGAAATCCGGGGCAGAATTCATGATGGGAGAGGGTACGCTCCTGATTGTGGCCCAAAAGCTGCTTCCGACCCCTGATGGTGCGGGGGTTCGCCTGGTTTGCGAGAGGCCGGAGGGGAGCCCGGGGTTGAGCGATTCTTCGGAATCCCTTTCCACCGGCCCAATGAAGGCCTCTTCAGAGGACCGCAAGCCGAGCTCGGACCTCAGGGGGGCGGGAGTTGCTTGAATGACACCCACCGACTGACTCCTGACACCCCTGGCCGGACACATGAAACCCGAAATCTGAACCCCCCTGGCCGGGTTCTCATTCAAGACTTGAAAGAAAGGTCTCGGCCTCATGACCCTGATCGCTCCATCGAAACCTGACTACAGCCGGCCCATCGAGCTGGCCGGTGGGGTCTACTGGGTGGGCTTCCACGATGACCAATCGGGCTCCCAGGCGAACCCGTATCTCATCGTGGACGGAAACGAAGGGGTGGTGATCGACGGAGGAAGCCGCTCGGCCTTCCCCAAGGTCATGATCAAGATCCTCCAGACAGGCATTTCACCATCGTCCATCGTGGCCCTCGTGTACCAGAATTACGATCCTCGACTTTGCGGAAGCATCCCCCATCTCGAAGGGATCATCAACCGGCCGGACTTGAAGATCATCTCGGATGAGTCCAACCACCGGTTCATCCAGCACTACTCCGAAACCGCCACCTTTCTGTCCCTGGGAAACATCCACCATGAGCTCCGGTTCTCCTCGGGCAGGCGGCTCCAATTCATCAAGACCCCCTACGCGCACTCGGTGGGCAGCTTCATCACGTTCGACGAACAGACGGGGATTCTCTTCACGAGCGACCTTTTCAGTGGATACATTTCCAAATGGAACCTGTTTTTTAAGCTCCCGAAGGCCTGCAGGGAATGTCGAACCACTGAGCCTGAGGTCCCCTGCATGGAGGACAACGGCGCCTGCCCCGTCCGGGAGATCATTGAATTCCATCGTCACATCATGACTTCCGAGAGGGCTCTCAGGCTGGCCCTGGAGCAGATCGCCCACATCCCCTTCTCGGTCATAGCCCCCCAGCATGGAAGCGTCATCCACGAGCCCGCAGACATCCTCCTGATCAGTCAGTGCCTGGCATCCCTCAAAGGCGTCGGCATTGACCATATTCTGGGCGACAGGCCCTTCTGGGGGCTTGGAAACATCGAACCCATCCGTGAACGGTTCGGAAAGGGACCCCAATGAACGAGCGATTGCTCAGTGAACTGAAAAACGGTCAACTGGCCAATCCGCAGGTGTGCAAGATCATGACCCTGCTCATGGAGCAGTGGGCAAAGGAGAAGGACCATGAGATCAAGCAGCAGCTCCTGCGCTCCACCGTGCTCCGTTACGCCGATGCCGAAAGCAAGCTCGCCGAGATGAATCGAACAAAGAATCGATTCGTGGGGCTCGTTGCCCATGACCTGCGCAACCCCCTGGTGTCGATCCGCGGGCTGAGCGAGCTTCTCCTGAACGACGGGAACGACCCTCTCTCGGCCCAGCAGCGTGACTTTCTCACCACCATATACAGCGCCAGCAACAGCATGCTCACCCTGGTGAATGACATCCTGGACATGGCGGTCATGGAGAGCGGGAATCTCAGACTGCAGGTCCGGAGGCAGTCGCTGAGCCGGTTGATCCGCGAGCGCGTGAAGGTGAATGCCATCCCTGCCAAAGAAAAGCGGATCTCTCTCGAACAGCACTTCTCGAGGCTCCCCAATCTCTCCTTCGACCGAAACCGCATCAGCCAAGTTTTGGACAATCTGATCGGAAACGCCATCAAATTCTCCCCTGAGCAGGCTCGGATCGCGGTCTCCCTGTCCCGGCGGAACGGAACGGCCATCGTCAGCGTCCACGACCAGGGGATGGGCATCGCCCGTGAAGATCAGGCCCAGCTCTTCTCGGGGGGAGCGGGCTTGCGCAATGAGCCGACAGGGGGCGAAAAGTCAACCGGCATTGGGCTGACCATCGTGAGGAAGATCATCGAAGAGCACAAGGGAACCTTGACGGTAGAGAGTGAAGTCGGCATCGGATCGACCTTCAGCTTCACTCTTCCATTGGAGGGCAAGCGTGTCGAATGACCCAAGAAGGCCAAAGGTGATCGTGGCCGATGATGAGGGCCACTGCAGGGTATTGATGAAGGCGGTCCTGGCTTCCATGAACTGCGACGTGGTGGGCGAGGCCCGAACGGGCGACGAAGCCATTGAGCTCTACAGGAAATACCGTCCCAACCTGTTGCTTCTGGATGTCAACATGCCCGTCAAGACTGGCGACGAAGTCCTGGAGGAGCTCCTGGCCGAGTTCCCGGATGCATTCGTCGTGGTGCTCACTTCCGTGACGGACATGGAGAGCATCGAAAAGTGCATCTCCATGGGCGCAGCCAACTATATCCGAAAAGATACGCCGGTCGCCGAGATCAAGATGATCATCAAGGAAACCTGGAAATCGATTCTGGACCAGCGCAAGAAGACCGTCACGCACTGATCGCATGACACAGAACCCTCTCTTCATCGAGCTCCTCACTTCCCGGGGCATCGCCGGTGAGGACGCCACACGGCGCCTTCTCAGGCGTTATCACGACGATGCCTTCGCGGTGCTCATGCACCTGGCGCGGATGAATCCGCACCAGAGGACGCTCCTTGCCCGAATGTGGGGGGATTCCATCGGCATCGCCCATGTGGATCTGAACAAGACCCTCTTTCAGCGCGATGTGGTTCAAAAGCTGCCCGAATATTTCGCCCGCAAGCACCATATCATCCTGCTCTACCAGTTCGGCGACGCGGTAACCGCCGCGACGGCGGATCCAGCCAATCATCTCATGCTCAGGGAGGCCCAGGCCATTCTGGGCTGCCCCGTCAGTCCCGTCTTCTCGTTTCCGGACGACATCGAGGCGGCCATCGAAGTGGAATACAAGACGGAGCAGCAGCTCCGGGACCTCTCGAGCCGCATCGTCACCGACTCGGTGGTGATCGAGGACATCAGCGAGCTCACCCGGGATGAGCTCCAGAAGATTGCCGGCTCCCAGGCCGTTGTGGAATTCGTCCAGGGGCTTCTGCTGCTCGGTGTTCGGGAAGGCGCCAGCGATATTCACATCGAGCCCGGCGAGGACAAGGTCCGTATCCGGTTCCGCGTGGACGGTGTCCTTCAGGAAAAGAGCAAACTGGAGAAGACGCTTCTCCCACCCTTGGTTTCCCGGCTGAAGATTTTGGCCGACCTGAATATCACGGAAAAGCGGCGGCCCCAGGACGGGCGCCTCTGCCTCATCCTGCCCAACCGCACCATCGACTTCCGG
>JBFYYO010000061.1:0-16789 GCA_041310025.1 Syntrophobacterales bacterium
TCTCCAGGCTGGATGTGCTGAGCTTCATATCTCACGGAATTTCCAAGGTGGGCGAACCTCAAACGGATCTTTCCCGGGAGAGCAGTGCACCCTCACCTGATCAGGGTTTGGAAAACGCGCAGGAGAACCGTCGGGCCAACGCCCTGGAGAGCTTCACGATCAATCTCATTGAAAAGGCGGCTCAAGGGCACATCGATCCGCTGATCGGGCGCGAAAGCGAAATCCTTCGAACGCTTCAGATACTCGGCAGGCGCTCCAAGAACAACCCCATATTCGTGGGTGATCCGGGGGTCGGGAAGACGGCCATCGCCGAGGGGCTCGCTCTCAAAATCCAGCAGGGAGAAGTTCCCGACGGTTTTCAGGATGTTCAGATCTACGCTCTCGATATGGGCGCCCTCCTCGCCGGAACCAAGTACCGGGGCGATTTTGAGGCGCGTCTCAAGGCCATCATCGGGGAGCTCAAGAAGAAGCCCGGGGCCATTCTCTTCATCGACGAGATCCACACGGTGGTGGGAGCCGGAGCCACCAGCGGCGGGTCCATGGATGCCTCCAATATCCTCAAGCCGGTGCTTGTCACCGGAGGCCTGCGCTGCATCGGCTCGACGACCTACGAGGAATACAAGAGCCACTTCGAAAAAGACCGGGCTCTGAGCCGGCGGTTTCAGAAGGTTGAGATCCGTGAGCCGTCGGTGGAGGAGACGTATCAAATTCTGCAGGGCCTGAAGTCCTATTACGAAGAACATCACCACATCCGTTACACCGACGCTGCCCTTCGGGCGGCGGCTGACCTGGCTGCACGGCACATCAACGACCGGTATATGCCGGACAAGGCCATTGATGTCATCGACGAGACGGGGGCTAGCTTGAGACTCCGAAAGGACCGCCGCGTGCGTCGCGTTGTGGGGCCCAAGGATGTCGAGCAGGTGGTGGCCCGGATGGCCAAGATCCCGCCGCGAAGCGTCTCCTCCGCGGACCAGATGCGCCTCCAGAATCTCGAAGACGAGCTCAAGGGATCCGTGTTCGGCCAGAATACGGCCATCGAGGCCCTGTGCAAGGCCATTAAGCGGTCGCGGGCCGGACTCCGAACGCCCGAAAAACCCACGGGCTCTTTCCTGCTCATCGGACCGACCGGGGTCGGAAAAACGGAAGTGGCCAAGCAGCTGGCGCGTGTCATGGGCGTTCAGTTTCTGCGGTTCGACATGAGCGAGTACATGGAAAAGCACACGGTGGCCCGCCTCATCGGCGCCCCTCCGGGCTACATCGGTTTCGACCAGGGAGGCCTCCTCACCGACGCCATCCGGAAACAGCCATATTGTGTGCTGCTGCTCGATGAAATCGAAAAGGCGCACCCGGACATCTTCAGTATCCTCCTTCAGGTCATGGACCATGCCACCCTCACGGACAACAACGGCAAGAAGGCCGATTTCCGCAATGTCGTGCTGCTCATGACCTCCAACGCCGGCGCCCGTGAAATGAGCTCACCTTCCATCGGTTTTGGAGGCAATGAGAGCGACGATCGCACCGCCAAAGGCATGAAGGCCGTCGAGAACCTCTTCAGCCCCGAGTTCCGCAATCGTCTGGACGGTATCGTGCCTTTCAGGGGGCTCACCATGGAGATCATGGAGCGGATCGTCGACAAGTTCATCCGGGAATTGGAAGAGCAGCTGGCCGAGAAACGAATTCAGCTTGAGCTGAGCCCCGCCGCGCGATCCTGGTTTGCCGAGCAGGGCTACGACTCGACTTTCGGCGCGCGCCCCCTCGGCCGCTTCATCCAGGCTGAAATCAAGGACGTGCTGGCCGAGGAGATTCTGTTCGGGCGGTTGCGCACGGGCGGCAAGGTTCTGATCGGTCGGGTCGAAGAGGTGAAAGCCGAAGACGAGAATGTGAAACGCACAGAGAACCTGGCCTTTACCTTCGTCCAGCGGGAGATCATCCGGAGCGCATCCGAGCCGGAGCCCGAACCCGCACCTGCCTGATTCTGCCGTGGACGAGAATGCCCGTATTCCGATTGACCGAAGCCCTCAAGTTTCCACCCTGCCATTATGCTGAACCCGACGGCCTGCTGGCCGTCGGGGGTGACCTGTCTGCCCGCAGACTCCTCCTTGCCTACCGAATGGGGATCTTCCCCTGGTACAGTGACGAGATGCCGATCCTCTGGTGGTCCCCCGACCCGAGACTGGTCCTTTTTCCCGATGAGCTCAAGGTCAGCGCCAGCCTGCGGCGCACCCTCAAAAAGAAGGTCTTCAGGATCACCTTCGACCGAGCCTTTCACAACGTGATTCGGCAGTGCGCCGACATCCGCGCGCGCCGCGGGGAGGGGACGTGGCTGGTGCCCGAGATGATCGAGGCTTACTACGGCCTGCATCTGCAAGGATATGCCCACTCGGTGGAGAGCTGGATCGATGGCGAGCTGGTGGGAGGCCTCTATGGGGTGGCCATGGGGCGGGTTTTCTTTGGAGAGTCCATGTTCTCGCTGCGGAGCGATGCATCCAAGGTGGCCCTGGTCCAGCTGATCGGATGGCTCCGTCAGTGGGGCTACGAGCTCATTGACTGCCAGGTGAAAACCGAGCACCTTAGAAGATTCGGAGCCCGGGAAATCCCGCGCCCCATCTTCCTGACCCTGGTCATGCAGGGCGTGGACAGGGAGCCGAGTCCTCTGGCCTGGACCGGCACGTCGGAAGGGATCTCACATGATTGAAAAGGTCATCATTGTCGGCGCGGCGGGACGCGATTTCCACAATTTCAACGTCTATTTCCGGGACAATCCACGCTACCGGGTCATCGCGTTCACGGCCGCTCAGATTCCACGCATCGAAGGACGGCTCTACCCCCCGGAGTTGGCCGGAGAGCTCTATCCCGAGGGAATCCCCATCTCGGGGGAAGAGGACATGGCCCGTCTCATCCGCGAGAACCGGGTGGATCTCGTGGCCTTCTCCTACAGCGATGTGCCCCACGTGGAAGTGATGCACAAGGCCTCCATCGCCATGGCCGATGGAGCGGACTTCATCCTGCTTGGCGCGACCTACACCATGCTGCGGTCGAGGAAGCCGGTCATCGCCGTGTGTGCCGTGCGGACGGGATGCGGCAAGTCCCAGACCACGCGCAAGATCTGCGCGATCCTCAGGCACCGCGGGAAGCGCATCGTGGTGGTTCGGCATCCGATGCCCTACGGCAACCTGCGAGAGCAGGTGGTGCAGCGTTTCGAGTCCTTCGGGGATTTCGAGCGTGCCCGCTGCACCATCGAGGAACGGGAGGAATACGAACCTCTGGTGGAACAGGGCATCGTCGTGTACGGCGGCATCGACTACGCGAGAGTCCTGGAGGCCGCCGAGCAGGAGGCTGACGTCATCATCTGGGACGGCGGGAACAATGATACCCCCTTCTTTCATCCTGACCTCCACATCGTGGTCTTCGATCCTCACCGGGCCGGCCATGAGCTGCTCTACTACCCCGGCGAAACCAATCTGCTCATGACGGATGTGGCGATCATCAACAAGGTGGACACGGCCTCGGCGGAAGCCATCGAGACCGTGCGGTCCAACATCGAACGCTATGCTCCGGAAGCCGATATCATTCTGGCACGATCCCCGGTGACCGTTGCCTGCCCGGATAAAATCACGCGCCGGCGTGTCCTGGTGGTCGAAGACGGCCCGACCCTCACCCACGGAGGCATGGCATTCGGAGCGGGAACCATCGCCGCCCGCAAGTGCGGCGCATCCCAGATCGTGGACGTGCGCCCCTATGCCGTGGGAAGCATCCGCGAGACCTTCGCCAGATATCCGCACATCGGGGCCCAGCTCCCCGCCATGGGCTATGGAGAAGACCAGATCCACGATCTCGAGGAGACCATCAACAACGCTCCCGGTGATCTCGTCCTCAGCGCCACACCCATCGACCTCTCCTCGGTGCTCTCCATCAACAAGCCCATCCTGCGCGTCCGTTACGAATACGAAGATTACGGCCCCCCCCTGTTGGAGGACGTGCTCCTGCGCAGGCTTTCGGATCTCCAGCTGTGAGAGCTTTCCAGGCGACCGTTTGAACACCCGGTTGAACGCGACAGAGGGAGGAGCCTATTCCCTCCTTGCGGATGCGAGTGACTTTGTTATGATTTCAGGGACCGGGATTGTTTGACAGCGTTTGGCCATAGAATGGAGCTCCTGTACATGAGCCTGCCTCCCGTGCCCAATGATCACGCACTGGCCGTCATTGGCCTCACCGTTGTGGCGCTGATTCTTTTCACCCGCGACAAAATACCTCTCCAGACCTCCAGCCTCATGGTGCTCATTGGCCTTGCCGTGGGATTCGAGCTCTTTCCCTTCCGGACCGACGGAGGGGTCCTGCATGCCCAGGACTTCTTCCACGGTTTCGGGCACGAGGCGCTCGTAGCTGTCTGTGCCCTCATGATAGCCGGACAGGGTCTGGTGCGTACCGGAGCCCTCGAGCCCGTAGGCCGCACCCTGGCCCGATACTGGAAAATCAACCCCAGCCTGCTCATGCTCGCGACCCTCCTGGTCAGCGCATTCATCAGTGCATTCATCAACAACGTCCCCGTCGTCGTTCTGTTTCTCCCCATACTGGTCAGCGTTTCCCTGCGCACCGGCACGTCGGCGTCTTCGGTGCTCATGCCCATGGGATTCGCCACCCTGCTCGGGGGGATGTGCACGAGCATTGGAACGTCCACCAATTTGCTCGTCGTCTCCGTGGCCAGTGACATGGGCATGAGACGACTGGGAATGTTCGATTTCCTGGCGCCCGCGCTGATGGCTGGGAGCGTCGGGATCGTTTATTTGTGGCTCCTGGCGCCGAGGATCATCCCCATGCGGAAAGTCGCGCTCATGGACTCCTCTCCAAGGGTTTTCGCCGCCCACCTCGCCATTCTGGAGGGAAGCCCGGCGGACGGCAAGACACTATCCGAGGCGGTCAGGAAGACCGACGGCACCATGAAGGTCATCAACGTGGAACGGGGGCCAAACCGTTTCCTGCTGCCGTTTTCAGACCTCGTGCTGAAAGCGGGCGACCACCTCGTCCTTCGAGATACTCCCGAGCGGTTGAAGGAGCTCGAAAACATCCTCAAGGGCACGCTCTATGCCGAGGACTCCGAGGATGAGCCCGTCAGCGAGGAACACCCACTCAAGGCTGAAGACCAGCAACTCGCCCAGGTGGCCGTGATCGAGGGATCGATGCTGCATGGGTCCACCCTCAGCGAGGTCCGGTTCGCGGACCGTTATGGACTGATCACCCTGGCCCTTCACAGAGCTGGCAGGCACCTGGAGGTGGAGCACGAGGAAATTGGAGATATTCGCCTGAGGGCCGGAGACGTCCTGCTGGTTCAGGGACCGCGTGAGCAGATCTCGCGCCTTAAAAGGGACCACGAGATGATGGTTCTGGACGCGACGGCTGACCTGCCCTTCACGCGAAAGGCCCCGACGGCCCTGGCCATCATGTCAGCCATCGTCGTGACGGCTGCTCTGGGGATCCTGCCGATTGCCATCAGTGCGCCGTGCGGAGTTCTCGCGATGATCCTGACCAGGTGCATGGACTGGCGCGATGCGACGAGCGCATTGAGCGAACAGGTGATCCTCATCGTGGTGGCGAGCCTGGCCCTTGGGATGGCATTGCTGAGGACGGGCGGTGCAGATTACCTGGCCCGGGTGTTCCTGCATCTGGCCGGAGACGCCTCGCCAGCTTTCGTGATCAGCGGGTTGCTGCTCCTGATGGCGGTCCTCACAAACATCGTCTCCAACAACGCGGCCGCCGTGATCGGCACCCCCATCGCCATTGCCGTCGCCACCGAAATGGGACAACCTCTCGAACCCTTTGTGCTGGCCGTGCTGTTCGGGGCCAACCTGAGCTTTGCCACTCCCATGGCCTACAAGACCAATCTGCTCGTCATGAACGCAGGCGAATACACCTTCAACGACTTCCTCCGGGTGGGTGTGCCCCTGCTCGTCATCATGTGGGGGGCGCTCTCCTGGGTACTCCCCGCCCTCTACTATCTGAGATGACAGGGCACAGGCCAAAGCTTTCGCAGATTGACATCTGCTCATCCAGTGATTCCAAAATAGACATGGCCGATGGTGCCGCCGGTCGTGGGGGTCGCCGGAGTGGGGAAACGCCCATTCCAGGCACCTTCGTCGGGCCGATGCGCGGAACGCACCCCCCGATTGCACTGGAGTGACCCTTTCACAGAGGAGAAAAGTGTATGAGAATTCTGGGCATCGAAGGTAGTCCAAGGAAGAATGGGAACACGGAAAAGCTCGTGAAAGCCGTCCTCCAGGGAGCCATGGAAGAGGGACACGACGGGGAATTCCTTAAGCTGGCGGACATGAGGATCTCACCCTGCCTGGGCTGCATCGGCTGCAGAGAAACGGGTGAATGTGTCATCAAAGATGACATGTCGCGAATCTACGAGGGGTTCCAGGCCGCCGACGCCATCGTCATTGGATCCCCCGTTTACATGTGGCAGGTCTCCGCACAAACCAAGATGTTCATGGATCGCCTCGTTCCGTTCATCAAGCCCGATTTCTCAACGCGCCTGGACAGGGAAAAACGGTTGGTTCTGGCTTTCACTCAGGGGAACCCCGACTCACAGGCCTTCCAGCCCTACTTCGACTATCTCGAGAAGTTATTTTCTTTCCTGCACTTCCGGGTGAAGGGAGTGCTCGTAGCCCCCGGAACCCGTGAGAAAGACGATATACTGCGCCAGACCGAGCTTTTGGGAAGCGCCAGATCAATGGGAAAGAGCCTGGCGGGCTGACTCAGGCCGGCGTGATGAGCCATTCAGGGGCATGCGGCACCCGTCGCTCCAATTGGGCCGCAGTCCGGACTTCATGCACAGGGAGGTTTTGATGTCTTCGACAAAGGGGTGGAAGAGCCGTGAGCCCATCATTCTGCTGGGGATGGGGGCGTTGTTCCTTGGCCTTTCGGCCATATCGCCGTCCGACATGACGACGTGGCTCCTGGAGGTTTTTCCGATCTTCCTCGGTGTGCCGGTTCTTGCGGCCACCTATTCCCGGTTCACCTTCACGCCGCTGGCCTACAGGCTGGTCTTTATCCATGCCCTGATCCTGATGCTTGGAGCGCACTACACCTACGCCCAGGTCCCCTTGGGGTTTTGGGTGCAGGATCTTTTCGATCTGCAGCGCAATCATTACGACCGACTGGGCCACCTGGCTCAGGGCTTCATCCCGGCCATCCTGGCCCGCGAAGTCCTCGTCCGTAAGTCTCCGTTGAAACCGGGAAAATGGCTGTTCTTCCTGGTCACCTGTGTGTGCCTCGCGATCAGCGCGTTTTACGAGTTTATCGAGTGGTGGGCGGCCCTCATCTTCGGCCAGGGGGCGGACGCCTTCCTGGGGACCCAGGGCGACGTCTGGGACACCCAATGGGACATGCTCCTGGCCTTCACCGGCTCGATACTCGCTCAATTCTCCCTTTCCCGCTGGCACGACAGGGAATTGAGCCGTTTGGACCGAGTGACTGAGCTTCGTCCCAATCCATAAAGCCCGGCCAAGTCCTTGTCCTTTGAATCGAGCATGCGTCGTGCGATCTTTGCTCGAAGTGGGCCAAATTTCCATAAGACCTGTGGCAGTCTGAGCGGGATCATGTTAATAAAGGGCAGCATGCAAATCCAAGGGAGCTTTGCGAAGGACCTCTTGCCCGCACTCAGGGGTTTTTCCCCGTGCCTGAGCGCTTTCGAGGAGTCGTAGACAGACCGCCCCGTCGCAGATGACCTTGGGTAATCCACACTGCGTTGTTGGCTATCAGATCTCGATTTATGTGCTATTGATTGAGGTACTGATGATTATAGATGAATAGCACAAAGTGACTGAAAGGTATCTAAATGAATATTTACGTCGGTAATTTGCCCTACACCATAACTGATGAAAGCCTTAAAGAATTATTTGTTGAATATGGTCAGGTTGACAGTTCCAAGGTCATTATGGACAGACACAGCGGACGCTCCAAGGGTTATGGATTTGTAGAAATGCCAAGCAACTCCGAGGCGGACAAGGCCATAAAGGCGCTCAATGGAAAGCTGATCGACGGCATGAACATAAAGGTCAATCAGGCCAATCCAGGCGGAAAGAAGGCAAAACGTCCAGCTTTTCGAAACAGATATTAAGACACGGGAATCGTATGAAAACCGTTCGACGTCCAGCTGCACCAGTGGGCACCTGGAGCTCAGTGAGTCGAGCCACCGAGACTCAGGCACCCCATCCAGGTCATGTCCCGCCTTCGGGCGGGACCCTGCCCCGGGTGCATGCGTCGCGTTCAGCGGGTCCTCGACAATGATCCCCCCGACCTGACCATGGGGCCTCTCCCGACTTTTTTGGGAGCCGGGGTCCTGCTCGGTCTGTCCGCGGGCTTTGCACCCGGACCACTCCTGGCTCTCGTCATTGCCCAGACCCTGAAGCACGGAGTGAGGGAGGGCATCAAGGTTGCCCTGGCTCCACTCATCACGGATCTGCCCATCATCCTGATCTGCTCTTTCCTCCTCAGTCAATTCGTCCGCTCACAAGTTGCTCTGGGAGGCGTCTCATTGGTGGGCGGAGTTTTTGTGACCTGCCTGGCATTCGACAGCTTTCGCGCGAACCCCTCACACCTGGAAATACCGGACAGACCCCCTCAATCGTTGGGAAGAGGTGTACTGGTCAATTTCCTCAGCCCTCACCCCTACCTCTTCTGGATGTCGGTGGGAGCGCCCATGATGGTCAAGGCGTGGGTCGAGAGCCCGCCTGCGTCGGCGGCTTTCGTGGCGGGATTCTATGTCTGCCTGGTCGGGGCCAAGGTGCTCCTGGCTGTTCTTTCGGGCAAGTGCAGGCAGCGACTCACCGGGAGAGCCCACAGAGCTCTCCTGCGTGTCCTGGGACTCCTTCTTTTGATTTTTGCGTGCCTGCTCTTCAAGGATGGGTTTCAGCTGATGGGATGGCTGTCGTGACTTCTGGAGCCCGTTCTTCCACGAAAGAAAGCCCATGATGGCGCCCTGGGGGCCCCGCAAACCGCTGCGGAGGGTGGTTCCAACCCGCTGGATGCATCATCAGGAGTCACTGCAGACCAGCACCCCATGCCGGGAGCATGGCCTGTGCGCAAGCTCGGTCTTGCGATTCGCCCAAAAGCATGTAATGGTAACAACTGTGGCTGCTCCCCCCGCAACCGACAGGGCAGGGGTTGACCATTGACAAGATGTTCAGACCGGCTGATGGATTGGGACTCCGTAGGTTCGCTCACGGTGACCGAAAGTTGATTGAGCTGCAATCGTTCCTGAGGAGGCTTAGAAATGGCAGTGGAGAAGCGAGTCAAAGACATCATGTCCCCAATCGAGGAATACAACATGGTCCAGGAAGACGACAGGCTGTGCGACGTATTGAAGATCCTTCGGGATAATTACCAGAAGTTGCAGGCCCGGGAGCCGGGGGACTATCACAAAACCCTCTTCGTGAAGAACGCCGGCGGGCAGATCGTGGGGAAGCTCTCGATCTTCGACCTGCTCCGGGGGCTTGTGCCCGAGTCAGCCAAGTCCGTGAGTCCGGCGTTTCTCCATTACCGCGCCATCTCGATGAGAACCGGTGGGGTCGAAAAGGAGATCGCCGCGATCCAGGAGCGCTTCAACTGGCTCGATCACAGTTTCTTTGATCTCGTCAAGGCTGAGACGCAGAAAACCGTGAAGGAGGTCATGTCCCCCATTCATCCCCTGCTGGAGGAGGAGGACACCATCAACAAGGCCGTTTACCTCATGTTCAAAGAGAACATTCGCCAGCCGCTGGTGGCCCGCGATGGCAAGATCGTGGGGGTGGTCAGCATCATGTGCGTCCTCCCGGAGCTTCTGAGCGTTGCCGGAGACGAGTGCTTCTGGCAGTGAGTCCGTGCCACGCCGCCGGATGAAGGACGCCGGTTGCCCCAATGGTGTCGAAATTTAAACATTCTGCACGACACATTGCGGATCGAGCCCGCAATGTGTCACCATTGGGGGACGTCCGTGATTTCCACCTCGTTGGACACAACCCTTTCAGGCATGTCACCGAACGGGCGGCGGCAGAAATCCACGCGAATCCTGTATCGGCCCCTGGCGGCCTTATCGGGCAGGGAGGAGAGTATCGAGCATGCGGCGTCCCGTTCATGGACCACGATGCACGGGTCGTCACCCGGCGCAGACAAGCGAACCGGACCGACCACGTCCTCTCCTTCCTTGTCTCGCACCATATAGGCCACCCCTCCGACTCCAAAGCCGAAATCGCTGATGGAGACCAGCGAGAGTCGCATCGCATCTCCCGCCCTGTAGCGGTCGAAATCTGTCGTGAGATAGATGCGCCGGTTGTGCTCGCTCTCCTTCGTTCGCACTTTCGAGGTCGCCGCCTCCCAGAACCTGGGTCTTGCCGAATCCAGATGAACGTTGGCTCCCCCATAATGGCCCACGCCACAGCAGTCCGCATCCTTGATGATTCGCCACAGCTCTTTGCCGTTGACTCCGTCGATGTTGAAGTCGAGCGCCATCCCATCCATGTGGAGACTGGTGCTGGCCACATTTCCCCCTGCGCTCCGAAGCCTGGAATTGTACTCCGGGCTCCGATAGCCCGAGGTGAGATTGATGACTCTCCCGGGAGCCACCCGGTCCGAGAAGTGGTCCAGCATGAGAAGCAGCCGAAGGGATATGTGATGAGAGCCATCTCGAGGTGTGAGCCCAAAGACCTCGTCAATCCTGGCGCGTCCCATCTCGTTGAGTGAGCCATCGGGATTGAGCAGCGAGACATTGGCTTCTCTGCCGGACTTCACGTTCTTGATATGAAACCTTCCATCGCCCGACAGGAAGAAGCGGGACTTTGCGGGAGCTTCACCGGCATGGCCGTGAGCGCATCCCAAAAAGAACAAAACCAGAAGAAAAGACATGCACCGAAGTGCACGGCACTCTGTACGCTTCACCATCGATTGAAAATCCTCGCCGCCTTGAGGGGCTCCATAGGTTCATCTCCGCAGCTGTGGCCCAACAAGAAGGGAGGCAAGCCTCCGAGCTTGCAGGCGGATCAATTCAGGCCAGTATACGGGAGAAGTCCGGAGAATTGAAGCGCCGGGCCCGGATGTTTCCGTGCAAAGCCGGCTTCCTTTCCTTGACATTGACATCGATGCACATAGAATCGAGTGCATCCGCACTGAGGATCGCACATAACGGGCGATGGTGCATGCTGCTCCATGCCCGGCTCCACCGCCACAAAGCCTGCACCCTTGAGAGAGGGGGAGACAATGTGGATGAGCTGCAGTCCGTCCTGGCTTTCACACGTGATATCACCTCCCGTCTTTCCGTGAAGGAGGTGATTGCCAGCAGCGTTGTACAGGTCAGGAGAATCCTCCAACCCGACCACGTCTTCTTCTTCCTGAAGGAGGATGACACGCTTCGACTGGTGAGCAGCTGGCGCACGTCGGGGTGGTTGGGGGGGATGAGCCTCAAGGATTTCAGAAGCACACCCCCCTGTCCTCCTCAATGATGTTGAATCTAAGGGTGGCACGGACTAATCAAGGATTGCCCGTGATCGGGAGAACATGCATGGGCAAGGTTCGCTCAGTACAGCTCAGCAGAATAAGGTGCCCATTTGTTTTGTACGTCATCCCCGCATGCTTTTGGCGGGGATCCAGTCATCCGAAAGGCTCTGGATTCCCGCCAGGGGCACGCGGGAATGACGATTGATACGGTCACTCTAATGTGTGCGCGTGTACTTAGCCCATGGCACCCTGCTGATTGCAGGTCAAGGAGCTTATCTCAACAGCATTCCTGTCCCAGCTCATGAGCGGAACAGGGATCCGGCCGACCTAATCGGAGTAGCCGCTCCCCACGATGAGGGCGCCTTTCGTCTTTCTCACATAGGTATGCTTCATCTTGCCCTGCCACTCGTAGTCCACCCAGCCTCCAGCCGGAGTCGCCTTGGCGACCGCATCAAAAACCGGAGCGGCCTTTTCCTTCAAGCTCTGTCCCTCCATGGCGGGGTGCACCAGCAGTTTTCCATCCTCTTGCATGATGAACACGTAATAGGGTTCCCTCTTGGCGGCATCCTTGAAATCGGCGGCTGTTTTCCCGCCGTCCATGGCTGCCACGATTTCATCCACCTGTTTCTTGATGGCATCCTTGTCAGCGGCTGCATGCACGAAACCGGCAAAACAAACGACGGCGAAAACCACCAGAAGCAGAACCGAAAATCTTCTCATAGTGCTCTCCTTTCAAATCCCTGATAGTGACTGAACGAACAGAAAAACCCAGCCCTTGGATCACGCTTTGAAGATGACCACCCCCTTTCTGGAAAAATGATGGAAGCGCGGAGCAGGAGATCTCAAAGGAATGAGAAGGGTATGGAAGGTGTACCGAAGGTCGGTTGTTCAGTCAGCGGGGAGATGCACTGGAGCTTGAGCTGTCACTATTTTACCTGAGCATGATGGACCGTGGTTCTTACCTACAACGACTCGGATCAAGCGGTCAATGAATTTCGGCACTTGACGCAATGAATGGGATTGGCGTTTCCGCGCTTTTCGTCACAACGCCAGATTCGACAAACCAGAATCTTCCCCTATCACAGGGAATGAAAGGGCCTCCAGGGGGGTTCCTGACGGAACCACCCAGGGTTGTCTCAAGACTCATTTGGAGGAATTCGAAGGCGACAGGGTTTTGGAGAGAAATCTTTCGATGCCCTGAACATAGGCGTCACCCGAGAGGATGAAACCGCTGTTGTGGTCTCCCTTGATGCTCAGCAATTCCCTGGGCGCACTGACGGTATTGTAGAGCTCCCTTCCGTGCGTGAACGGAACGATTTCGTCGTCGGCGCTGTGGATGACGAGTGTCGGGGATTCCGCCCGGCGAACATATTCCAGGGTGTTGTAGCTGAAACGTGACAGAAGCCTGACGGGAAACAAAGGATAAAGCTCCGCCCCCAGATCCGGAAGCGATGTGAAGGTCGATGCCAGGATCAGTGCCCCTGGTCGATTCTGGTTCGCCAGTCGCGCGGCAACAGCCCCCCCGAGGGATTCACCGTATACCGCAATCCGGTCGGGTGGGATTCCCTTCTTGCTCACCAGGAAATCCCAGGCAGCCTCGGAATCCAGGTAAGTCCCCGCTTCCGTGGGCGTTCCTGAGCTCAAGCCAAAACCTCGATAGTCATAGATGAAGGTGCTCAGTCCCATGCGGTGAAAGATCTGCAGATATTCCAATCGATGGGAGATATTCCCGGCATTGCCGGGACAGAACAGGATCGTTCCCTTCCCGTTTGGAGCGGGCACATGCCAGCCGAACAACTCCACTCCGTCCCGGGTTTTGAAGTAGATGGCTTCATAGCTCAACTGGACATCGTGGGGGGTCCCCGCCATCAGCTTGTCAGGAAAATAGACCAGGCGGCTCTGAAACACTAACAGCACCAGCCCGAGCGCCACGTAAGCGCCCAGAAGGGAGATGATGATGGCCCAAACCCCCGTCCACTGCATTGCGCTTGAAATCACCCCCAGCCGACCCGTCTCGACCGATAACAAAAACCTCACCAGCACTCACTCCTGTGTTCAGATGGATCAGGTCATCCCCCCCCGGTTCTCAGCCCTCTCCAACCACCGATGGGATCGACTCGGCGAAGAAAGCATCTTTTTCCCGAGAAAACAAGATGTATTCCCGGAAACAATAAACCCCTGCCCCGCCGCAAAGGGCTGGACAGGGGTTTATGTGGGAAAGCGGAGGAAACCTCAGATCACAGGACTCCCTCACCCGCCAGTTCATCCAGCCTCGATTTGGGCATCCCCAGGAGATCCAGATAGACGAATTCGTTGTCTGCCCCGATCTCCCTGCAAACCCATTTGAGGCGGGGAGGGGTTTCCGTCATCTTCACCGGCGCCCCCTGCAGCATCAGATCTCCCCAGGGCTGTTCCTGGATCTTGACCAGGGAGCGCCGTTCATACCAGTGCTCCAGCTTGACGGTCTCGTCCGGCTTGAGAATTTCTCCGGCAACCGTGACTCCAGGTCCTTTGTAGGCGAGCCAGATGGCCACCAGTTCGTCACGGGTGTGATCCAGAGTGAACTTCTCAATTTCTTTAATGATTTCAATAGCTTTAATGGGATCCGTGCGGTCCTTCACCGAGGCATAGGTTTCCACGAGATCCATTCGGTCGATGATCGTGCAGAGGGCCTTCCAGTTGGGGTCGGCGTAGCCGGCCAGGAAGATCATGCCGTCCTTGCAGCGAACATAGCAGTAAGGGTGCGCTGCAGGTTCGATGTTGGCAGGCCTCTCGATGGCTTTTCCCGTGAGGTGATAGAAATGCAGCGCGTAGTTGTTGAGGCACATGAGGGCATCGGCGGGGCTCATGTCGATGAACTGCCCCGAACCGCTCACCTCTCGAAAGTAGAGGGCGGCCATGACCGCCAGCCCGGCGTAGGCCCCTCCCGCGTACCACCCCATCCAGTTCCCCATGCGCGTCGGCACGCGGGTGTGCTCGGGAAAGTCCGTCATGGTTTCGGGGATGCCGGTGGTCGAAACAAACCCCGAGAGCGCCTGGGCGATGATGTCGTAGCACCTCCAGCCCGCCTTCCGGGCCTTGTCCGAGAGCTCTCCCTTCTGGCCGTAGCTGTTGAGCGACACATAAACGAGCCTGGGATTGATTGCTTTCAGGGCCGCGTAACCCAGCCCCATGCTCTCCATGGCGGACGGCGCGAATGTCTCGATGAGCACATCCGCCTTTCGAACCAGGCGCAGCAGGATTTCCTTTCCCGCAGCGCTTTGGATGTCCAAAGTGACGTGCTCTTTGTTTCGGCCTTCGACGAGGTAGGGCAGGCCGGTCCCCTGGATGAATTCACCAAAAGGGGTCATCTTCCGGGCGATGTCCCCCTCCGGGGGCTCGATCTTGATCACCCGTGCGCCCATCTCCGAAAAGAGGGACCCGGTAAAAAGGCCCGCAAAGCTTCCGTAGCTCAAATCAAGAACCAGGACGTCCTTGAGCGCTTCCGCCTTCCAGCCCGCCTCGTCCGGATCCGTGTTTCCTCTTGCCCATGCGACCCAATCCATTTTACCCCTCCATCATTCTTTGAAAAGAAGCCCCTGCTGCCCGTCCCAATCCGGCGGAGGACCTGAGAACACCATCTGCGGATTCCAGCGCCCGATGACCTGCTCGTCATAGAGCGACTGGATCTCCCGGGCGGAGTAGCCCAGGAGCTTCCTCAGGACGTATTCGTTGTCGAAGCCAACGGGTCGCATGGACCATCGGATCCGCCCCGGTGTATCTTCCAGATGCAGGGCCATGGGGTAACAGAGGTCTCCCCAGAGCGGGTCGTCGAACTTCCAGACCGTCTGCCGCTCATTGAAGTGCTCGGAATGATAGATGGCTTCCACGTTCATGACTCGAGCCACGGAGTAGCCGTTCCGCTCTCCGGCCTCCAGGATGTCGGAGGATTTTCTGCCTGCCGCCCAACCATCGATGGCTTTGTAGATCCGCTCCGCCTCAACCAGCCGTTTCTCGATGGCCCTGAATTCGAGAAGATCCTCCCGGCCCATGGAGCGGCAGAGTCCCTCGTACTCGGGCTCGGAGAACGCTCCGAGCGCCACGAAGCCATCGGTGGTTTTGACGATGCAGGACGGAACCACCGCCATATCCCAGTTGCCGAACCGCTCCCGCCTCTTTCCCTTGAGGTATCCATAAAGCCAGGTCCAGTCCATGCACCGCATGAGGACTTCAGCCTGGGAAAGATCGATGAACTGGCCGACGCCCGTCTTCTTCCTGTGGTAAAGCGCCGCCAGGGTGTAGAAAGCGGCCAGAGTACCGCTCAGAAAATCCCCGATCCACGCCGAGGACTTGACTCCCATGGCATCGGGAAAGCCCGTGATCTCAGCCAGGCCGGAAATGCCCTGAGCATAGGCGTCGTAGCTCGGTCTGGAGGAGAGGGATCCCCAGTTCCCGAATCCCTGCATGCTCAGGTAGATGATGTCCGGCTTGATCTCCTTCATCTGACGGTAGCCGATCCCCCACTTGTCGAAGGTGCCCGCCTTGAAGTTTTCCATGATGATGTCCGAGGAGGCCGCAAGCTTCCTGATGAGCTCGATGCCCTCGGGCTTGTGCATGTCCAGCGCGATGTAATACTTGTTGGCGCTGGCGCACATCATTCCGGGAGAAAGGTTCCGCGGGAACTGCCCCTGCGGGCCGACGGCCCGGATGAGGAGATCCCCGGCACCGGGTATTTCCACGTGCACGACCTCGGCCCCCAGCTCTGCCAGGAGCGTCGAGGCCCAGGGTCCCAGAATGATCCGGGTGATGTCCAGGATCCGGACCCCTTTGAGAGCCTCTCCTTTGGAGAATATCTCTTCCATTGCCGCATTCAACATCACGCCACCTCCCTGATCGTTAATCCCCTGCCACCCTCATGCACTGCCCCCTCCATCGATTGGCCGTATCAAAGAAGGTCTGAAAAATCTGCCTCGCGCTGAGACGCAGAGGCGAGGAGGCGCAGAGAAGAAGAAAGCACTCTGAGATACTTTCGGCCATTTATCATGTTCTTGCCGATGGCGCACCTTCGCCCGTTTCAGGATCGGAAATCCACCGACCAGACGCGATCATTGCAGAACTTCGGTTTACTCTGCGTCTCTGCGCGAGGACGGTTTCTTCATTCCGAACAGCAGACTCTGCTCCTCATATGGAACGAGCGAGTCCCTAGTCCCGCACCACGATGGTCGTCATTCCCATGCCGCCGCCCACGCAGAGGGTCGCCAGCCCCACTTCCAGGTTCCGACGCGCCATCTCGTAGATGAGCGAAATGACGATGCGAAGCCCCGTGCATCCCACAGGA
>JBFYYO010000062.1:0-16772 GCA_041310025.1 Syntrophobacterales bacterium
TTTGTGATCTCCCCAGAGGTTCGTTACACTTACCGTGACGGGGGAATGGGCGGTGACGAGATCTGCAGGAGCATCGTGAGGCGAGCACCCGCCTTTTTGAACGAAGGGGGCTTCTGCCAGATCCTGTGCAACTGGTGCCAGTTTGCCGGCGAGGACTGGCGTGACCGGCTTGCCGGCTGGTGTGAAGGCACGGGCTGTGACGTCTGGGTCATGAGGTCCGAGAGCCGCGATGCCGCCACTTATGCGTCCACGTGGATCCAGCACACCGAGCGGGACTTGCCCGAGCGGCTCGTGGAGCGGTTCGACGAATGGATGCGCTACTATGAAGATCAGCGGATCGAATCCGTAGGCGCCGGACTCATCACCATGAGACGACGAGCCGGCAGCAGCCATTGGTTTCGGGCCGAAGAAGCCCCCGAGAAGATGCTCGGCCCTTGCGGCGGGGACATCCTGAAGTCATTCGAGGCCCGCGACTGGATGGAGCAGACGGTGGACGAGCGCAGGTGGCTGGCATCGGCGTTCCGCCTGAATCCCGGCATTCGGCTGGAACAGACCTTTCACCCCGGAGCCGATGGCTGGGAGCCAGAGGAAGTGAGACTGTCCCGCACTTCCGGGTTGGCCTATGCAGTCCGGGTCGATGTGGCGGTGGCCAACCTGCTGGCCCAGTGCGACGGCACGCGCCCGCTGGGTGAGCTGGCTTCGGCAATGGCTGAGAGTCTGGCAACCGATCCGAATTCACTGGCCGCACCCACGTGCACCCTGGCTCGAAACTTTGTCGAATGCGGATTCCTCGAGATTCCCGCGCTTTCGACAATCGAGGGGCCTTCCAAGGAGGAGAATGACCCGTGAAACCTTACGGACGGCTGATCTATGGCAAAGAACCTGCCATGAGCCATGTACTGGATCGATCGGAGGTCATCGTCGGTCGCTCCGAAACCTGCGACATCCGGCTGGATGACCCTTACATCTCCCGGCGTCAGGCCAGGATTTACATAGACCGCGAACAGGTGGTCATCCAGAATATCGGAGGCAATCCCATCCTGGTCAACGCGGAGCGCACGGACAGAGCCGTCCTGGCGGACGGGGACATGGTCCTGCTCGGCAAGACTCAGATGGTCTTCCGCGTGGATGCACTGGTGGACATGTTCGGTGACGCTCTTCCCGCAGAGATGGAGCCCGAATCCGAGATGACGGTTGTCTTCCAGTCGGCCCCGTCCTTGGAGGACCACGGTCCACGACTGGTTATCCTGAAGCCCGACGGTCGATCCGAGGTACATCCGCTGGATCGAAACACCACAACCCTGGGGCGGGCAGACGATGTCAACGTCCAGCTCCCGGACTCCATGGTCTCCCGCAAGCATGCCCGCGTGGAAAAGCGCGGCGACCACTTCCATGTGGTCAGGCTCAGCCAGACGAATCCCCTCCTCCTCAACCAGAGGGAGGTGACGGACCATCAGCTCTATGCAGGCGATGAGCTCCAGATCGGTCCCTTCAGTGTCAGCTTCGTTTCGGATCGCGAGGAGGATCGGCGCCCCCCCGGGGAGCGGATCATCGTACGCAGGGGAAGGGGAGCCGCGTTTGCCTGGGTGGCACTGATCCTGGCGATCCTGGCCACAGCGGGATACTTCGGCTTTCACCGCTTCGTCCTGCCCTGGAAAAAGAATCGGCAGTTCCAGGAGCTCGCCCGGCAGTGGAGCGCGGGCGAGACCTCCGGCATCCAGGCCCGGTTGAATCAGTTCTTGTCCGAGCCCCTTGCGGAGGAAATCCGGGCCAAGACCCTGGAGATCCTGGCCGCTGCCACCGTGGCCGAGGCAAACCACCTGGTGCCGGAAGGCAGGTTTGCCGAAGCCCGGTCCGTTCTGAGTGATTTTATGGCGAGGCACGGGGCTGACAAGGAGTCCGACCCCGTCCAGGCACGGTTGGACCAGCTCAGGCTCCAGTACGGCCAGCACCTCGAAATCAGCGGTGACCCCATGGCCGCCCTGCGCGAATTCTCCTCCATCACGGAGGAAAGTCCTCACTACGATGAGGCTCAACGGGCTCTGAGCCACATCTGGAGCGCGTACCAGAAGGAGAATGTCACGGACCTGCCCCTGGATCAGCTCATGGCCGAGGCGGACGAGCACTTTGCCGCGAAGCGCTACACGACGCCCATCGGAAAGAACGCCTATGCCATTTACCAGACCGTTCTGGCCCTGGACCCGAATAACGAAGTCGCCCGGAAACGCATTGAGGAGATGAAGGTGTTCTACAGGGAAGCCGGCGAGAAATATGCCGCTCAGAAGAATTGCACCAGCGCCGCCGTCTACTTCGAGCGCTACCTGCTCATCTCCCCCGACGACGACGACGTGAAGGAGATGATGAGGTCATGCGGGAGAGGCGGATCCGGCAGCGACCGGCGCAGGCGGGCGCGACGGGCGGCGGAACAGGAGAGCACAACCCAGGAGCGCATCGACCGCATCCTGCAGGATACCAACTCAACCGAATCCCGCCCATCCCAGTCCCCTTGACGCTTTGGCTCACGCCCGCCCCACACTTCCACACAACGGATTGACCGCATTCATTGTCATTCCCGCATGTCCCTGGCGGGAATCCAGGGACGTTCAAATGCCTGGATCCCCGCCAGGGACCGGAGTGATCCACCGTATTGTTTGACAAGGTAGGGCCTGTACTTATTATTTTGTTAGTGGGATATGGAGTTACATTTTATTTACAATACTTTCTCCGATTCTGGGAGGTGGAGCAAATGGAAGTGAACAGTGATGGTTCGAAAACTCTGGACGCCAATGATTTGAAGAAGCTGAATCCTGAAGCTTTGAAGTGCATAACAGACTATTTGCTGACGGCCTGCCGGGATTTCGAGCCGTGGGCGGATATGATGTACTGGACTGGCGGTGGAGATCACGGGGCTTACGATTTTCCTCTCAATATGGATGACGTGGAGAGGATAGATATCACCAGGGTTCCGGCGGAGGGATCTGACGAGGCCGTCACCTCCTCGGGACAGGTCTAGCGAGCTGAATAGAGGCTTTCGTTCCCTCCGGGGCCACACTGGATGCAACCGACATGGTTCGGATGTGAGCGGGCGCGATCCTCGCGCCCGCCGGGTGGAAGGGGGGAACGGAAGTCCAGAGGGATGGGGACCTTCATTTGTTTTTTTCAACATGTGCCAGCCGAAACTACCTGCCCTCATATCTTCCACTGCACAGAATGCTCATGCATGATCGGATTCCCGCTCAACGCCACGGGGGGGCGTCTTGTGGTCGGGAGACGCCTGGTTTGAAGATGCCGCATGAAACCAACTGCAAAGGCGGGATTGCTGGAAGATCTTGAACCGAAGCGTGGGTCCGGGTATCCTTGGAGCCGTGCTGAAGGGGGGATTCCCCGTTGCGTTGGAAGGCGGCCTCTTGAGGTTCGCGGGCGTTGCAGCGCCAAGGCTCCGTGGATGGAGCACCACGGCGAACTGCCTGAAGGGAGAGGGGACAGTGGCTCGAGTTGCGATCAATGTGGACCATGTGGCGACAGTGAGGCAGGCGAGGCTGGCCAGTGAACCGGACCCGGTGATGGCTGCAGCCCTTGCCGAACTGGCTGGTGCTCAGGGCATCGTGGTGCATTTGCGTGAAGATCGGCGGCACATCCAGGACAGGGACGTCGAGGTGCTGCGACGAACGGTCAAGAGTAAGCTCAATCTGGAGATGGCGGCAACCGACGAGATGATCCGTATCGCCCTGGCCATCAAACCCGAAATGGTCACCCTCGTTCCCGAAAAGCGCCAGGAGCTCACCACGGAGGGCGGGCTGGACGTCGTGCTCTACGAAGAAACCCTGAGGGATCCCATCAAGATGCTCCACGACGGCGGCATAGCGGTGAGTCTTTTCATCAATCCCGACCCCAAGCCCATCAAGACGGCCCACCGGGTGGAGGCGGACTACGTGGAGATCCACACGGGAAGTTTTGCCGAAGCCCGAACCTTCTCCAGGCGCCAGGAGGAATTCGATCGCGTGGTCACCTCGGCCAAACTGGCGCGCAAACTGGGTTTGGGCGTGCACGCCGGGCACGGCATCGACTACCAGAACGTTTTCTGGCTGAGAGGGTTGTCGGAAATCGAGGAATTCAGCATCGGACATGCCGTCATCGCCCGGGCGGTCCTGGTGGGAATCGAGCGGGCCGTCCGGGAGATGATCGAACTGGTGAACGGCTGATGGCCATTTACGGCGTTGGGATCGACCTGGTCCGCACAGAGCGCCTGCAGGCGAGCCTGGCTCGCTGGGGGGAGCGATTCGAGAGACGCGTGTTCACGGAGGGCGAATCCCGCGCGTGCTCGGGACGCAGACAGCGGGCCTCCTGCCTGGCCATGCGCTTTGCCGCCAAGGAGGCCTTCGTCAAGGCCCTCGGGACCGGGATGCGCGCGCCGGTGAGCTGGCGCGACATCGAGGTCAGCAACACCGAGCTGGGGAAGCCCGTCATCACACTTTCGGAGAGAGCGCTTGATCTATGCAGCGGGCTCGGCGTCAGCGCCTGGCACGTGAGCCTCACGGACGACGGCGAGTACGGGGCTGCCGTGGTGGTGCTCGAAACGGCCTGACTTTCTTACAACGGGATCAACGCCTGGAGGATAAGCATTGGCGAGACGAGATGACAACCTGCTGGTGACGGCCCGGGAGATGGCCGGGCTCGACCGCCGGACCATCGAGGAGATCGGCATACCCGGCATCGTCCTCATGGAGAACGCGGCTCGCGGGGCTGCCGCGTTCTACCAAGAGGTCGTGCCCGACCTGCTGAAACGGCGGGTCACCGTCGTCGCGGGGGCGGGGAACAATGCGGGCGACGGCTTCGTGCTGGCGAGAATCCTTCACGGCCGGGGAGCCGCCGTCCGAGTCGTGTGCCTGCGTCCCCCGGAACAGTTGCAGGGCGACGCGCTCAGCAACTTCAACATCCTGACGAAACTCGAGATTCCCATCCATGTCTGGAACGAGTCGGCGGATTTCGCCGACCAGTGGCCGTGGATCCGGGAGAGCGGTGCCATCATCGACGCCATCCTCGGGACGGGACTCAGCAGTGAGGTTCGCGGCCTCTACCGGGAAATCATCGAGGCCGTGAACGAGCTCAAGGGAATTCCCATACTCGCCGTCGATCTGCCTTCCGGGCTGGACGCCGGCACCGGCAGACCACTGGGAGCCGCCATACGCGCCTCGGCTACGGCCACCTTTGGATTCATCAAGACCGGGCTCGTCATCGACCCGGGGCTGAGGTTCGTCGGAAGATTGAGGCGGGTGGACATCGGCATTCCCCCCGAGGTCTCCCAAGCCTGCGGAATCCGGCGCTGGTGGATGGACGAGAGCTTCCTCCAGGGATGGCTCACGCCACGGTCTCCGGATGCTCACAAGGGGACGGCGGGCCATGTGGCGGTCCTCTCGGGATCCCGCGGCAAGACCGGCGCAGCAACGCTCATCTGCCAGGGAGCCGCCCGCGTCGGCGCCGGCCTGGTGACGCTCCTCGTTCCCGAAAGTCTCAACCCGATCCTAGAAGTCAAGCTCACGGAAGCCATGACCTGGCCGGTGGCCGAGACCGAAGACCAATCGCCGAGCCTCGCGGCCCTTCCCGACATCCTGGCCCTCCTGGAAGGCAAACAAGCACTTGCCATGGGGCCGGGCATCTCACTTCACCCGTCGACGCAAAGCCTCGCGATGGAAATGATCGCGCAGTGCCCCTGCCCTATGGTGCTGGACGCCGATGCCTTGACCGCCGTTGCCAAGGACCCTTCCGTGCTCGCCAGGAGCTCCCAGGCCATGATCCTGACGCCCCATCCGGGTGAAATGGCACGATTGATCCGGGGCTCGACCCGCGACGTCCAGGAGAACCGCCTGGAAACGGCTTCGGCATTCAGCAGGCAGCATGGCGTCGTGCTGGTGCTCAAAGGCCAGGGCACCGTGGTGGCATCGCCCGATGGAGCCGTCGCCGTCAATGCATCCGGAATCCCAGCCATGGCGAGCGGCGGGATGGGGGATGTCTTGACCGGCATGATCGCAGGCTTTCTGGGGCAGGGGTTTGATGCGTTCCAGGCGGCCTGCCTCGGAGTCTTCGTGCACGGGGCTGCGGCGGACCGGTGCTTCGGGCACATCGCCAGCCGGGGTCTGCTGGCCTCAGACCTCCTGGGCGAGGTTCCTGCCATCATCGGGGATCTCGAGCGAAACGGTGGGGCAGTTTCTGGTTTCTAGTTTCTAGTTTCTAGTTTCTGGTTTCTAGTTTCTGGTTTCTGGTTTCTGATTTCTGGTTTCTGGCTCCAATTTGTGAAGGGGTGTCGGTCTTCTATTTTTTTCAACGTTTTGGAAGCCCCCGGGCGGGGCATGAGGAACGGCTCTCCGATGAACCGCGTTGTATTTGAGTGTGGCTCCCAAGAGGCGACGGTCGAACTGGGTCGTCGAATCGGGCAGAATCTGGCGGCTGGCGATGTGGTCGCCCTGTGGGGCGATCTGGGAGCCGGAAAGACACTGATGACCCGCGCCATGGCTCTGGGGCTCGGGGTCCCGGAGCGGACCCCCGTCACGAGTCCTACCTTTACCTTCATCAATGAATACGAGGGACGCCTGCACATCTACCACCTGGACCTGTATCGACTGTCCGATCTCACCGAGCTCGACACGCTGCCCTGGATGGAAGCGCTCTACGGCACCGGTGTGTCCATCATCGAGTGGCCCGAGCGGCTCGGAACGCTGATCCCCGAGGAGAGATGGGACCTCCACCTCAAGATCACGAGCGATGAGACACGAACCATCACCATCGAAGCATTGGGCAAGGCAAATATCAAGAGACTGAAGCGATGGAGCGACGAGTGGGCAAAACGGGACAAGAAGAGGTGAGGAGCCCCTATGCCCCCCAAGCCCCCTTCCCTCCTCATGGAACCTGAGTGCATGTCCACACAATTCAGTGAACGATTGAACCGTCGTTCCCGCATGTCCCTGGCGGGAATCCAGAGGTTTTCAGGTATGTGGATCCCCGCCAGAAGCACGCGGGTATGACGGACGAGAACACAACTCCTTTGAACCGTGCTAATCGAAAGTGGGGATGTCGACCGGCCGCTCCATTTCGGACGGGAACTCCCTCATGGGAAACGGGCGGATGTTTTCGTTCAAGGTGACATAGCGCACGATCCGGTAAACATAAGTGGCAACCTTGTTGGAGAAGGCCCTCAACGGTTCGCTGTGGCTGCGCGTGATCAACAGGTAAACGAATTGAAACACGGCCGTGATCTGGACAATCAACTTGAGAACTTCAAAGATGATCAGGTACAGGAGGCTGTACAGAAGGCGAACGGCAATCTGGCCTCGCGAGGGTCGCACATCAGCAATCTCATTCATCAAGGATCTCCTTCTCGTTAATGTTCAGAAAAACCACCAGCATCAACCGCGGCTCCTCCCCTTTTCCATTTCGGGAGTCCACTGCGGCAGAATCCTATCTGCTTCGTCACCATACCACAACCTGCCTTCGGGGCCATATCCGTTCATCCTTTTTCCGATCGATTGGTGGAGAGCGGATGCCGGGTGTCGGTCGTCTCGAGAGAAAATGAAGACGCAGCCCCGGAGCTCAAAACTAGAACGATGACGGGAGCCGATGTTTTGGAGGAAAGGAAGAGCAAGTCACAGCGGAAGAGGGAGATGCTCGCGTTGCAGTCGCTGGGCGAAGAGCTGGTGCAGCTCAGGGAGGAGCAGATTCGCAGAATCGCGATATCGGAAGACCTCCGGGAAGCCGTATTGTTCGCACGACATCTCAAAAAGCGCGAGGCCCTGCGCCGGCAACTGCAGTACATCGGAACGCTCATGCGGGATGCAGATCCGGAGCCCATCCGAAAGGCCCTGGATGAAATCAGCCGCGGTCTCACGATGGATCGTCAGCTCTTCCGGAAGATCGAGCAATGGCGGGATGCACTGGTGAACGGCAATGACGAGCTCCTGGAGGAGATCGCGGAGGAATTCCCCCATGCCGATCTGAAGTGGCTGCGCCAGTGCGTCCTGAATGCCAGAAAAGAGAAGGCAGGAAATCAGCCGCCCAAGTCTTCGCGGGCCCTCTTTCGGTACCTCAAGAACATCTCAATGCCTCAGCACAGCTCCACAGAATGAGGGGATCGTATTCCTTTACGGTCACTCGATTCTGTGGAGGTGTACTTGACCCGTGCCACCCCCGATTCAACCACATTGGCCAAGACAGAGGTGGGCAGGGGCAGTCCCTTGTCCTGCCTCTCCATTTCGATCGTCCTCCCAGCACGAAATTCAGCATCCGCCATTCTGCGTGAACCGTCGAAAAACCTCTCAAGTCTTGATTGCCACATTTCGATTGACAAGCTATTCTAAAACCTGACGTCATATTCACACCACATGTTTCCAATCCACCTGGAGGTGATGGATGCCGGAGAAAACCCTTTCACGGCGGGAGCGCGAGAAGCTGCGCCAGCGCCAGGAGATGCTCGCCGCCGCTCTCGAGCTCTTCTCGGAGAACGGCTACCACAGCGTTTCCATGCACCAGATCGCCGAGAAGGCCGAGTTCGCCATCGGGACACTCTACAAGTTCTTCCAGAACAAGGAGGACCTTTATAAAGCCCTTGTCCTGGAGCAATGCGACCATTTCGAGGATGCCGTCCTTCGGGCGATCGAGGAGCCCGATGACGAAATTGAAAAGCTGCGGCAATACGTCCGGACCAAGAGCGAAAGGATTCGTGCCAACCTTGCCTTCGTTCGCCTGTTTCTTGCCGAGCGCCGGGGGGCGAGCTTCAACATCAAGGCGGGCCTGGATGACGAACTGCGAAGTCGGCACTACGCCTTCCTGGAACGACTGGCCTCGGTCTTTGAGAGTGGAATCCGGAAGGAGCGGTTCAAGAACATCGCCGACCCCTATCATCTGGCCATTGCACTCGACAGTGTCTTCGATGCCTTTCTGCTGCTTTGGCTCGACGCGCCGGATCGCCATCCCTACCCCGACGACCCGGACACTATTTTGAATATCCTCTTCAAAGGATTGATCGACTCATGATTTCGTGTACGGGTTTGAAGACTGAAGGCGCTCATCATCAAACACTCGGGAGATTCCAGATGCAACAAGACCGGATCGGTTGCCAGCCCCTGAGGTGGACCACGGCTTTGATGGCTGTCGTGAGCCTGCTGTGGCTGGGAGGGTGCGAAAGCGGCCACGGACAGCAGGCGGGGGCGCCACCCCCTGTTCCCGAGGTGGCCACGGTGACCATCGAGCCGAGGCAGATCGAGCTGACCACCGAGCTGCCGGGCCGCACCTCCCCTTACCTGGTCTCGGAAATCCGGCCGCAGGTCAATGGCCTCATCCAGAAGCGGCTGTTCCGGGAAGGCTCCGACGTCAAGGCCGGCCAGCTCCTCTACCAGATCGACCCGGCCCCCTTTCAGGTTGCGCACGACTCGGCCAGGGCATCCCTCGGCAAGGCCCAGGCCAATCTGCCGTCGATCCGATCCAGAGCCGAACGGTACAAGGAATTGCTGGTCGACAAGGCCGTCAGCCAGCAGGACTACGATGACGCGGCCGCGGCCGTGGAGCAGGCCCGTGCCGAGATCGAATACTGGAAGGCGGCCGTTGAGGCGGCTCGCATCAATCTGGGCTACACCCGTGTCACGGCGCCCATCTCCGGGCGCATCGGCAGATCCAGCGTGACGGACGGCGCTCTGGTGACGGCGTACCAGCCCACCTGCCTTGCCACCATCCAACAGCTGGATCCGATTTACGTCGACGTGACCCAATCGTCCACTGAGCTGCTCCGACTGAAGCGCAACCTGGAGACCGGTCAGCTCACGGCCGATCGGAAAAACGGAAAAGCTGTCCGGATACTCCTGGAAGACGGCTCTCCGTATCCCGAGGAGGGCACCCTGCAATTCCGCGACGTGACGGTAGACCCGGCGACGGGCTCATTCACCCTGCGCATCGTGGTCCCGAATCCGGAGCATCTGCTCCTGCCGGGCATGTTTGTTCGGGCCGTCGTGCAGGAGGGGATCGCCGAACAGGCCATTCTCGTTCCGCAGCAGGGGGTGAGCCGCAATCCGAAGGGAGAGCCCATTGCCCTCATCGTGGATGCAGCTGACACGGTTCAGCAGCGGATGCTGACGCTCAACCGCGCCATCGGCGACCAGTGGCTCGTCTCTTCCGGCCTCGCCGCCGGAGACCGGGTGGTCGTCGAAGGCATGCTGAGCGTTCGGCCGAACACTGCGGTGAAGGTTGCTCCCATGAACCCACCCAAGACCGGCGCGGAAGCGACAAACGTGAAACGCCCCATTGCAGAATCCAACTGACAGAGGATCCCGATGCTATCGAACTTCTTTCTGGACCGTCCGGTCTTCGCCTGGGTCATCGCCATCATCATGATGCTGGCCGGTGGGCTTGCCATTCATCACTTGCCCATATCCCAGTATCCGCCCATCGCACCTCCCTCCATCGCCATCGACGCCTTCTATCCCGGCGCCTCTGCCGAAACCGTCGAGAACAGCGTGGTTCAGATCATCGAGCAGAAGATGACCGGCTTCGACAAGCTGTTGTACATGACCGCCAACAGCGATGCGTCGGGCGCCGGCAGGATCGAGCTCACCTTCGCCCCGGGGACCGATCCGGACCTCGCCTGGGCCCAGGTGCAGAACAAACTCCAGCTCGCCATGGCGAGCTTGCCCGACGTGGTCCAGAGCCAGGGCGTCAAAGTCAGCAAGTCGACCCGGAACTGGCTGATCATCGTGGGCCTGACCTCTGAAGACGGCAGCATGGATGACTATGACCTTTCGGACTACGCCCAGTCCAGCGTCCAACAGGTCCTGGCAAGGGTTCCGGGTGTGGGCGAGGTGGAAGTGTTCGGCTCCCAGTATGCCATGCGGGTCTGGCTGAATCCTGACAAACTGGCCGACTACCGGCTCACGGTGCAGGATGTCATCCAGAAGCTTCGAGCCTACAACGTGGAAATCTCCGCGGGGCAGTTCGGTGGGGCGCCGGCGGTGGAAGGCCAGCGGTTGAACGCCTCCATCATCGTCCAGAACCTGCTCAAGACCCCGGAGGAATTCGCCGCCATTCCGCTGCGCACCAACCCCGACGGCTCCATCATCCGCGTGCGCGACGTGGGCCGAACGGAGCTCGGCACCGAGCGCTACGGGAGCCAGACCCTTTTCAACGGACAACCGGCGGCCGCCCTCGCCGTCCGTCAGGCTCCCGGCGCCAATGCGCTGGACACCGCCGACGCTGTCAAGGCGAAGATGAAGGATCTTTCCAGGTACTTTCCTCCCGGAATGAAGGTCATTTACCCTTATGACACGACACCCTTCGTGAAGGTGGCCATCGACGAGGTGGTCAAGACCCTTTTCGAAGCCATTCTGCTCGTTTTCCTGGTCATGTACATCTTCCTGGGGAACCTCCGGGCCACTCTGATCCCCACCCTGGCGGTGCCGGTGGTGATCCTCGGAACCTTCGCAGTCCTCGGAGCGTTGGGATTCTCCATCAACATGCTGACCATGTTCGCCATGGTGCTGGCCATCGGTCTCCTGGTGGACGACGCCATCGTGGTGGTGGAAAACGTGGAGCGGGTCATGGCCGAAGAGGGGCTCCCGCCCATGGAGGCCACCCGCAAGTCCATGGGGGAAATCACCAGCGCATTGATCGGGATCGGGCTGGTGCTTTCGGCGGTCTTCGGCCCCATGGCCTTCTTCGGAGGCTCCACCGGTGTGATCTACCGGCAGTTTTCCGTGACCGTCATCGCCGCCATGCTGCTCTCGGTCGTGGTGGCTCTGATCCTGACCCCGGTCCTGTGCGCATCGCTCCTGAAGCCGGCGGCCAAAGGGCATGAAGCCGGCAAAACCGGCTTCTTCCTCTTTCGGCCGTTCTTCCGCTGGTTCGACAGGGTGTTTTCCAGGGCCAGGGACAAGTACCAGGCCCTGGTCGCCCATATCATCGGGAGAAAGCTGCGCTACCTTTTCATCTACGTTTTGCTGGTGGGGGCCCTGGGGGTTCTCTTCCGGCAACTGCCCACCGCCTATCTGCCCAGCGAAGACCAGGGAATCATGTTCGTCCAGGCATCGATGCCCGCCGGTTCGACTCTCGAGCAGACCGAGCAGGTCATGAGCGAGGTACGGAGCCATTTTCTGGGGGATGAAGCGCAGGCGGTGGAATCCTGCTTCACCCTCGCCGGCCGGAGCTTTTCCGGAACCGGGCAGAATGTCGGCCTGGCGTTCGTGAAGCTCAAAGACTGGGACCTGCGCCGCGATAAGAATCTCAAAGTGAACGCCCTGGTGGCTCGCGCCATGGGCAGGTTTTCGAAGATTCGCAATGCACGGGTTTTTGCGTTCCCTCCACCTGCAGTCCTCGAGCTCGGACAGGCGGGCGGGTTCGACTTTCAGCTGCAGGACCGGGGCGGGGTTGGTCATGAAGCCTTGATGGCCGCCCGCAACCAGCTTCTCGGCATGGCCGCCAAGGACCCGAGGCTCATCCGCGTCCGTCCCAACGGCCTGGAGGACGTGTCCCAATACCGAATCGATGTGGACTGGGAAAAGGCCGGCGCCCTGGGGGTCCCCATCGACTCCATCCACGCCACCATCTCCGCTGCTTTCGGCGGCGCCTATGTGAACGACTTCATGCAGGGCGGTCGTGTCAAACGGGTCTACGTCCAGGCCGACACCCCGTATCGCATGCTCCCGAAGGACCTGGAGCGGCTCTACGTCCGAAACGGCTCCGGGACCATGTCGCCGTTCGCTTCTTTCGCCACCGGCCACTGGTTCTATGGATCGCCGCGGCTGGAGCGCTTCAACAGCTTCCCGTCGCTCAACATCTGGGGAGAGCCGCCTCCGGGGAAGAGCTCCGGTGAGGCCATGCAGGCCATGGAGGAGATTGCCTCCAAGCTGCCCAGGGGCATCGGTTTCGACTGGACCGGGCTGTCCTACCAGGAGCGTATGGCCAAGTCCCAGGCGCCGCTGCTCTACGCCTTTTCCATGATCGTGATTTTCCTTTGCCTGGCGGCCCTCTACGAGAGCTGGACCGTTCCCATCTCCGTCATGCTGACACTGCCGCTCGGGGTCATTGGCGGAGTGGCGGCTTCATGGCTTCGGGGATTCCCCAACGACGTCTATTTTCAGATCGGGCTCCTCACCGTCCTGGGGCTCACCACCAAGAATGCCATCCTCATCGTTCAGTTCGCCATGACCAAGGTGCAGGGAGGAGCGGGTTTGATCGAGGCCACGCTGGAAGGAGCGAAGCTGAGGCTTCGCCCCATCGTCATGACGTCCCTTGCCTTCGGCTTCGGGGTCCTCCCTCTGGCCATAGCCACCGGGGCCGGCGCGGGAGCACAAACGGCCATCGGCACAGTTGTCCTCGGAGGAATGATTACCGCCACCTTCCTGGCGACCCCCTTCATTCCCCTGTTCTACGTGGTGGTGGTGCAACTGTTTGGAAAGAGAAAAAGCGCGCCGACGGAAGAGCCCGGTTCGGACGCCGTGATCCCTTCGGAGGCGTAGCCAGATGAGATACTCGATGCTGGATGCTGGGTGCTGGATGAAAGATGCTGGATGCTGGATGTTGGGTTCTGGATGCTGGATGCCTTGTGTGGGAGCGCGGATTCCGGGGGCTTTGCGTTCGCAACCGAAGCCTCATTGTCACTGGCGCACTGTTGCAGCGGCAGCGCTGATCGCTATCCTGCTCTCGGGTTGCACCATGATCCCGAAATACACGCGCCCCGAGGCCCCGGTACCGGCCGAGTGGCCCGATGGCCCGGCCTACCAGCAGCCTGCAGCGCCGGAGGTGGCACCGCTTGCCGCCGACTTGAAATGGCGGGATTTCTTCACGGATGAACGCCTCCAGGCCGTTGTAGACATGGCATTGAACAACAACCGCGATCTCCGGGTGGCCGCCCTGAACGTGGAGCGCGCGCGGGCGCTGTACGGCATCCAGCGCGCCGAGCTGCTTCCGATCGCGGATGCGGTGGGCAGCGGCTTCCGGCAGCGTCTCCCCGCCGACCTTTCCGGCACCGACCCTCCCCGCGCCATCACCACGGACCAATACAGCGCGAGCGTGGGCATCAGCTCGTGGGAGCTCGATTTCTTCGGCCGCATTCGGAGCCTCAGCAGGCGGGCGCTGGAGGAATACTTTGCCACCGAAGAGGCCCGCCGCAGTGCGCAGATCCTGTTGATCTCCGAGGTAGCCAATTCCTACCTCAACCTGGCTGCAGACCTGGAAAACCTCGATCTGGCCCAATCCACCCTCGAGGCCCAGAAGGTCTCCTACCACTTGATCCAGCGCCGCTTTGAAGTCGGGCTCGCTCCCGAGCTGGATCTGCGCCAGGTTCAGACGAGAGTCGACACGGCCCGGAGAGACGTCGCCCGCTTCACGGAACAGGTGGCCCGGGATGAGAACGGGCTGAACCTGCTGGTGGGGGCGCAGGTGCCCGAAGACCTGCTGCCCGAAGGGTTGAGCATCATCGCTCCGTTGCCGGACGTTTCGCCGGGGCTGTCCTCCGAGGTGCTGCTGCATCGACCGGATATCCTTCAGGCCGAGAACCTGCTCAGGGCGTCGAACGCCAATATCGGCGCAGCCCGGGCCGCTCTCTTCCCTCGCATCTCCCTCACCTCCGCCGTGGGAACCGCGAGCGGCGATCTGTCGGGCCTGTTCAAATCCGGCTCCTTCGTCTGGAATTATGCACCCCAAGTCGTCATGCCGATTTTCGATCCACGCACGTGGTCGGCCCTGACCGTGACCAAGGTGGACAGGGAAATCGCCGTGGCCCAATTCGAAGCATCTATCCAGGCGGCATTCCGGGATGTTGCCGATGCCCTTGCGCGCAAAGGGACGATCGGAGACCAGATGGAGGCGCAACAATCCCTCGTGGACGCTTCTGCCCAAACCTACCGCCTTTCCAATGCCCGCTATGAGAAAGGGACAGACATTTTCCTGAACGTCCTGGACGCCCAACGTTCTCTCTACGCCGCTCAGCAGGGACTCATCTTCACACGTCTCGTCAAGCTCGCCAACCAGGTGCGGCTGTATGCCGTGCTTGGCGGAGGAGCGGAATGAGGGATGCTGGATGCTGGATGCTGGATGCCAGTGGCCTAATCCTCGATTTCAGAGGTAAGATCCTGGATGCTGGATGGTCGTTGTCTGAGGAGGGCGGGATGAGCTACAGGACTCTGGAGGTGTGGAGCCTGGCGAGAGACCTCGTGACTGACATTCACCAGATGACCCTGCACAAGCTGCCCAGGTTTGAAGCCTTCGAAGAGGGAAGCCAGATCTGGCGTTCGATGAAGTCGGTGAAAGCGACCATCGTTGAAGGCTATGGACGAAGACGCTACAAGCAGGATTTCCTCCGGTTCCTGGTCTATTCTCTGGCCTCATGCGACGAGACCACCGACCACCTCGAAACCACGTACGAGACCGGCTCCCTGTCTCAAAGGAGCACAACTGCGAGTGGAGTCGAAGGAGCTGGCCTCGGCCTCTCCATCGTCCGGGAGGTTGCCGAGAAGCACGGAGGAAGCGTATCCGTCGAAGCCAACAGCGAGAAAGGCGTCACCTTCCGCTGCTCCATTTCCAAGGATCTGTGAGCAGGAAACCCGAAACCCGGAAAGCCGATTCATTCATCAGGGGCTCTGATGCAAGCCATTCCACGCATGGTGGTTGTTCGACCCACCGGGAGGACACAACGCTGTTGACATGAATATTCCGGGTGGTTTTCAGCCGGTGGTTGCTCGCCCCTCAACTCTGCGTTATCCCGGATCGAGGGAAGGAGACTGTTGATGGGTACAAGGCCCACTCATCCAGTCCTGCTGTACTTCGGCGATACGGCCGAAAGCGACTTACCATTGGTACTCATGATCGGGCGAGAGCCCAACACTCATCATCAGATCGTCCCGGGTGCCGGACCTTATGACTTTCGAGAATATCCGAGGGCGGGTTCTGGAATATCGCGTATGGGGTCGTTGCCAAATCGGTGGGGAGTACTGGCAATAAGCTGAAGCGGGCGTGCATTCGTAGAAAGGCTTCCCCGATTCTCTTTGCCAATTCGCTGCCAATCGGGATCAGGAGTTTCATAGTCAACAAGCTCCCGGAACGCGGTACGGTCACGGCTGAAGTGGCATGTCGTCACATCGAAGACGTCTTCGCGCTCGACCATTTCATCTCGCGAGTCCGGATCGCGATTATGTCAGGCTTGAGCGCAAACGTCTTCGAGACGTCACGTCATACTATTCGGGCCGAGTGTGCGTCCCGCAGCATCCACGTGACCGAGGTCCCGTTTTTCTTTGGTCCAAACAAGGCGAAGATCAACGCGGTGCTTACGGACTTCGACCGAGCGCGACTGAGAGACGTTGTATCGTCTTTCATGACGTGAACCCCACGTTCCGTTCACATGGGAGCGGCACGCCACGGGATAACGAGGGATGAAGGCGGACAAGCAACCACGCGTGAAGTTTGCTGGCGCCATTGAGTTCCTTCCAGCGTGGTTGCTTGCCGCTCATCCCCATAGTTCTCGGCGCTGACTTCGTCTGGAGTACCTTGTTCCGTCGCCTTGCGCCAGAACAAGGTGCTCGACCCGACTGCGCGCGCCGGATGGGAGCAGATAAAACCCCATCCGACGTGCTCGAGGGGTCAGCGCCGCATTTAGACCTCGCCTTCTGGAGTGAGTAGGAAAATTTTCGGTCAAGGAGTTGCGCTGGCGTATCCTATGAGATACATTATAGATCATGATCGAGATTGGTCAGACAGAAGTATATTCCAAGTGGTTCAAAGGCTTGCGTGATCGGCAGGCGCAG
>JBFYYO010000063.1:0-16757 GCA_041310025.1 Syntrophobacterales bacterium
CGCGCATTGCACGGGTCAAGCCGATCATCATCCTGAAGACCGGCCGGAGCGCGGCCGGAGCGGAGGCCGCCCTTTCGCACACGGGATCCCTGGTGGGGGAGGACGCCGTGATCGATGCGGCATTTCGACGCGCCGGGCTGATCCGTGTGCGCAATATGGTCGAGCTCAAGGCCGTCTGTCAGGCTTTCCTCCATTTCAGCACCATGAAGGGGCCGAGAATCGGTGTCGTGACGGCCACCGGAGCGTGCGGGATCATGACGGCGGACGCCTGCGAGGATTATGGGCTGGAGCTGGCCCCCTTCCCCGAGGCGATCCGGGAAGGGCTCGAAAACCCTCACATCGCCTGGCACAGGCTGCGCAATCCCGTGGACCTCTGGCCCCTGGGGATGGTCTCGGGCTCTTTCACCACCGTCTTGAAGCAGGCCGGACGCGGCCTCCTGGCCGACGAAAACGTGGATGCGGTTCTGGGCATTGCCCCTGCCATGGCGTCCCCCCTGCACCGGGATCTGGACATGGTGGCCGCCGCCAAAGAGATCAACATGGAGAACCCCCGCCGGAAACCCCTGGCCCTCTGGCTCTACGGAGGCGACCAGAGCAGTCAGGCGGCAGCGCTCGAAGACGAGTCCGGAGTGGCCTGCTTCGACAGCATCGATGAAGCCCTGATGGGGCTCTCGGCTCTCCTGCGCTGGGAACGCTTTCGCGCGCAGCCCCCTGAGGGGGAAGAGCACTTCGCGCAGCCTGCACCCACCGGCGCAAGACCTGTCGTCCTCCCGCCGGGGCGTGTGATCCTGGGAGATGAGGCGGGCCCGCTTTTCGAAGCCTATGGAATCCCGACGGTCCCGGCAGCACTCACGCCGCATGGGGATGCTGCCGTCGCATTCGCCCGGACGGCAGGATTCCCCGTGGTTCTGAAGATTGTCTCCGGAGCGTGGATTCACAAGTCGGATCTGGGAGGGATTCGGCTGAATCTCCGGGATGAAGTCGATCTGCGCCGTGCCTACGATGAGCTGGTGAGCCACTTTCACGCCGTGACTCCATCCGCGTTCCTGGACGGAATCCTGGTTCAGAAGCAGGCCGAGGGCTTCGAGCTTCTGGTCGGTTTGAAGAAGGACCCGCAGCTGGGGCCCGTCGTTGTCGTGGGCATGGGCGGGATTTACACCGAGGTGTTTCGGGACGTGGCCAGAGGGGTGGCGCCCATCTCTCGTTCCGAAGCACAAGAAATGATCGAGTCCCTGAGATGCTACCCCATCCTTTCAGGAATTCGCGGACAGAAGGGGGTGGACCTGGGAGCCCTCGAAAACCTGATCGTATCCCTATCCCGATTGGCCCTGGACTATCCCGAAATCCAGGAAATGGACCTCAACCCGGTTCTGGCAAGCCCGGAGGGGTGCTGGTGCGTGGACAGCCGTCTGGTGATCGAGGTGTAGCACCAATTTGCAACATGAATTGAGCGATTAGCTCTTAGCTGTTAGGTATTAGCTCAACAATTTTCGTAGGTTATCCCACCTTTCATCCTAACTTGGTGAGTGAGAATCTATGAGGCACAACTGACTGAAGTCTTTGGCTAAAAGCTAATCGCTAACGGCTAACCGCTCAGATTAGATGCAAGAATGCTTGAGATCGTTTCACAACTGTTGTAGATAACTCAAATTTTGAGGCGATTTCGAAGGGATCCTACAGGGGCTGAGCATAAGTATGATTTTCGTATCCGGCAAACGGGAATTGAGTGCGGATCATCTGGAAAGTGAGGAGCTGGAAGAGACGGCGCCTTGCTTGGTCCGGGAAAGTGGGGTCTTTCAGAAAGAGCTCACTTCACCCCACCTCAGAACGCCCTGGAAACGCTTACCAGAGGCCGGTGAGGTCCACCTCCGCGCCGTTCCCTCGCCCGCTGAAGCCCAGGAGCAGTTCACCGAAGCTCTTCGGGAATGCATTGCGAGCGGCGTTCAGCACTTCCTGAGGATCCAGGAACAGGAAGGCTACTGGTGGGCCGAGCTCGAATCCAACACGACCATCACCAGCGAATACATCATGCTGCACACGATTCTCGGGTCTCTCGACCCCGTTCGCAAGGCGGCCATGGTGAAATATCTCCTGAAGCAGCAACGATCCAACGGGGCGTGGGGGCTTTACCACGACGACGGTGGGGATCTCAGCACCACGGTGGAAACCTATTTCGCACTGAAGCTGGCCGGCGAGGACCCCCGGTCGGAACCGCTGACCAAGGCCAGGGAGTTCATCCTCGAGAAAGGCGGCATCGAGGCCTCCCGGGTCTTCACCAAGATCTGGCTGGCGTTGTTCGGGCAATATGGATGGAACAAGATCCCTTCCATGCCGGTGGAAGTGGTGTTGCTCCCCGAGCGCTTCGCTTTCAACATCTACGAGTTTTCGAGCTGGGCGCGGGGCACCATCGTGCCGCTTTCCATCGTCATGGCTTTGAGGTCGAGGTTGAAGCTGCCCAGGCATCTCCAGATCCCCGAGCTGTATTCCTATGAGCATCCGGGTCGAAGACGAAAGCCGCTCACACCCACCCATCGCCTCTTTCTTCTCGTGGACCGGGTGGTCAAGCAGTACGAGCGCCGCCCCATCGCTGCGCTCCGGAAGAAGGCCATTGAGGCGGCTCGGGACTGGGTTCTGGATCACCAGGAAGATTCGGGGGACTGGGCCGGGATCCAACCTCCCATGGTTTATTCCATTCTGGCCCTGCATTACCTGGGTTACTCCCAGGAGGATCCGGCCGTCGCCAAGGGATTGCGTGCCATGGAGGATTTCTGCCTCCAAGACGAGGAGGGTCTCCGGATGCAGTCCTGCATCTCGCCCGTCTGGGATACGGCCTTGACGGCTCTGGCACTGCTGGACTGCGGTGAAAAGCCCGAACATCCGGCTCTGCAGAAGGCGGGGCGATGGTTGATCGAAAAGCAGGTGCTGACGGGCGGCGACTGGCAGGTCAAGAACTGCTGCCCTCCGGGAGGATGGGCCTTCGAGTTCGTCAACAACAAGTACCCGGATGTGGATGATTCCGCGGTGGTGCTCGTGGCCCTGGAGCGGCTCAAGTCGGCCATTCCCTGCGACGGCGTGGAGCAATCCCTGTCGCGCGGGCTGGATTGGTGTCTCAGCATGCAGTGCGAGAATGGCGGGTGGGCGGCTTTCGACAAGGAAAACACCATGATGATCCTCAACCGGATCCCCTTTGCCGACAACGAGGCCATGCTGGACTATCCGACGGCGGATGTCAGCGCCCGTGTGATCGAAGCCATGGGAACCATGGGGTACGGTTTGACCCACCGGGCGGCCCGGCGGGGGATCGAATTCCTCAGGAATCTTCAGGAAGCCGACGGTTCCTGGTGGGGAAGATGGGGCGTCAACTACATTTACGGGACCTGGTCCGTTCTGAGGGGCCTGAAGGCCATTGGAGAAGACCTGAGCGCTCCGTATGTCCAGGCGGCGATTCAGTGGCTCAAGGCGCATCAAAACGAGGACGGGGGCTGGGGTGAGACTTGCGACTCATACCGGGACCCCGCCCTGTGCGGGCAGGGTCCCAGCACGGCATCCCAGACGGCCTGGGCCGTCATGGGCCTCATCGCCGCGGGCGAAGCCGACAGTCCCGAGGTGGAGAAGAGCATCGAATACCTGGTCCACAACCAGAAGCCCGACGGGACGTGGGATGAACCCTATTTCACGGGCACAGGGTTTCCCAACCACTTCTACATCCGGTATCACAACTACCGCAACTGCTTCCCCCTCATGGCCCTGGGGCAGTACCTCCAGAAGATGACCACCCCCTGACCGGGAATGGCTCCAGGCGGCCGGTCTTCCTTTTCGATGCCCGCCGCCTTCCCCCTGCAGCCCCTCATTCCCCTGTGAGCCGCTCGTAACGATGAAAGGGAAGGCGCGCGCGATTTACCCCCCCCGGGACGACTCATGAGCGCTTCCGGCCAGAGCCGCTCAACGAATTCATGATTTGAACCATATTGATCTGAAACAAAAATGTGATGTTCGACGAAACTGGACCCCCTCCAGACACGGAAATGTCGCCCCACCGATCGCTTTCCATTCAATGAGGTCACCTCAATTTCTTTTCAGTAATTTTTTATTCCTATAATTCCATAATGCTACGCACCCCAGGTTTCACAACACCCGCCCCTGGTACGAAGGTTGCCTGATGCTTTTCCTCGAAGTGCCGAGAGAGTGTGCCAGGCGCTCAACGCGATGTGGTCGAACGGATGAGGGGCCTCTTTTGAGAGGCGTGCCGATTCCCATTCGCCGATGGTGTGGCGGCACACAGCAGTGAGAGTGTGAAATACCCTTGAACGGATTTTTCTGGTGAGGAACTTTTCATGCAACCCCGGAGGGAATCCAAGGAGACATCATGTTCGGCAAAAGGAAGCGGCTCTGGAATACGCCATCTCTCCAATCGAGCTACGACGCCGTCATCGTCGGCGGCGGCCTGCACGGGCTGGCCACGGCCTATTTTCTGGCCTCCCGTCACGGGATGACGAACGTCGCGATCGTTGAAAAGCGGTACATCGGTTTTGGCGGCTCCGGCCGGAATACGGCCATTGTCCGGGCCAACCAGCGGACCCAGGAAAACCTTCCCCTTTACAAGGAAGCCCTGGAGCTCTGGCCCGTCCTCACCCGGGAGCTCGACTTCAACCTCATGTTCTACAACTGCGGAAACCTCAATCTGGCCCACAGCGAAGCGGCCCTCAAGGCCATGCGGATCCAGGTGGCCTCGGCTCAGTATCACGGCATCGATATCCACCTGGTGGACGCCGAGGAGTGCAAGAAGCTGGTGCCGCTTCTGGACATTTCGGACCGCCCCCGCTACCCCATCGCCGGCGGCATGTTCCATCCACCGGGAGGGATCGTGCGCCACGACGCCGTCGTGTGGGGCCTGGCCAAAGGTGCGTCCAGGCTCGGAGTGCACATCCACCAGGGGACGGAAGTGACGGGCATCGAAGTCCGGGGCGGCAGGATCGCCTCGGTGGAAACCGACAGGGGACGAATCCACACGCCGCGCGTCCTGAATGCCGCCGGCGGGTATTCGGCGGACCTCTCCAGCCGATTCCTGGATCTCCCTCTGCCCATCAGCCCGCTGACCATCCAGGCCATGGTGACTCAGCCCCTCAAGCCGCTCCTGGACCACGTGATCTCCTCAGGGGCCTACCATGTCTACGCCAACCAGACCCTCAAAGGCGAGATCGCAACGGGGGCCCACATGGACCCCTGGCCCAACTATACCACGGGAACATCCGCCCGTTACATCAAGCACCAGGCCGAAGCCGTCACCGAGCTCATGCCCTGCCTCAAAGGGCTCAAATTCATGCGCACCTGGGCCGGGCTGGCGGACATGACCCCCGACATGGCTCCCATCATGGACGGGAACGATCCCGTGGAAGGCTACTACATGGACTGCGGCTGGGGCTACTTCGGCTTCAAATCGTGCACGGTGGCGGGAAAATACATGGCGGAGCTCATGGCCACGGGCGAGTGCCCCCCCATACTGAAGCCCTTCAGCCTGCGGCGGTTCGAACAGCATCGGCTCATGGGAGAGACCGCGGCCCTGATGGAATATTCGGCCAACAATTGATCGTCAAAGCAAGGAGAAATGGAGATGAGTCTGAACATCACGTGTCCGATCTGCGGAAAGCGCAACGGATACGAATTCCGATACGGCGGGGAGGACAGGGGGCCGCGGCCTGAGGAGGCCACGCTCACGCCGGAGGCCTGGTGCCGGTACGTCCACATGAACCGGAGCGTTGCGGGGGTGCAGCGGGAATGGTGGGTCCACCGGGATGGCTGCGGTCTCTGGTTCAGCATCGACCGGGACACCCGAATCAACGTTCAGGTGATGGCGCCCTCCACTGACGGGCAGGAGGGCGACAGATGAACCGTCTGCATCATTTGAAAACCTCGAAGGTCCATCCCGGTGAACGACGGACCCTGCGCTACCGGGGCAGGGAGGTCGCGGGCCTGGAAGGCGACACGGTGGCCACGGCCCTGTATGCCGGGGGAGTGCGTGTCTTTTCCAGAAGCCTCAAATATCACCGCCCCAGGGGGCTCTACAGCCTCGACGGGGAGAGCGGCAACACCCTCATGGCCGTGGACGGCGTGCCCAACGTCTCGGCTGAGATCACGCCGCTGCGAGCCGGTATGCGTGTGGAGCCCCAGAATGTGAAAGGAACCCCCGAATTCGACGTCATGGGTTTCATGGATGGCTTGAGCTGGGCCATGCCGGCAGGATTCTACTATCGCATGTTCCACAAACCGGCCGCCATCTGGCCACGGGTGATCCCGCAGCTGCGCAGGACCGCGGGACTCGGTACCTTGAAGCCTGATTTCGAAATGCCGGGCCGCTTCGAGGAAGTCTATCTCAAGACGGATGTGTGCGTCATCGGCGGCGGTCCGGCCGGCATGCTGGCGGCGCTGGCAGCTGCGGACCAGGGGCTCCGCGTGATTCTCCTGGAGTCCCGACCCTGGCTCGGCGGCTTTTTCGAATACCGCGAGCATCCTTACGCAGACGGTTCATCCCTGCACGACCGCAGTGCGGACCTGGAGCGTCAGCTGGAGTCGCGCCCGAACCTCCGAATCATGAAGCACGCCCCCGTCGTGGCCGTCTACCCCACCCTGCAGGTCACAGCCTTCCAGCGGGGCGCAGACTCAGCCTCTTTCGATGAACGGTACCCGGAGATCCAGGCGCAGTCCATCGTCGTGGCCACGGGATGCATCGAGCGCCCCCTCTTATTCGAGAACAACGAGCGCCCCGGAGTGATGCAGCCTTCCTGCGCCCACCGGCTGGCCAGAACCTGGGGAATCCTGGCGGGCGAGCGGGCCGTTTTCAGCGTCGGGAATGATCTGGGCATCGAGGCGGCTCTGGACCTGGCGAACCTGGGAATGGGCATCGCCTGCGTGACCGATGTTCGTGAAGACGGGCAGGCGCCGCAGCTCCTCGATGAGCTCTCGAGCCGCTCCATTCCGTTCATGGGGGGCTGGGTGCCGGTGAAAGCCCATGGATGCCGCAGGGTGAAGGCGGTAACCCTCAGCCCCGTCAACGGGACCCGGCAGAAGAAGGTGGAGTGCGACCTGCTGGCGGCCTCGGCCGGACTCACCCCGTCAACGGGGGCTTTGAGCCTGGCGGGAGCCAGGTTCTCCTACGATTCCCTGACAGGCTTCTTTCTGCCCTCCACCCTCCCGGATGGCGTCCATGCGGCGGGGAGACTCCTGGGGCTGCAGGATGCTCGAGCCATCGAGATTTCGGGAACGGAAGCGGGGCTTCGGGCGGCCGGCGACTGCGGAATGGACGTGGCCGAGACACTGCGCACCCTGGCGGATGAGCAATCGACACTCCCCGGGCCGGTTCGCAACCCCAAGCTGGTGATGGGGCCGGTCAAGGGGTCCAAGACCTTCCTTTGCTTCGATGAAGACACCACCATCAAGAACGTGAGCCAGTCCATGGAGATGGGGTTCGACGTCCCGGAGCTCATCAAGCGGTTCACGGCGGCCGGGACCGGGCCAAGCCAGGGAGCCGTTCCCGGGCACAACCTGGCACTCTTTGTGGGGCAATCCCACGAATCCCCGGACACGGAGCCCAGACCCACGACGGTGCGGCCGCCGCTCCATCCAATTCACCTGGCCACCTACGCGGGTGCGGGCCACGGCATGTCCAAGTGCACCCCCGTCCATGCGCTCCAGGTGGCGGCCGGCGGACGCATGGAGAAGGTGGGCGTCTGGAGCCGGGCGCGCCGTTTCAGCGATGAAAAATCGGCCCACGACGAGATCCTCAACGTGCGCCAGAACGTGGGAATCCTGGACGGATCGACTCTTGGGAAGTTCCGCATCCACGGCCCCGATGCCTGCAAGGCGCTGCAGCGGGTCTATGTGGGAGACATGTCCAGGATACGCGAAGGACGCATCAAGTACTCGGCCATGTGCAACGAGGACGGCTGCCTCATGGATGACGGCGTCGTCGTGAAGCGCGGTGAAAACGACTACTTCTTCACCAGCTCGACGGCCCGTGCCGGGTCCACCATCGAGTGGATCCGATATCACACGCGGTATGACGGCTGGGACTACCACCTCGTCAACCTCACGGACGCCTTCGGGGTCATCAATGTCTCGGGACCCAATGCCAGGAAGGTGCTGCAGAAGGTTACGGATTTCGATCTCTGCAACGAGTCTTTCCCCTTTGCAGCCTATCGGGAGATCGAAGTTGGCGGCTCCATCCCCGCCCGGGCCATGCGCCTGGGGTTTGTGGGAGAGCTCTCCTACGAGCTGCATGTTCCCTCCTCGTACATGGAGTCGGCCTGGATGCTGGTGGAGGAGGCGGGATGCGAGTATGGCATGAAGCCTTTCGGCCTCGAAGCCCAGAACGTCCTCCGCATGGAGAAGGGCCACGTCATCATCGGGTCCGAGTCCGAGCAGAGGACCACGCTGCATGACCTGGGGATGGGATTCCTTTGGCATCGGAACAAACCCGATGCCAGGACCGTGGGCGCTGCAGCCCTGATTCACACGGAGCACCAGGAGGATCGGCTCAAGCTGGTGGGATTCAAGATGCAGCCCCCTGCCGACAGGCCGCCGAAGGACGGCTCCATCATCGTGGACGGCGTGATCCGAGGCTACGTCTGCACCGCCCGCCTCAGCCCCGCCCTGGGTGAGGTCGTGGGCATGGCCCTGGTGGATGAGCCGCTTTCGGGCATCGGAACCGAGTGGTCCATCTACGAAGATGAATGCCAGGGAAAACTGCTGGGGGCGGTGGTGGCTCCCATGCCGTTCTACGATCCAGAGGGGTTGCGGATGAAGATGTGAACGGAGGTCGGAGAGCGGAAGTCGGAGGTGAGAGGTGAGAGGTGAGAATTCGGAAGCACCTTGAGGCTCTGTGGACCTTCAGATCAGGAACCGACCATCAGGAACCAGAAACCAGAAACCAGAAACGGAGAAATCGTGAGCACACATCGACGGCGATCCCCCGTGCAGCTTGGAGGGCGGGCGCTCAGAAGCGTGGAACGGGACGGCTGGGAGGTCGTTCTGGAATATGAAGGGGAAGAGAGGGCCGGCCCCCGTGTCGTGGACTTGAGCCACCGACGCAAGTGGCTGGCTCAAAGCGAAGCTCTGACAACCGTCGCCCCGTGGGCACTGACGGCTCCGGGAAGACCGGGGGAGGTCTCCTGGGAGAGCGGTTTCCTGGTGAGCCGCATGGGAGCCGCGCAGGCGGCCGTCTGGCACCTGGGAGAAGGGCATCCGGGGGGAGAACCGGGGAGCGTGCCGGCACTCACGGAGGTGACCGAAGGCTGGCTTCTTCTGGGGGTGGCGGGGAGCCAGGCGCTTTCTCTGGCTGACCGGCTCACCACCCTGGACCTCGCCGACCCGAAGCGAACGGCGCCATATCTCCTTCAAGGGCCGTTCAGTCACATCCCGTCCTCGGTGGTGGTGCTGAGGAAGAACGGGAGCGACGGGGCCTTTTTGATAGCCTGTTCGAGAGGTTATGCCCACGATCTCGTCAGGGCGCTGACCCGTGCGGGCGAAGCATTCGGAATCCGGGCTGCCGGGGAGAGTGCCATGGGGCGCTGGCTCACGTGAGATCGGCAGAGAGAAGATGAAGGGGGGAAAGCAGATGGTGGGGCGATGGCCTTGAGGAAAAGCGGGGAGGGGATGAGCGTGTGAGGAAAAGGAGCCGGTTGACTCCCTCTGGGGGCTGCTGCTAGATTCGGAGCATTGAATGACTGTTCGTCACGTTTCTGCACGACTTGAGCAGCAGAGAATCTGGAGGGGGAGCATGCCGGAACCGCAGCGGAAAAAGAAGACGAAGAACGGTCCAGTCGACGGCGGCACTGCAGGGGGCCCCGAGAACAAGCTCGAGCTGGCCATCGGTCGGGAGATCCGAACGTTCCGAAAGAAGATGGATCTCACCATCGCCGAACTGGCGAAGCTCGCGGGGCTTTCGGCGGGGATGCTCTCCAAAATCGAGAACGGCAATGCATCCCCTTCCCTGGGAACCCTCCAGGCCCTGTCAGGCGCTTTGAACATCCCGTTCACGGCTTTCTTCCGCAAGTACGAAGAGGATCGGGACGCCAGCTACGTGCGGTCCGGTGAAGGCCTCGTCATCGAGCGGCGGGGGAGTCGCGCAGGCCACGAGTATCGGCTCCTCGGGCACAGTGTCGGGAAGAGCATCTCCGTCGAGCCCTATCTCATCACGCTGACGGAGAAATCGGAGGTCTTCCCCCTGTTCCAGCATCCGGGCACCGAGTTCATCTACATGCTCGAAGGAGAGATGCTCTACATGCACGGAGACAAGTCTTATCGATTGTCGCCGGGGGATTCCCTCTTCTTCGACGCCGATGCCCCGCACGGTCCTGAAGAGCTCTTCGCGCTGCCCATCCGCTTCCTCTCCATCATCGTTTCACCACGATTCACGGATTAGCCTCAGACGGTCATCCGCTCGGGAGGTTTCTCTTCTCGCGCAGAGACGCTGAGGCGCAGAGAAAAGAACCCCCCGGAGTTATACGCCACAGTCTGGCGGACATCTCAGTCGTCATTGCGGCAATCTTCAGGCCGGAATCCACAGAAAAGAGCTGGATGCCGGCCTAAAGACCGCCGGCATGACGAGGTCGGAACGAACATGTTCTTCTTGGAGGCTGCACGGATCCGGCCTGACACTTTGACACCTGACAACAGGAACCAGGAACCAGGAACTCGAGACTCGAAACTCGAAACTCGAAACCGACGGAGTCGCTCATGTGCGCCATAGCGGGAATACTTTTCAAGAACGGTAAGCGCAGGAACCTCAGGATGACCACTGGGAAGGCCCTGACGGAGATGCTCGACGCCACCCTTCACCGGGGGCCCGATTCGGCGGGCTGGGCCTTGTACCGGGAGCCTCTGGCCGATGAGTGGCGACTCCGCTTCTTTGTGGGAGAGGGCGAGAAAGGCGGGGAAGACATCCGGCTGATTCAAATGCAGCTGGAGGCGGCGGGCGCCAGGATCCTCCGAGGACACAAAGAGGGATGCACCTATGGGGTTGTCATTGGGTACGCCGGAGATCTGCTGGCCCTGACGCGCACCATGGAGCGGGTGTGCAAGCCCGTTTCCATGGGACGTTCGCTCGACATCATCAAGGACGTGGGCCAGCCTCGGAGCCTGGCGGATCGCTATGCCATCACGGAGTTCGACGGAACCCACGGCATCGCCCACATTCGGCTGGCCACGGAGTCCGGAGTGCATCCGGACACCTCCCATCCGTTTTGGGCCTCGGGCTTCGCCGACGTCGCCACGGTGCACAACGGGCAGATCACCAACTACTGGATCATGCGGCGGAGGCTGGAACGGCAGGGGATGACCTTTCAGACGGAAAACGACACCGAGCTCGTGGCCGTCTACCTGGCCTACCGGATGAGCGAAGGGGCGTCCCTCGAGGATGCCCTGGAATCCTCGGTGGAGGACCTGGATGGCACATTTTCGTACCTCGTGGCCACACGCGACTCCATCGGATACGCCAAGGACCCGCTGGCTGCCAAGCCTTTGGTGGTCTACGAAAATGACGAGCTCATCGCCGTCTCATCGGAGGAAGTGGGCCTGAACCGGCTGTTTCCCGGTCAGTCCCTGGAGACGAGCGAGCCGCCCCCCGGCACGTTCGGTCTCTGGAAGCGAAACGACTGACTTCAAAAGGGAGTCCATATCCAATGGCGACTATCGACCTGTCCAAAATGTCCATCCGCACGGCCAACGAAGTCATCAAGGGCCATGGAGCCAACCATCGGGATGTGGAAATCATCAACCCCGATGCCAAACATTATATCGCCGTGGGGCTTTCCAATCCGATCCGCATGAGGATTCGAGGCTCGGCGGGATACTTCTGCGGAGGACTCAGTGACGGCCCAATCATTGAAGTAGACAAGAACGTGAGCTGGGGCGTGGGCGACAACATGCTGGCGGGCTCAATCGTCGTGGGGGGCAATGCCGGGGCCATCGCCGGTGAGGCCCTGCGGGGCGGAGAGATCGTGATCCGCGGCAACATGGGCTCGCGGGCCGGCCAGGTGATGAAGAAGGGGACGCTCTGCTGCTGCGGCCATTCCAGCTTCATGGCGGGCTACATGATGTACGGGGGCCGGATGGTCATCCTGGGCAACTCCGGGCAGAAGGTGGGCGAAGACATGGCGGGCGGAGAGATCTTCGTCGGCGGCCGCATCGACTCCCTGGGTCATGACGCCATGGTGTGCGATCCAGCACCCGAGGACCTGGAGTTTCTTCGGGAATTCCTGGATCGCTACGGCATCGATTTCCGAGGGGGCTTCAGGAAGGTCGTCTGTGCGGGGAAAGGTCTCCGTTACGGGGCTCCGGAGCCCCGGAGCGTGAGGATCCCCTTTCCCGTGTTTTCCGGGCCGGATGCGGAAGCCTGGAACGCCAGGACGCGGGAGGATATCAGGGTCAAAAGCGCCACCGGGCGCTACCGCATCCGGGGCTACGGCGCGGCGCGGCACATGCCCCACTTCGGCGACCTGGCCTTCAAGGCCGATCCAACCCGCATCGGCCATGATGCCGGAGCGCTTTCCAGGGTCAATCTGCGAACCTTCGTGGGAGGGAAGCACGGCGGAAGGGCCCTCGATCTCAGCATGCCGGTGCTCATTGCCCCCATGAGCTACGGGGCCGTGAGCGGGCGCATGAAGGCGGCCCTCGGCATGGCGTCGCGCCTTTCGGGGATCTGCGAAAATACGGGTGAGGGCGGGATGTATTCCGTGGAGCGGGCCGAGGCACAGCAGCTCATCGCCCAGTGTCTTTCGGGCCGCCTGGGCTGGAACATCCACGACATGAAGCGATCCGACGCCATCGAGCTCTACATTTCCCAGGGGGCCAAGCCCGGCCTGGGGGGACAGCTCATGGCCTCCAAGCTCACCGCCGAAATCGCCGAGATGCGGGGGATTCCGGCCGGCATGGATCTCCGGTCCCCCTCGCGCCATCCCGACGTGCTCGGAGGCGATGATCTCATCATGAAGATCAACGAATTCCGTGAGGCCGTGGGATGGCGGCTTCCCGTGGGACTCAAGCTGGGGGCCGGTCGAACCCGGGACGACATCAAGATCGCCCTGAAGGACGGTCTGGACTTCGTCGAGCTGGACGGCCTCCAGGGCGGCACCGGGGCCGGAGCGAGCGAGGTGCTGGAGTACGTGGGGATCCCGACCCTGGCCGCCATCATGGAGGCAACGGACGGCCTGGAGGAGATCGATGCCCGGGGGCAGCTTCCCATCGTCCTCATGGGCGGCATCCAGAACGGCGTGGACGCGGCCAAGGCCATCGCCCTCGGAGCAACGGCCGTGGGGCTCGGAACCAGCATGCTCATCGCCGCCGGCTGCATCGGCTGCATGCAGTGCAGCACGGGAAGATGTCCCGTGGGCATTGCCACCCAGGACCCTCACCTGGTGGAGAAGTTCGACGTCGAATCCAAGGCTGTGCGCATGCACCGCTACCTGGAATCCATCCGGTGGCAGCTCGCGGCCGTCGTCCATGGGCTGGGGTATTCGGAGGTCGGGCAGCTGAACCGGGATGACCTGGTGGCCCTGACCCCGGAAGCCGCCGCCATGACCCGCCTTCCCTATGCCCCCGAGGTCCGGGAACAGCTGCTTCGGTCCTTGCCGGAGTCCGGCGACTTCCACCGGACGGATTCCGAGACGGGCTCGGCCGGCTTCAACCGCAAGGCCCGTACCCTCATCCACTCCATGAGCCGCGCCACCCTCGAGGATGGCGACCTGCAGCGCAGAATGCTCGCGGAGCTTCTGAGCCCGCGCGAAAACCCGTTCCCTGATGAGCGTCCGGGCCAGCTGGATGACCTGGTCTTTCTCTCAGCCGCCCTCACCAGGCTGGTCATCGACCCCTACCGGGAAGCCTGCTCCACGCGGACCCGCATCAGCCGGACGGAGGGAATCGGAAGGCTCCCGGACGGAGCCGCATCGGTCGAGATGGAGCAACCCTTCCTCTTCACAGGCTTCGACGAGTCCCCCGAGCCTGTTCGGAAGGCTGTGGCCATGGCCCTGGCCGCCACGAGTTGCGGCTATGTCGGGCGCCGCGCGCTGCCGAATGCGGGGAACGGCCATCCTTCAGAGGGGAATCCCGGCCGTTGCTCCTGGTTTCAACTGGTGCTTCCCGAGGACGAGCCCAGCCCCGAAGCGGACGGACTGATCTACTGCTTCCATGGGAACGGCGGTCCCAGAAGACCCGTGCGCCTCCGTTCCGATCAGCTTCTGGGTGTTGCCGTTTCCAGCGGTTCGTTTCCTGCGGCGGTTCCACACGCCCTCGCTGAAAAGCTGGACATGATTCTGCTGGACGGCACCCGCGGCATCCACCGCCCCTGGGTGGAGCTCGATGCTCCGCCCGACTGGACGCTGATTCGGGACGCCCTGCGCCTCCTGAGAGAGCTTCGGCGCGAGGAGGAAATCCCTCTCATCCACTTCGGGGGAATGCGCTCGGGAACCGACGCGGCCAAGATCCTGGCCCTCAACGGACAGGCCTGTGTCTTTGGAGTGGCGGCAGGGCTGGCGCTCGGGGGAGCCATCAAAGACGGCACGCTCCGTTTCGACCCGAAGGGCTCGCCCGGAGAGATGAGCCGGGCCCTCGTCAACTGGATTCAGTCCACCTCCCAGGAGACAGCCATCATCGCCCGGTGCACGGGTAAAACCCGCGTGCACAATCTGGAGCCTGAAGACATGCGTTCGATTTCGGTCGCCGCCAGCCTGGCTTTCGATATTCCCCTGGCGTCCGGCCAGAATCGCAGGGAAGCTTTCTAGCACAGCCGAAAGGGCTCAGTTGCAGAAGAGGACCATGGGAGATCGGGGGAAACGGAGTGGGCGTGGATCACCCAGGTTTAGGTGCAAAGCACGAATCGAACATCCTCAGGAACACTCCAGCTTCGTCATTCCGGCGGTCTTCAAGCCGGAATCCAGACTGATCAAAGAAAACCTGGATCCCGGCTAAGAGACTGCCGGGATGACGTTTGCGAATTCGAGCCCTTAATAGCGTAGGCGTGTACTTGGCTCCGTGAAGACCTGCACGAATTTGTGCTATTTCATTCATTCTGATGCACCTTAAATTCCGATGCTGAATCACCGAAGAATGAGTCTGAAAGAGGATATGCGAGTGAGGGCGCCTCAGCGGTGATTCAGTCTGGACATTATTGTACCATGACAATGAGACTCTAGCGAGCCCACCAAACTCATAGACAAAATACTATTATATATATTAATAACTTATGAACACACAACCCCTCTCGATCTTCCCGATGAATCCATCGGAATTTGGCACGGCGAGTGCTTCAGTATTTTCATGAGATGAAAGAAACGATCTGAAAATTAAACAGCCTGAAAGGGGGGCGCCGCCATGTCGATGCTCGCGGTACTGAACGATGCGGACAGGTCCAACGGAAAACGGGAACAAGTTTGCCAAACCTTGAAGAGTCAGGGCGTGGAGTTTCTCCTCGCCCGATTCGTGGATATCCACGGGACCCCCAAGGTGAAGCAGGTTCCCATGGATTGTTTCGACGATCTCGTCGATTCCGGTGCGGGATTTGCCGGGGGCGCCGTCTGGGGGCTCGGGCAGGGCCCCGAGAGCCATGACATGATGGCCCGCTCGGACCTGGACACCTTTGTGCAGCTCCCCTGGAGGCCCAACGTCGCCGTCGCCAGCTGCGACATTTTCGTGGACGATGAGCCATGGCCCTACTGCGCCCGCACCAACCTGAAACGCATGATGAGTCTCTTCGCCGAGGAGGGATTCCTCTTGAACGGCGGGTTCGAGCCGGAGCATTTCCTGGTGGTCCAGACCCCCGAAGGCAGGCTCAAACCCTGGGACCCCCTGGGAGTCGACAACCTGGCCAAGCCCTGCTACGACTTCCGTGGCATGAGCCAGGCCATGGACTACCTCCAGGATGTCATCCGCTTCGGCAACCGGATGGGCTTCGACATCTACCAGAGCGACCACGAGGACGCCAACGGCCAGTACGAGATCAACTTCGGGTGGACCAATGGTTTGCATGCTTCGGACCGGCTGGTTCTCTTCCGCATGATGGCGGGCCAGGTGGCCGCCAAATACGGTGCCACGTGCACATTCATGGCCAAGCCCTTCAACGACAAGACCGGGTCGGGCGCCCACCTCCACTTCCATGTGGCCGATGCCGCAACGGGTCGAAACCTCTTCCCGGCGGGCTCCGCCGAAAAGGATCCCAAGGGGCTCGGGATCTCCAGAACCGCCAGGCACTACATTGGCGGGCTGCTCAAGCACATCCGGGCCATCACCGCCGTGGCCTCCCCCACCATCAACTGCTACCGTCGCATCCAGAGCGGCGAATTCGTTTATTCCTCGACGTCTGGCTACACCTGGACACCGGCTTTTGCCTCCTTTGGAGACAACAACCGCACCCAGCTGCTCCGGTGCCCCGACGGCAACCGTTTCGAGGACCGATCCCCTTCCGGAATGGTGAATCCCTACCTCCTGCTGGCCGCCCATATGGCCGCGGGCCTGGACGGCATCAAGAACGAAATCGATCCGGGCGAGGCCATCATCGGCGTGAATGTTTGGAATCTTTCCTACGACGAGCGGCGCGCCCGGGGCATGACCCTGCTCCCGCAGAACCTGATGGAGGCCGTCGAGGCTCTCGAGGCGGATGAGGTGGTGCGCTCGGGCCTGGGTGCCATCGCCGGTGAGTACATCCGCCTCAAGAAGGCCGAGTGGAGCGAGTTCATGCGCCAGGTGACGCCCTGGGAAGTGGGTCGATATCT
>JBFYYO010000064.1:0-19727 GCA_041310025.1 Syntrophobacterales bacterium
CCCAGCGGGATGTTCACGGCTCCCTCGACGTGACCGGCCTTGAACTCCGACGGATCGCGGACATCCACAAGGAAGCCGCTGCCCTCCCCCATTTCGTCCCAGTGGAAGATACGGGAGTCGCCGCGCAGCTGATTCGCCGCGATCATTCCCGCCATGTTGACCGGGTCCTTGGCCGAGCCGAACTGCGGCGAATAGCACAGCTCGGCCTCCTCCAGGTCAAAGACGGTCATGCCTTTCTGAATGGCCATGGCGATGACGTCGATTCGCTTGTCCACGCCATCTTTCCCCACAGCCTGAACCCCCATGATCCTGCCATCCTCGGTGGAGAAGATGAGCTTCAGGGTGATGGGGAAGGCACCAGGATAGTAGCTGGAATGCTGTTCCGGGTGCAGGTAGATCTTCTGGAACCCGGGGGAATCGCCCCAAAGGCCCAGTCTTTTCAGAGTCTTCTCACTCGGGCCCGTGGATCCGACCGTGAGGTTGAAGATCTTGACGACGGCGGTTCCCTGGACTCCCCGGAATCGGGAGCCCCTGCCCATCATCACGTCGGCGGCCACACGCCCCTGACGATTGGCGGGGCCCGCCAGCGGCACGAGCGTCCATCTTCCGGTCACGAAGTCGCGCACCTCGACGGCATCCCCTACCGCCCAGATCCGCTCGTCACTCGTTTGCATCCTCTCGTCAACCCGGATGCCCCCGAAATCGCCGATCTCGAGCCCCGCCTCTTTGGCGAGTCTATTTTCGGGCCGAACCCCCACAGCCAGGATGGCCAGGTCGGCTGCTTCGGACGCCCCGGACGAAAGCTTCACGGCCAGTTTGCCATCGCTGTCCTGCTCGAAGCCCGTCAGCGCTTCATTGAGGCGCAGCGTCACGCCGTGACGAGTCAGCTCTTCGTGGATCGCCGCCGCAATCTCGGGATCCAGAAGCGGCATCACGTGGGGCTGCATCTCGACCACCGTGACCGTCAATCCCAGCTTGACCAGGTTCTCGGCCATCTCCAGCCCGATGAACCCCCCGCCCACGATCACCGCCCGCTCGACACCCGGTTGAGCAATCCATTCCCTGATGCTCCGGCTGTCCGGGATGGTCCTCAGGGTGAAAACACCGGGAAGCTCAACACCCGGAACAGGCGGCCTCACGGGATATGCTCCCGGCGAAAGCAGCAGCCGGTCGTACTGCTCGTGGGAAACCTCGCCCGTGGTGAGATTCCTCACCTCCAGCCGGCTGTTCGCCCGGTCCACCCCGGTCACCTCCGTGTTGAGACGAACCTGGATCCTGAACCGCTTCTCGAACATTTCGGGAGTCGCCATGAGCAGGGTCTCCTCGCGTTTGATGACCTTGCCCACGTAATAGGGCAATCCGCAGCTCGCGAAGGACACATAAGAACCGCGGTCGAAAATGATGATCTCAGCATCCTCGGAGAGCCTGCGGGCACGCGCCGCGCACGACGCACCGCCGGCCACGCCGCCGACAATCAGTAGCCGTTTTCCGTTACCCATGCCCACCACCTCAGCTGGAATCTCTGTCCTTGACCGGCAGTTGAATGGTGAAGACCGTTTCCTTGTGAATCACATTTCAGTATCGGGAGTATACCCTCACACTGGACAGAAACGCCACTCTCTTGAGACAGGGTCATCAGCCTCTTCCCTGGGCTCGTTCTGCAGCGGGCCCCTGTCCGCAAGTCAGCAGCCAGGGCAGGAAATGCCGCGGAGCAAAGTCCCTTTGTCTCACCAGCAGCGAACCGGCCCCACGTCCAGGTGGACGAAATCATCGTAGGCTCCCACACCACCCCCGCAGAGATCCCTGGCCGCCTCCCGGATGTCCGCCAGCCGGATGCCCTTCAACGAGATGTCTGCGGCCATGCCCTTCTGGTGATAACTGTTTCTGGCCACATGACGGTCCCGACGGCGTAGCTGACGGTTGTAGGCCGGGGAACGATAACCGGAGTAAAGCACGATGGGCCGCTGATCGGCCTCGAGCTTCCTGTGCACCCCGTCGAGCAGGAGAAAGAGGCTCGGGCTCACCCGTTTGACGCGCCCGGTCTGGGGACAGCTGAAAAAATGATTGAGCTGTTTCCAGGCAGCAGGGTCCATTTCCCCCCTCTCATTGAGATACGTGATTTCCAGAGATTCTCCGAGGTTAACTTTGACGAAGGAGAGCCGCCCCGTATAGAGTCCCTTCGAGCCCCCCTCGGGAAGCAGCCGCTGGAGCAGATCCTTGTCTCGTCTTTCGGTGTGATCCCTCTTCAAAGCGATAATGCCTCTGGCCCCCCAGACCATATCGGGCAGAGCCGCGAGCGACGCGGCTCCAACCGCCAGGGAGCGGATCATTTCTCTTCGTGTCATCTTGCCTCCAACTGTATCGACGTAACCAGGCTCAAAAGGCTAACGGAAGCCGGTTTGCACCGCGAGCGCCGCCGTTTCATCGAGACCGGACGGAAGCGATCCATTCCCGACGGTCCCGTGAAATCATGGCGCCGCCCTGAAACGTTGAGCATCGGACAGGTATTGAGTCCGCTCACACAACCATGGCTACATCAATGAATGTACGAGATTGATTTCAGGTGTTCAGCGCGGCATGAACGTGCGGTGAAGGGGGGGAGCCCGAATCGGCACGCCGGAAAGGAACCCTTTGGACGGGCTCGAAATTTCCGGGAAGGGACAAAGCCTGTCATGAAAAGGCATGGAAGACAGGATGGAAACGATGGCTGCCGCAAGGGTCGACCGCAGGCCATGGAGGAACATGCAGGCCAGGCAGTGAGTCGGAGGAGCGCTCCCTCCGGAGGAAAGCTGTAGACCCGTTTCATCGGGTCCGGGGCCGGTCGGGACTGATGCGACCCAGCCCTCCTGGCACGTGTGCGAGACGTGAGCCACCGACGCGAGAAAGGCCAGGATCAGTCCGAAAAGAGCTGCACCCAGCCGACGGAGCCTCCCGCCCACCCCTCCCCTTTTCAGCCGAGGGAAAGTCGAGTCATGTCCAGGGAGTCCGGTCATCGGGCAAATCCCACCATTCCATCCTAATCCTGTTTTCAAATAGAGAGAAGCGCTGCGAATGGGCTCGGCCCGGTGCCCCCCACCCGAAGGTGTCTCGCAGTCGGCGTGACCTTCATAGGGGAAGGCGGATGGGGCTGTCAAGTCTCTATGGTGCCCGCAATGGGAGGCGAGCGAGCCAAATCGGGACCCGGAGCGATTTGAGCTGCATCATAAAAATTCAACATCCAAAATCAAATTAGATAACTCTAACTTTTTCCTGGAGCTTACCTCCGCCTCTCCCACTCGTCCCCACCACGACGGGTCAAGACCACCCTGACCGTGTCATCGGACGCGACCGGACAGCCTTCAGCCCGGCTCATCTGCAGGCCTCAGCAAAGGATTCCCATGACAGCTGCAACGCTCCCTGCGACCACATGGCCCGGAGCCAGAACGGGAAGCACGGGAGCCGATGCTTTTTTTGTCTGCGGAAAGTCAGGGGGAGCTGGGAGCTCCACAACGGAGCTTCCAGCTCCCCCCTTCTCCTTATTCATCCTGATCCTCGCTCACTGAAGATGTGCAGACGCCGTTCGCAGGTGATCCAGCCACACCTCCACGATCTCCGGATACTCTGCAGTCCCCTTCAGCACCACCTCACATTCATAACCCTTCTTCACGAGGATGGACTTCCAGCTGTCCGGCTCGTCACCCGCCATGTCGTTCCGCGCATGATCCCCCGCCACGGCCATGAACGGCATCAGGTAGACCCTTTTGACTTTTCTGGCCTCCAGTTTGGGAAGCAGGTTTTCCAGATTCGGGTAGCCTTCCACGGTGGCCACGTGGATGTTCGGGTCCAGCTCCCCGAAGACCTGGTTCATGGCCGAATAAATGGCATCGGAGGGATGGTGCTCCGTTCCGTGCCCCATGAGCACTACTGCGTCCTGAGCCTTCCGTGTGGATGGAATGTGCCGGATCATGCCTTTCGCCACCTGCACCAGGTCCTCGTGGGATGAGAGAAGAGGCCACGCCACCGTGATTCGTTCAAAGCCGCCGGCCATCTGGCCGAACAGGTGGGCGTTCCTGGAAAGATCGTGGAACTCCAGGCCGGGGATGGTGTGTAGAGAGAGAACGGCCACGTGGGTGAAATGTTCGTCCATGAGCCTGGCCAGGGCCGTCTCCGGGGAATCGAGCATCTTCCCCGTCTTGGCGAGCTTGCTTCGCACGATGCCCGACGTGTAGCCCCAGCGGACCTCGGTTCCGGGAAACGCCTCCCTGACACGGCTCTCCACATTCTCAAGCGCCTTCTGGGCCTCGGGCACCGTGGTCCCGAAGGCCGCCAGCAGGATGGCCCTTTTCTCGGCCCGCTTCTCCCCGTGACCCGCGAGACATGTGGCACTCAAGAGCACCAGCCCCAACAGACCTACCCATCCCATGATGCCTGCTTTCTTCACTGCTTCCTCCTTCATCATTTGAACGAAACGCGGGGGGGGGTTGCCCCCAATCCCGTTGAATTACCATGGACAGGGGGACTGGGAGACGCGGGGACGCGGTGAATCCCCTCGTCCCCCATTCTCCGTGTCTCCCTGTCTCTCATTCTGCACGAGCACCGGACGCTGATTCAACAGCATTGGGGATTGCCCCCGATGTTGTTGACCTGAGGGTTTTCGACCAGTTCCTGGGCGGGGATGAACCCCGCCCCTGCATTCCCAGTCAACAATTTCCAGGTGGGGCGGGGTTTAGCCCCGCCCGCCTTCAGCTTTCCTCTGGAGCACCGACAGTCCGTGCCTGGCCTCCTTTAGGCGTCATCGACCGGGCTCACCCGTTTGCCTCACCCCCAGAGTCTCATCGGCAGTCCATGCGGTTCGAAAACATCCCTGCCGGCATCATACGCGGCGGCCACGCAGTGGACCTGATGCATACCCCGAGTGATGAGACGCCACCACCCGTAGGCGAGCTCATCCTCGGAGGTCGCCACGCAAACGGCGGCAACCCCAAGCGACCTCGATGTCCTGCCGATCTTCCAGGACTCCTGCAGCGGCACGTCCTCCTTCCCCTTCGTGACATACAAAACCATGCCCGTCTTCATCTGACACCTCCCTGCGGTGAGCACCTGTCGGCAGGCTCAACCTGCCGACCCCGTTGAAGATTGTGTGGAGAAGAAAAGATCTTTCTACTGCAGGACCGGGAGCGGTTCCCGGGCAAAAAAAAATCCCTGGAGCCCCATGCCCCAAGGATTGCACCCTGTTTCGCTTCATCCCCGTACCTCCAGCCCGGCATCTCCACGCACCGAACCGGCTCTCTCCATCAGGCAGGTCTTCTGACTCACGGATCTTCCTACTCTCCGAACCTTCCCATTTCGCCGTGGCGAAACAGTGGCCTTACCGGATTTCGTCCCCGTTTACAGCGGCGGGACCGTTCCCGATTTCCACGGGATTCCCTTTTAAACAAATGTACCTGATGAGATTGCAGCAGTTCTATCGGGAAAAATTTTTAGCCCATCACCGGTGTTCTGTCAACCATCAAAACCGTCTGTGGTTCCATTTGATCTGATCTCACTCTATTTAGAGGCTAATGAATTCATCGGTTCGTGGTGAGCCATGATCCCGTGACGTTGGATGCAGATGAATCGACACACTCTACATCCATGGCACTACCCATTCGAGCAGATCAACTTAAACCCTTCGCTTCATCCCAACAAATCCTTAGAAATATTCCAGACCTCTTTATGTAAACCCTTGCGGATGCCCGCAGGTCGGGATAACTTGAAGCTTGAAGATCGTCATGCGGCCGATCGCTCGCGGCGCGTGACGACACCAACGCCGCCTGCTACGGCAGGCGCGTTTCGCCGAACGATATCCTCGAAGGGCGTGTGAAGGTCCCCAAGGGAGCCGAGAGGCTCAGAAAGGCCCTTGGACTTTACTGAGCCTGGATGGAAACTCTGGATAGTTCCCCACGAGCAGTCGAGACCGTTGACACCGGGAGCTGTTTTGTAGACAGTATATGTTGGACGCCACATTGGAGAGACCACCTTGGACCGGCACCCGTTCATTGCCCGACGCGAAGACAGCCTCGTTCTGGTCATCGATATCCAGCAGGCCATGTTGAAGATCATCGACGACTGGGAGCAAGTCGCCTGGAAGGTGAGCCAGATCACCCGGGCCGCTGAGATATTCCATATTCCGGTCCTGGTGACGGAGCAGTATCCCAAAGGGCTGGGCCCCACCATACCCCAGGTCCTTCAGGCGATTCGATCGCCGGAGGTGTTTATCAAGGAGCACTTCAGCGCGTGCCAGGAGGATGGGTTCATCGAGTCGCTCCGATCCTCCGGCCGGTCCCGAATCATCGTCGTGGGAATGGAAGCGCACGTCTGCGTCCTCCAAACGGCCCTGGATCTCATCCAGTCGGGCTTCGAGGTCCAGATCGTGCTCGACGCCGTATCTTCCCGGGCCGCTCTGAACCGGGACATTGGCATCGAACTGCTGCGGCAGGCTGGAGCGGTCATCACCTCGACCGAGATTGTCCTTTTCGGCTGGATCCATCGCTCCAACACCGAGGAATTCCGGCGGGTACATCCCATATTGAAATAGCGGGATGACGAGCCGGGTTTTGGACACTCAATTGCGCGGAGCTGTACTCACGAATCAGGAACCCACACACGAAGGGCACGATGAGTCACTTTTCCAGGCGTTTCGCTCCGACTGAATGGTCAGCTCGAACCCTCAGCCTGTCATTGATCCTCTGGCTTCTGTGCGGTGTGTTGCCGCAGGCAGCGGCTCCGAGGGCGGAAGAGAAGCCGCCCACAAGTCAGGGGCAGCTCGATGTCACCGTGCTTCATGTGGACAAATACGGGATCTACGTGCCCGACATCGTGTTCTACTGGGACCCCTCCCTGGGCAAACAGAAGATCGCCGCTCTCACCGCCGCCGCCCAACGCCTGCGGAACAAACGCGCCACCCTCACCTATTCATCCGAAGGCAGCCCCATCAGGGACAAGCATCCCAAGGTTCTCGATATCGTTCCTTACCAGGAGCCCGCCCACACCATCGAGACCTGGGCGGCTTCCGACGACTCGACGGAGTCCCCTGCGTCAACCGAACAGACGGCCGGGATTTCGAGACCAACCGAAGGCTCCGGTCTCAATGAGCCTTTCCCCCAGCGGGACATCGGCTCCGCTTCGAGTGCGACCGGTGAGGATTCCGGTTCGGCTCAGCAAGAAAAGCCCCCCGGCGAAGTCTCGGCCGAATCCCTTCCCATTCGGAAGCGGGACGTGCTGATGCTGGTCGAGCACATCCTTCACCTCACCAGCAAAAAGTCCCTGGACTCGATTCTTTACTACTATGCCGATTCGGTGAGCTACTACGCGCGGGGCGATGTCAGCCGAGACTACATCCGCCGCGATCTCGGCTACTATTTCAGGAATTGGGACCGGGTTCGCTGCGCCCTGGAAGGCGATGTACAGCTGTTGGAGACATCGCGGCCGGACGTCAAAGTGGTGCGCTTCCTGTCCTCCTACACGGTGGAGAATGCCCAGAGGTCCGTCTCCGGAACGGCAGACAACACCTGGAAGGTTCAGCGGACGCGCACAGGGCTGAAAGTCGTCGATCAGAAGCAAACCGTTCTCAGCAGCCGCACTGTCGACAACCCTTAGAGATTTCGGTTTCGAGGGGCTCCCTGGATAATCTCCCCAAAAATGCTTAATACACGTCTACAGAATAAGGTTCCCTGCTCCTTGTGGGTCATAGCCGCGCGCATCCCCCGGGATTTCAGGGACCTGAGCTATCCCGGATTCCCGCCAGACGAGTGCGGGAAGGACGGTGGATTCGGTCATTCGGTCTGTTGGAGATGCAGTCAGTTTGCGGCTGCAGCACGATGATTCAAAAAGGAGGAACCCTATGGAACTGCCGGTGTACATTACTGTGGATGAAGTGAAGCGGGTCTGTGAAGCTCTGAAGATCAGGAACTGGTCGGCCCTCAGCGAACCGGATGTTCAGCCCGATGAAGCACGAATCATCCTCAATGAAGTCAATGTGGAGGGGATGGAGATCGGCCTGGAGGATTTCCGGGTGGGTCTCGAGGTCGAGCTGGAGCACGGCACGCGATTCAAAGACGCCAACGTCACCAACAACCACCCCATCCTCACCGGAAAGATTGTCCTGGCCCACATGAAAGAGACGCTGGATTACTACGACCGCCTGGAAGTGGCCGAGCTCGAAGGGGATCTTCTCAAGGCCATGGGCACGGGAAACACCGAAAAGGCCATGAAGTACTACCGAAAACTGGTCAAGGCCAGACTGAAGCTCAGCGAAACGGAAGCCAAAACCCTGCCTCAGGACTGAGCTCATCAAGGATCGTTTTTTCATGCTCACGCGGAGCCGCCGAGAACGCAGAGGTTCTTGTTCCCAAGGAGCCTCTGCGCCCCCTGCATCTTTGCGTGAGCGAAAAAAAGGGCAATTTCAGCCTGAACGAGTAGAGTCCCTTTCGGCGGCCCCCGGCAGCCCACATCTCAGGGGCTCGTTTCTTGATGCGATGCGCCTTTTCTGGCTTCCCGGCGCACAGGCCCTTCCCCAGCAATGACCGCCAGCCGTGGGCCGCTCTTGTCAGCCGTGGCAATGGTGACCTTGAGCGACGAGCCCACCCGAAGGGGGTACTCGGGAGGCGGCGGCCCGTCGAGCTGTATTTTCACGGGAACGCGCTGGACGACTTTGATCCAGTTGCCGGTGGCGTTTTCGGGCGGCAGGAGCGAAAAGGCCGCCCCCGTTCCTGCCCGGATGCCGGCCACAGCACCTCGGAACACGTGATCGGGGTAAATGTCCGCACGCATCTCCACCTTCTGACCCAGCCGGATATCCTCCAGCTGAGTCTCCTTGAGGTTGGCCTCCACGTAGACCTCATCCAGCGGAACGACGGAAAAGAGAGCCTGCCCCGGCTGGACCCGGTCTCCCACCTGGATGCGGGACTGGGCAATGTAACCGCTGATGGGGGCCTTCAGCGTGCAGTAGGAAAGGTTGAGCTCCGCCAGGTGAAGCTCCGCCTGGATTTCACCGCGCCGGGCCGCGAGCGATGCAAGCTTGTTTTTCTCGATATTCACGCGGAGCTGATCCGCTCGCGCGTTTTCCAGCTGTGCCTTCGCCCGGTCCACGTCCTGCAGGGCCGCATTCAGAGCCGCTCGCGCTGCAGCGATCTGGGCGCCGGCGGCCTCCAGCTGAGCCCTGGACTTCTTGAAAGTTGTACTGCTGCGGTCTCGCTGCTGCTCGGAGCCCGCTCCCGATTCCAGCAGGGCATTGTATCGCTCCATGTCGCGGCGCGCGTGCGTCGAATCCGCCATTGCCCCGGCGCGCATCTGCTCGTGCTCCTCCATGCGATGGCGAGCTTCCTTCTCACGATCCTCCGCGGCCTTCACCATGGCCTCCGCAGCCTGCACCTGAGCCACGGTCTGACTTCCGGTGAGCTCCACTGTGAATTCGGCAACCGCAATATCCGCCTCGGTTCGAGCCAGTGCGGCCCGGTTCTTCTCCAAGATGGCCCGGTAATCGCGATCGTCCAACTCCAGAAGCAGACTCCCCGCCTTCACGGCGTCATCGTTGCGCACATGAACCGCCTGGATGTTTCCGGCGATCCGGCTGCTGATGGTGGCGCTGTCCGCCATCACATAGGCGTTGTCCGTGGAGATCCTTCCCTTGAGAAAGACCCTGTAGTAGGAAATAAAAAGGATCGCTCCCACCAGCACCAACAACAGCGCAATTCTGAAGTTGGCCCTCTTCCTGCCTCGCTGATCCCCCGCACGGGCCGTCTCCGCCGCATTCGACTCTGTCATGGTTTCGATCAATCCCTTTCCCGACTCCGGATTGAATGCCTTTTCTCAGCATCCCTGAGGCCATTTTCTTTTTCAGACCAACACTCACAGTATAGTGCCAGGGGGCCGGAATGGGAAATACACTTATTGAGGTCGTAAAAAATGAATCGTCTCAGAACCGCTTGAGGCTTGCTTCGCTTCGATCCTGTTGAGGAACGGGTGGCTCACACGGCTGACGAGCCACAATCTCGGGCAGTTACCAAGCACGCTCTCAGAGTTGACCCAAGGCTGATGGAGGGCCATGGCGCCCCCGGCGGAAGAGGAGCACTGTGAGGCTCAGCAAGTAAGGAAAGGCCAGAAACAGCTGCGGCGGCCATTGGGACCAGCGGACGGCGAGCCACTGGGACAGGGCCTCGGCAAAGCCGAAGAGCAGAACCGCCGCCAGGGCTCCTCCCGGCATCCATCGGCCCAGAATGAGGGCGGCGACGGCCAGGTAACCCCGCCCCTGGGTCATGCGCTCCACGAAATGGGCCAGCTCCCCGATGGAAAGATAGGCTCCCCCGGCACCCGCAAACACGCCTCCTGCCGTGACCGCCCCGAACCGGATCCAGGAAACCTTCAGCCCTGTGGAAGATGCGGCCATGGGGTTTTCTCCGCACGCCCGGATGGAAAGCCCCCAGGGCGTGTGCAGCAGGAAATACCAGACGAGAAGAGATGCGAGAAAAGCACAGGGAACCAGCACGGGCAGGGACCCCAGTCCTCCGGACACCGCGAGCGCCGATCCCTCCAGCCATGGGATCCAGTCCCCGAGCGTGGGAAGCTTCGAGACCGCGGGAGAGGTACCGTAAACACGGAACACGTGATTGAGCAGGGTCCCCGTCAGCCCCGCGGCCAGCAGGTTGAGGGCAATGGAGCTCACGATCTGGTTGGCGCGGAAAGCAAGACTGGCCACGCCGTGGACAGCCGCGACGGCCATGCCGCCCGCGGCCCCTGCCGCCAGCCCAATCCAGGGGGAGCCCGTCACATGGGTCGCCCAGACGGCCGTGAAGGCCCCGACGAGCATCATCCCTTCCAGGGCGAAGTTGATCACTCCGCTGGACTCGGAAAGGAGGCCTCCGAGACAGGCCAGGAGAAGCGGAGTCGACTGGGAGCCTCCCAGGAGGAATAACGTCGTGAGCCCAGCCATTTCACCTCGATGATCTGCGGAATCGGCACGCCACCGTCAGCAGCAGAACCGCCTGCACGATCCAGATGGCTCCGGGGGAAATCCCGAGAGCCAGCTGAAGCCATTTGTCTGCAGCACGCAGGCTCGCCAGAACCAGCCCGCTCAGCCAGAGCCACCCGGGGGAGCCGCCCACGAGGAAGGCCGCCGTGATCCCGTCGAACCCGTAACCGGGCGAAAAAGCACGATAGAAGCGGTGATGGACGGCCGCCACCTCGAGAGCACCGGCCAACCCAGCCAACGCACCGCTCAGCAGAAAGATGCGTCTCTGCAGGCTCGCTACCGGAATGCCCGCGAGCTCCGCCGCCGACGCGTTGCTTCCCGAAGCCGTCACCTCGTAGCCTCTCACCGACCTGGAAAGCCAGATCTGAGCCCCCCAGCAGATCAGCAACGCCACCACGGGGGCCGCCGTGATTCCGGCCGGGGCGCCTGCTCCCAGGGAGGGCCACACGGCCTGCGGCGCAATGGCAGGGGTGCGACCGAGGGCCGTGCCGTCCCCGAGCGGCCCCAGTACGAGGTATTCGGCCAGAAAAACGGCGATCGTGTTCAACAGCAGGGTGCTCAGGACTTCGTGAACCCCCTTCCGCTGCCGGAGCCAGACCGCCGGAAAAGCCCAGACTCCCCCCAGCACGGCCCCGGCCATGAGGGGCAGGAGGAATCCCAATCCCGCAGGAAGTCCGCCGCAGTAGCCTCCCGTCACGGCAGCGGCCAGCGCCCCCAGAACGAGCTGCCCTTCACAGCCGATGTTGAGGAGTCCCATGCGGTAGGCCAGCGCAACAGCGAGCCCCGTGAGCAGCAGAGGCGACATCTTGCCCAGGGTTGCCATGGCCGCTTCGGGCGTTCCCCAGGCCCCCGTCCAGATGGCAGCCGGCAGGTGCCAGGGACCCGCACCATGCATCCAGCCGATCAGCACAACGAGCAGCACCCCGACCACAGGGACCGGAAGCCAGTTGAGGAAGATTCTGGTCACGATTCGATTCCCGTCATCCAGGGCACGAGCTTTTCCTCTTCGGGTCCGCCCACCGGGGCAATCCCCATGAGACGTCCCCGGTAGAGGATGCCGATGCGGTGGCAGAGTGTCAGGAGCTCATCCAGATCGTAGGAAATCACGAGAATGGCCGCACCCTGTTCACTCAAGCCACGCAGGTGCGTACGCAGCCATTCCTGCCCCAGAAGGTCGAGTCCCCTGCCCGGCTGCTCCAGGAGGACCAGCCGCGGCGAACCGCTCAATGCGCGCAGCAGGCCCATTCTCTGGACGTTCCCCCCCGACAGGGTATCCGCGGACTGGCGAACGTCTCTGAACCGCACCCCGCCGCCCTGGAGCTCAGCCTCCGTCCACTCGCACACGGCGCGCCTTCGAAGCCAGCCGCGGGATTGAAAGCGGGGCTGGCGCTGATGCCCCAGAAGATAGTTCTCCCATAGCGACCGCCCGGCGCAGAATCCTTCCTCCAGGAGGTTGGCCGGAAGCCAGCGCAGACCGTGCCGAAGCCTCTCAGCAAGCCTCAGGCCTTCCCACCCCTCACCCTCGAACAGGATCCGGCCCGAGCTCAGGTCCCCCAGTCCCCCGACAACGCGGGCGAGCACCCTCTGGCCATTCCCGACGATGCCGCCGATGCCCAGCACTTCCCCGGATCGCAGCTCAAGGTCGATGTCCCGGAGAGCCGCCTCATTCCCGTGCGGGGACGCGCAGGCGGCTTTGAGCTCGAGCAGCACTTCACCATAGGGAGGACCGGAGCGTCCGAGAGGCGGAACATCCGTTGATGAAAGGTCCTGATCGCTCAGGGCCCCCTTGGAGCGACCCGATGAGCCGGTTGCGCCTGCCGGCCCGAGCATCACCATAAGTCGAGCCATCTCGGCGGGCGATGTTTGCTCCGCCGCGACCGATACAATCCGCGTCCCCTTTTGCATGACGGTGATGGTGTCGGCAATGGCGAAAACCTCGGACAGCCGGTGGCTCACAAGGAGCAGGGTGCGCCCCTGCTCCTTGAGCGATCGAAGCAGGGCCAGGAGGCGCTGAACTTCGGGAGGCGAGAGCAGGCTCGTCGGCTCATCGAGAATGAGGATTTCGGCTCCCCGGTGGAGAGCCCTCAGGAGCTCGATCTGCTGGCGCTGGGCGAAAGGGAGATCGTACGCGGGGATCTCGAGGGGAAGGTCGAACCCGAAGATGCGGCACCACCGCAGGATGTCGCGCCTGGCCCTGGTGCGCCCCAGGGAGAGGATCCCGCCGGAAGGAGCCCCGACGAGGATATTCTCCAGGCCCGTCAACTGTGGAAAGATGAGGAACTGCTGGTGCACCATCCCGATGCCCGCCCGGGCGGCGTCACGGGGTGACCCGAAGGTCGCTTCGGTCCCCGCGATCCGGATCTCCCCACCATCCGGCTTCCACCGGCCGGCGAGCACCTGCATCAGCGTGGACTTGCCCGCTCCGTTCTCCCCCACCACGGCGTGGCATTCACCCCGGCGCACCCTCAGGTCCACATCCCGGTTCGCCCAGAGATCTCCGAAACGCTTGGAGATTCCCCGAAGCTCGATGATCGGCTCACCCTCTGGCCAATGCGGATCGGTCATGCCTCTGATTCGAGATGAATCCGGAAGAGTCGTTCATGGATCCAGCCGGGGAGGCTCAAAACCACTCACCTCGCCGGCGTTACCGGGAATCTTCAGGGCTCCCTGCTTGAGCAGCTCACGGCCATTCTGGATGCGGGCGAGGCTCGCTGAGTCGAACAAATGGCGGCTGTGCTTCATGTCCGTGATGTCCATGGCTCCCTCGGCCGCACCCAGCCAGTGATGGCCCCCCTGAAAACGATTCTCCACGATGGATTGGAGGGCGCCGTAAACCGCCACGTCCATGCGCTTGAGCGTGCTGGTCAGCACTCTTCCCGGAATCTCCGCATCCTGGTCCAGGTCCTCGGCGATGAGCACCACGTTCGGGGCCCCCTTGACGGCCTCGAGGACCCCCACACCGGTATTTCCCGCCGCCCTGAAGATCACGTCGGCCCCCTGGTCGATGGCCGCCTGAGCGAGAGACTTCCCTTTGACGGGATCGTTGAAAGATCCGGCGGAAACCACGATCACGTCGACGAGCTCCTTCCGGTGGAGCTCCGCCGTTTTGATCCCGGCCCGAAAGCCGCTCACATAGGCCTCCACCGGGGGGATCTCCATTCCGGTCACCACGGCCACCTTACGGGTTTTGGAATAAAGCCCCGCCACCAGGCCGGCCAGAAACCCGCCTTCCTCCGACCGGAAGTCGTAACAGGCGATATTGTCGCCGGGCAACATGCCCTCGATGTGAATGAAACGCTTGTCGGGATAGGATGGAACGACCTGACGCAGAGCATCCTCGAAAAGATATCCGAGGGTGACGATCACATCGCTGTGCCGGGCCGCCAGACTGATGTTGGAGACATAGTCGGCCTGCTCGCGCGATTGCAGGAAATGCGCATCGAGCCCGAAGTCGGCCTGAGCGCGCTGCACCCCCGACCAGCAGACATCGTTGAATCCCTTGTCCCCCAGGCCCGCGGCATCAGTGAGGACCACCACCTTGAGGGGTGAGGCCGCAGTGGCCCCGTCAGCGATCCCCATGAGGCAGAGCGCCATAAGAACGGAGCAAAGGATCGCTGTCCAGCCCCCGGCCTCCTGTCCATCCACACGCGACTCGGACCGGCGCATCAGTCCCCCTTCTCCTTGGCCAGCTCCTCAGGGGTGAACGTCCAGTATGGCGCGCCATCCTTGGTTCTGCGCACCTTGAGCTCTGTGCTTTCCCCCTTCTTGACCTTGGAGGCCAGGAAGACGTCCTTGTCGTTCAGGGCCACCCAGACTCCCTTCACCTTGACCTTGTCGCCCGGCTTCAAACCGATGGCATCCAGTTTGACAAAGGACTTGGGGCCCAGATGAACCTCCACCATGTCCCCATCCTGGTCCTTGATCTTCAGACCCACTCCGGGAGCCATGCCGGACAGAGGCGTGATGTCGACGATCTCCTCCACCACTCCCTTGAAATCATCGAACTCGCTCACATCGTAGTGCTTGTTGTACGCGCTGTTCCGCTCCCATCCCGCCAGTTCCGGCTTCTCCTGGGAGAGTGCCGCAACGGCATGCCCGCAAACGATCCCCCCTACGAGGAGCAAGACGCTCCAAGCTCTCACTGAAATTTTCATCGTGGTCTTCCTTCCGGTAAACGGTTCAAGCGTGGTCTTCACGGCGGGTCGCCCTTATTCCTCATGAGGCGGCGCCGGACCAGGCAGCGAACGGCATGGCGGGCGATTCCCCAGCGACCGCGCTCCAACGGTGAGCATCAGGGAGAGAATGGGAGGCCGGGGAAACGCACACTTCAAGGATATTCCGCATCGCGCACTCGCTCTTAAAAATAGAGACACACAGCCGTTTTGGCAACGACTAAGAAACCGTCTCAAAATTCACTCATCCCTTCACCCCCCGCGAGCATCCATTGGACCGCCCGGCCAGAATCGGGTTGACGAGGCGGAAGCGCTCCCCTATGGTGCCACACACTTCAGGGGCGCTGGCATTGCATTTTGGAAGTCGAACAGGAGCAAGCACAGTCGATGGCGGGTTTTTCAGTTGGCGAATGGGTTCTCTTGACCTCCCAGAAAGGCAAGAAATGGCTCATCAAAATCGAGGATGCCCCCTACTCCTCCCACCTGGGCACCATTCATCTGATGGATGTAGTCGGGAGAGAGGAAGGCGACATGCTCGAAACCAATACAGGGGCCAAGCTCTTTCTGTTTCGGGTGAGCCTCGAGGACTACATTCTCAACATGAAGCGGCAGACCCAGATCATTTATCCCAAGGATCTCGCCGCGATGATCTTCTACGCCGATGTCCACCCCGGGCAGACCATTCTGGAATCGGGGGTCGGCTCGGGAGCCCTGACTCTGTGTCTCCTCAGAGCCGTCGGCAACGGAGGCCGGCTCATCTCCGTTGAAAAGCGGCCCGAATTCGCGGCCCAGGCCCTGGAAAACGTCAGCCGCTATTTCGGCGCCAGACCTCCCGCCTTCGATCTCGTCATCGGAGACATCCAGGATTTCAGCCTCCGCCGTCCCGTGGACCGCGTCTTCCTGGACCTTCCGGAGCCCTGGCACGCTGTGGCTTCGGTGAGCCGCATGATCTGCCAGGGCGGCCTGCTCGTGAGCCTCAGCCCCAACGTGGGCCAGGTCCAGTGGATGTGGCGGGAGCTCAAAGCCTGGGGCTTCGCCAACGTGAACACATTCGAACTGCTGAAAAGGGACTGGAAGATCGATGAGCTCCGTGCCCGCCCCTTCGACCGCATGGTGGCCCACACCGGATTCATCATGGTGGCCCGCAAAGTCCACCACAGCCGCCCCGTGGAAACCCTGATGCATTAACTCGTAGCCCTTAATTCCTCACGTATGACCCGGCGTATGGTAGATTCCAGATCCCGGTCAAGCATGCTCACTTTCAGTGCTTCATTGATGAGTGTCTGGTAACCTCTTCCACCAGCCTGGGCTTTAAAGTATGCAACGACCTCTGCATCGAGCAGGATGTTGATGCGGGCCTTTCCCTTGGAGGCGGGCTTACCCCCAACGCGCAAAGCAGCCCTTCTCATCAAGAATTGCAGATGCTGCTCAAAACCGCGATTGATTGCCACCGATCCCCTCTCCTCCTTTCCAGATCGTAACCACAATAGTCACAATTTTGTGCCATTCGGGGATCATTTCTGAAACGAGTCACAATATCGCACAAAATTGTAAGATTCAGGGATTGCCCCCAAGAAGAATTTATCATGCTATTCAAGCAACTTAAGTCAATAAGCTCAGGGTTGGCAAGGGGCTTGCCTTTACGATTGTGTCAGTCGTGGACAGGCTTACTTTCAAATCATACAGAACGGACAGGGAGGACACACAGATGGTGAAGATCGAAGCGATCATCAAGCCGTTTCGGCTGCAGGATGTTCAGGAAGCCCTCGTGAACATCGGCATTCAGGGCATGACCGTCTCCGAAGTCAAGGGGTTCGGTCGCCAGAAGGGGCACGTGGAGGTTTACCGGGGTGCGGAATACCGCGTCGACTTCATCCCCAAGCTTCTGCTCACCCTGGTGGTGCCCAAGGAAAGAGCCGACGACGTCATCAAGACGATTCAGAAAGCCGCCAACACGGGCAAGATCGGCGACGGGAAGATCTTTGTCTCGCAAATTCAGGAGGCCATGAGGATTCGTACCGGGGAGACCGGAGTCGAGGCCCTTTGATCATTCCAGGGTACAGAGGCACAGCACACTTGATTCAGCACACTTCACGCTGTCAACAAACCACCCGGAAGGGTTTGGAGGATTCATAATGAAACGGTACACCCTATATCTGGTCGTTCTATTCATGGCAGTTCTTTTCTCCGCGCCCTGCTTTGCAGAGGAGCCGGGGGCCAACCCCATCCTGCTGGCTCAGGCCACCGAGACCGCCCCGGCCCCAGCCGAGGCCGCTCCGGCTGAAGCCGCCGCACCCAAGGTGGACACGGGAGACACCGCCTGGATTATGGCTTCGGCGGCCATGGTCATGCTCATGACCCCGGCCCTCGGGCTTTTCTATGCCGGCATGACCCGGCGCAAGAACGTGCTCGGCACCATCATGCACAGCTTCGTCGCCCTCGGCATCATCACGATCCAGTGGGCGCTTTTCGGCTACAGCCTCGCCTTCGGGCCCGACATCGGACACATCATCGGGGGGCTTAAGTTCTTCGCCCTGAGCGACGTGGGGATGGAGCCCAATGCCGACTATGCCGCGACCATCCCACACCAGGTGTTCATGATCTTCCAGATGATGTTCGCCATCATCACCCCGGCCCTGATTTCGGGAGCCATCGCCGAGCGCATCAAGTTCAAAACCTACCTGGTCTTCATCACGCTCTGGGCGATCCTCGTCTACGATCCCATCGCCCACTGGGTCTGGGGTGTCGGCGGCTGGATCCGTGAAATGGGAGCCCTGGACTTTGCAGGCGGTCTGGTCGTCCACATCAGCTCGGGTGTTTCGGCTCTCGCCGCGGCCCTCGTTCTCGGCAAGCGCAAAGGGTACGGCACCGACCTCATGGCCCCCCACAACCTGACCATGACCATCACGGGAGCTGGCATCCTCTGGTTCGGCTGGTTCGGCTTCAACGCCGGAAGCGCCCTCGGCGCCAACAGTCTGGCCGGGTCGGCCTTCGTGGCGACCCACATTGCGGCCGGCTCGGCGGCCCTTTCGTGGATGGTCGTGGAATGGGCCCACCGGGGCAAACCGACCGCCCTCGGCATCGCTTCGGGCGCCGTGGCCGGCCTCGTGGCCATCACCCCCGCCTGCGGTTTTGTCGGGCCCATGTCCTCCATCATCATCGGTCTCGCCGGGGGCGCGGTATGCTACTTCGCCATCAGCCTGAAATCCAAGCTCGGCTACGACGACTCCCTGGACGTGGTGGGCGTGCACGCCGTGGGCGGCACCGTCGGCGCCCTCATGACGGGTCTCTTCGCCTCCAAGCTGATCAACTCCGCAGGCGGCGACGGGCTGTTCTTCGGGAACGCTGCACAGCTCGGAACTCAGGCCGTGAGCGTATTGGCCGCCTGGGTCTACTCTTTCGTGATGACCCTGATCATCCTGAAGATTCTCGACGTGACCATGGGGCTGCGCGTGAGCGAGGAAGAGGAATCGGAAGGCCTCGACCTGAGTCAGCACGGCGAAACCGGATACATCCTGTAGGCAACGAACGGTCCAGACGATCCGGAAGCCCCATCCCGGGGAGGAGCTGCCCTACAGGGCGGACTTCCTCCCGGGGTTTCCGGAGCGAAAGCACGAAATCGTGCGGCAGAACCCCGGCGCCCCATCCCCCCACACCCTGCGCCGACTCAACACCGCTGCGATTTCGTGCTTTTTCCTTGCCCGCCCCGATTCACCCGGGCACGCTCACGCCCTTCCCTTTGTACAAATTCACGAGCTGTGGTATACGCATCGCCGAGTCATTGGATCAACCCAGCAGGATCGCCGCTGTATGCGTTCACGAAGACAGACCGCGCCGTCCATCATTCTCGTCGCGAGCTTTGCCCTGTTGATCATGGCAGGAACCCTCCTCCTGGAGGCCTTGCCCACCCGCTTCGGCACTCACATCTCATTCATCGATGCACTCTTCATGGTGACTTCGGCCGTCTGCGTCACGGGGCTTTCGGTCATCGACATCGGTTCACAGTTCTCCTTCTGGCAGCAGCTGACCCTCCTGGGCCTCATCCAGATGGGGGGCCTCGGCATCATGACCTTTTCGACGGTCTTCATCCTGGCTCTCGGCCGATCCCTATCGTTTCGGTCGCGCTTCATCGTCCAGGATGTCTTCGCCCACAGCCCCCAGGCCGATCTTCACTTGATGCTCAAGCGGGTTTTTATCTTCACCTTCAGCTTCGAGAGCATCGGTGCCATCCTCCTTTTCCTGCGCTTCCGGGAAGATTACGAACCGGTAGCCGCCCTTTACCATGCCATCTTCAATGCCGTCAGCGCGTTCTGCAACGCCGGCTTCAGCCTCTTTTCCGACAACATGATGCGCTACTGTGACGACGCTCTGGTGAGCCTCACCATTCCCTGCCTCATCATCGCCGGGGGCATCGGGTTCATGGTGCTCCATGAACTGATGCGGACCCTCGAGAGCAGGACGGCCCGCAGGCATTACTGGGGCCAGCTGAGCCTCCACACCAAGATGGTCCTCACCGTGACCGGCTTTCTGCTGGCTGCGGGGACTCTTTTCTTCCTCTGGAGCGAGTG